>NZ_JBNHIN010000002.1:68987-111320 GCF_050054615.1 Streptomyces sp. YGL11-2
CCACCTGTCCCTGATGCTCCGTCATCCGCGGTCGGACACCCGGACGACCGGCTCCTGGATCTCCGTCACCCACTTCTCCTGATCCTCTGGGCATTCCAGGTAAAGCTCCCGGGCATACCCGGCGGAGCGGTAGCCGTTGGCGTCGATCCAGTGCGCGAGGCTCTGCGCGGTCGGCATGATCCGGCTCATCGGGCCGCGGTGCACGACGGTCGCGGCGAGGTCGAGGCCCGGGAGCGTGACGACGTCGAACCCGAGGCCCGGGACGGGCCTGGGGGTGCGGGTCGTACCGTCAACCACGGTGCCGGGGGCGGCCTTTGCCAACGCCTCGGGGCTGATCACGAATCCGGCGTGCACGACGATCGCCTCGCCGCCGCCGTCCCCGCCGCCCTCGGCACCGCCCTCCCCCTGACCGCTGCCGCCGCGCCGCCCCTCCGGGACCTCCCCGGCGTCCGGGGCGTCCTCGTAATACGCCAGCCCCGGCCCCGAGGGCGTCATCCCGGACGCCGCCAGCCGGCGGCACAACTCCTCGTACAGCGGCGTGATGACCGGGCCGATGTCCTGCGGACCGTAGCCGGCGGCGAACCCGCTCAACTCCGCGAGCAGGACCGTTTCGGTGCGCTTGAGCACCACGTCGTCGGCGGACATGTGTCCCTCACTCTCGATCGTGCGGAGCCTCGCCTCGACCTGCGCCAGCCGCGCGCCGGCCGCGGCCCGCGCCGCCGCCAGCTCCGCCTGCCGCAACCGCAGCATGCCGCGCAACTCCGGCACACTCACCTGCTCGTCCAGGATCGCCGCCACCTGCTGGAGGCCGAACCCGAGATCCTTGAGCGCGATGATGCGGTTGAGCCGGGCGAGTTGGGCCGCCTCGTAGAAGCGGTAGCCGCTGGCAGGATCCGTACGGGCCGGGCGCAGCAGCCCGATCGCGTCGTAATGACGCAGCATCCGGGCCGAGACACGGCCGTACCTCGCGAAATCTCCGATGGTGAACATGACGCCTTCCAGTGGAGCGCTTGCCACAGTGTCAAGGTCAAGGTCAAGGGCAAGGGAAGGAGCGGGGACGGCGCCCGAGGGTGGGGGGGCTCCCCGGAGGGACGGGACGGGGACACTGCCACGGTCGCGGGGGCGGGTACCGGCGTCAAGATCAGCAGCGGAGGACCACTATCGGCTGACCCGCTCGCCGGCCGAACCGGTGCCCGACCGGTGCCGGACCGCCGCCCGCCGAGGCCGGACCGGCGTGGCCGCGGGACCAGGCCCGGGACCGCCTCTGCGATCACGTTCCGCCCACCACCGCTCACCTCTCCGCGACCGGAACGCGCCCCTCAGGTCCGTGCAACGGCCACCGGCAGCAGCATCGCGTCAAGTGACGTAGACAAGCCGTCAATGATGCGTCAGCAGGCGGCGCTCTGCCCGGAGGACCGGGCATAGCGTCTGTGGCGAGCCCCGGCATACGCGTTTTCCACCGGTCCGGGGCCGTCCCGTCGAGGAGCAACGCCGTGTCCCACCATCTCTACGCGGAAGATCCCGAGCCTTCTGATCATGTCCCGGCCGGACCTCTGTTCGTCCCCGTCCGGCCGGGACCCGCGGGCTGCACGACCCGCCTGTTCCGCACCCCGCTCGGCGGCCGGACCGCCGTCGGTTTCACCTCACCGCAGCGACTGGCCGAGGCCCTCGGCGGCGGCCAGCCCTGGGTACGGCTCTCCGAGCCCGCGCTGCGCGCGCTGGCCGAGCCCGTCGGGGCGACGATCGTGACCGTGGATCCGCGGTTCGCCCCCGAAGTTTCCCGCAGGCACCACCTACGGGCCGTCTGAGGAAGGGGCACCCCCACCATGAGCCACAGCACACTGCCCCAGACCGCGGTGCCCCGGACCGATCCGGTATCCGGCGCGGCACCCCAGGCCCCCGGGCCGCGCACCGCCACCCGGACCGCCACCCGTGACACCGCCACCCGTGACACCGGCGCCTGTGCCGACCCGCTCGCCATCTGGCCCGCGTCCGTCGTCCCCCTCTCCCAGGACGATCTCGCCGTGGGCGGCGTCCCGCTGACCGAACTCGCCGAGCGCTTCGGCACCCCCGCCTACGTCCTGGACGAGGACGAGGTGCGCAACCGCTGCCGCGCCTACCTCCGGGCCTTCCCGGACACCGATGTCTACTACGCGGCCAAGGCGTTCCTGTGCCGCGCCATGGCGCACTGGGTTGCGGAGGAAGGGCTGGGCCTGGACGTCTGCTCCGCCGGCGAACTGGAGCTGGCCGTCACCACCGGCTTCCCGCCCGAGCGGATCGTGCTGCACGGCAACGCCAAGAGCCCCGCGGACCTGCGGGCCGCGCTGCGGCTCGGCGTCGGCCGGATAGTGATCGACAGCACCTCGGAGATCGCCCGGCTGGCCGCCGCGGTCCCGGCGGGGACCCGGCAGAAGGTGCTGATCCGGGTCGTCCCGGGGATCGCCGCGGGCGGCCACGCCAAGATCCGCACGGGAACCGAGGACCAGAAGTTCGGACTGTCCATCGCCGACGGCTCCGCACAGCACGCCATCACCCGCGTACTGAACCAGCCGCGCCTCGAACTGGTCGGCCTGCACTGCCACTTGGGCTCGCAGATCACCACCGTCAAGCCCTACCTCTCGGCCGTACGGCGGCTGGTCGGCCTGCTGGCCCGCGTCCGGGAGCAGCACGGCATCACGCTCCCCGAACTGGACCTGGGCGGCGGCCACGGCGTCGCGTACCGCCCCGGTGAGGCCGCCCTCGACGTCGCCGGACTCGCCACCAAGATCCGCGCCGAGCTGGCCGGCGGCTGCGCGGCGGCCGGCCTGCCGGTGCCCCGGCTCGCCGTCGAACCCGGGCGGGCGATCGCCGGCCCGGCCGGAGTCGTCCTCTACCGCGTGCTCTCCGTCAAACGCACCGGCTCCACCACCTTCGTGGCGGTGGACGGCGGAATGAGCGACAACCCGCGGCCCGCACTCTACGGGGTGCGCTACGCGCCCCGGCTGGTCGGCCGCCGCTCGGGCACCGCGACCGAACCGGTCACCGTCGTCGGACGCCACTGCGAGGCGGGCGACGTCCTCGCCTCCGACGTCCACCTCCCCGGCGACATCCGCCCCGGAGACCTGATCGCCGTCCCCGTGGCCGGCGCCTATCACCTCTCCATGGCCTCCGGCTACAACCTCGTCGGCCGCCCCCCGGTCGTCGCCGTCACGGCAGGCCACGCCCGGCTGCTCGTCCGCCGCGAGTCGCTGGCGGACATCCAGGAGCGCGACATCGGGCTGTAGGACCGGGCGAGGGCGAGGAGGGGGATCCCTCACCATCCCCCTCCTCGCCCCGCCCACTCTTCCTCCGGTTTCTCCCCGCGCTCCCAGTTCCGTCCGCCCCCGCTGCCTCCAGTGGGGGCGTCGCCGTACGGGCATCGATGCGCACGCCGGCCTCCGTACGCACCCAGGCATCCATGTACAGTGAAACCATCGGTTGTAGGATGACTGGGCAACTGGAGCCACCGAGCAACCGGCCGGACCGGCGACACAGCCTGGTGATCCCGGACCGGCGATACCGGACCGGCGATAACCGAGAACGACGACGACACGACAGGAAGCGGGACAGCGGTATGGCACTCCAGGCGGCCGGACGGCAGTCCCTGGTCGACACTGTCGTCGAGGCCCTGCGCTCCCAACTGGCCGCCGGGGAATGGACGGTGGGGACCCGCATCCCCACCGAGCACGCCCTCGCCGAACAGCTCCAGGTCGGCCGCAACACCGTCCGCGAGGCCATCCGGGTCCTCGTACACGCCGGAATGCTGCGCTCCCGTCAGGGCGAGGGCACCTTCGTCGTCTCCACCGCGGATCCCGCCGAGGTCATGCGCGGCGTCCAGCGGGCCGGGATCCGCGACGTCCTCGAACTGCGCATCGCCCTGGAGGCCGAGGCCGCCCGCCTGGCCGCACTCCGGCACGAGCCCGCCGACCTGGAGCGCATGCGGGCCGCCCTGGACGCCCAGGCCGAACTGGAGGGCGCCGACGGCCATCCCCGCTCCGGCAACCTGGAGCTCTACGCCGACCACGACGTCGCCTTCCACCGGGCCGTCGTCGAGGCCGCCCACAACTCCGCGCTGACGGCGACCTATACGTGGTTCAGCAGCTCGGTCCGCGAGGCCCTGGTCACCGCGCTCGACGACCAGGCGATGCCAAGGATCCTGCACGGCGACCACCGCGCCGTCCTGGACGCGATCGCCCACGGCGACCCCGAGGCCGCGGAGCGCGCCACCCGCAACCTCCTGGAGAGGCCAAAACGGGCCGTGGAAGCCCTCTTGGCCACCACCGAGCCCACCACTCACTAGGCCGCCGCCCCACCCCTCCCTCACGGGCCGGCCTCCAAGCCCGTTCCCTCGCCGACCCGCTCCCCTCCACGTTCGTCCTCCGCACGCCTTCACCCCCACCTCCCGCACGATTGGCTGGTACACACGCATGTCTGGGCCCAGGTCCGAAGCCCCCGTGAACGCCTCCTCGGCCGCTCCCCCCACCGCTCCCCCGACGGCCTCCACCACCCCGCCCCACCGGCCCGAGGGGGTCGGGGCAAGCGGAGCAATCGACGCGGCCAGCACGATCAGCACGACCGAGGCGGCCAGCACGACCAACGCGACCGACAGGACCGAAGGCGTCAACGGGACGAGCGCGATCGACGTGATCGACATGATCGACGCCGAGGAGGACCTGGTCGCGACGCCGCAGGTCGCCAGCGCCCGCCACCGGCTGCGGACACACCCCGCCCTCCTCCTGACCGGCATCGTCCTCGCCGCGGTGAACATGCGCGCCGCCCTCGCCGGCGTCTCCCCCCTGGTCGGCGAAATAGCGCACCACTTCCACCTCGCCGCCACCGCCAGCAGCCTGGTGACCACCGTCCCGCTGGTCTTCATGGGCCTCGGCTCGATCATCGCCCCGAAACTGGCCCGCCGTTGGGGCACCGAGGCGGTGCTGTGCGGCGCGCTGGTGGCCCTGTGCGGGGGCATCGCGCTGCGCATCGCCCCGCCGGTGGCGGCGCTCTTCGCGGGCTGCGCGGTGGTGGGCGCGTCCATAGCCCTGCTCAACGTCCTGATGCCGGGCCTGATCAAGCGGGACTTCCCGGACCGAGCGGCCGGTATGACGGCGCTCTACTCCACCGCGATGATCATGGGGGCCACCCTCTCGGCCGCCTCCGCCGTCCCCCTGGAGAACGCCCTCGGCGGCTGGCAGGGCTCCCTCGTCTCCTGGGCCCTGCTCGCCGCCGTCGCCGCACTCGTCTGGATCCCCCAGGCCGTCATCGCCCGCCGCGGTGGGGGCCACTCCCCTGCCCTTCAAGCTGTGGGGGAGCACCACGGCGCGGCGGCGGCAACTCCCGCCCACGGCACGGCATCCGGCCCGAAGCTGAGCCGCTCGCCGCTCGCCTGGCAGGTCACGCTCTTCATGGGCTCGCAGTCGCTGATCGCCTACGTGATCATCGCCTGGATGCCGACGATCTTCACCGATCACGGCATGGGCAAGAGCGAGGCGGGCCTGGTCTTCGCCTTCAGCACGCTGGTGCAGATGGCCGGTTCGTTCGTGGTGCCGATGCTCGCGGGCCGGATGCGCCGTCAGCGGCTGCTGGGCGTGGCCGTCTCCGCCCTGATGGCCTGTGGCGTCACGGGCCTGCTGGCCGCCCCGGTGGCCGGCGCCTGGCTGTGGGCGGCGGTCCTCGGCATCGGCCAGGGCGGCGCCCTCGGCCTGGCCCTGACCATGATGGTCCTCCGCTCCGGCGACGCCCACACCGCCGCCCGCCTCTCCGGCATGTCCCAGACCGGCGGTTACCTCCTCGCCGCCGCCGGCCCCCTGGCCCTGGGCGCCGTCCACCAGGCCACCTCCGGCTGGACCGTCCCGCTCCTCCTCCTTCTCGCCGTGTGCGCGGGCCTGTCCCTCCTGGGCCTGGGCGCGGGCCGCGACCGCCGCATCGGAGAGGACGCCTAACGCCCCCTGACAGGACGCCTACCCGAACCCCGCCGAAACGACGCCGCGTTCGCGGTTCAGCGCCAGGAGACCGGCGCTGAACCGTGGCGCCGACCGCATCCGGTCACGACTCCGGTGGGCATACAGCCCACCGGACTTGAGGGCTTCCGGGGCCGGAGCAGAGCCCCGGTCAAGAGCCCTGGTCAAGAGCCCCGATTACGGGACGGGCGGGGTGACTGAACCCCCACCCGCGCTCCGCACGTCCGGAACGCCCCACACCCCCGCCGTCTGCCCTACCGTGCCCCCCATGAGCGATGTTCAGCACACCGTTCGCCGGCCCGGCCCACGGCTCTCCCGCACCGGCTGGCTCCTTCTCATCGCCGTCCTGTGTGTCGTGGCCATCCTCGCCGTACTGATCGTGCCGCGGTTGTTGCGCGAGCGGCAGCAAGGGGAGCTGACGGTCCCGGAGGGGCAGCGGGCCTCACAGGTCTACGCCGCCGCCGACCGGGCCCTGCACCTGCCGGACGGCACCACCGCGAAGGCCGCCAAGACCGCGCACCTCCCGCTGCCCACCGCGGCGAACGGCAACGCGGAGGGCTATCTCTTCCCGGCGACGTACCCGATCCGCTCGGACACCACCCCGACGTCGCTCCTCACGTACATGGTCAAAACCGCCGACCAGCGGCTCGCCGGCGACGGCATCACCGCCTACCGCACCGTCGTGATCGCCAGCATCGTGCAGGCCGAGGCCGACAGCCCGGCCGACATGGGCAAGGTCGCCCGGGTGATAGAGAACCGGCTCGCGAAACACATGCCGCTGCAGATGGACTCGACGATCAACTACGCGCTGGGCCGCAGCACCCTCCACACCAGCCACTCCGACACCCGGACCGAAAGCCCGTACAACACGTACCGGAACGAGGGCCTGCCGCCCACCCCGATAGACAATCCGGGTGCCGACGCGCTGAAGGCGGCAAGCGCCCCACCGGCGGGCGACTGGCTCTACTTCGTCACCGTCAAACCGGGCGACACCCGCTTCACCGCCAACTACCAGGAACACCTGCGGAACGTCCGCGAGTTCAACAACCAGCAGAAGCACACCACCGCGAACGCCGGCTAGCCCGCCCCCGGACGAAACGGCACCGTTGAACGAAACGGCACCGCTGGACGAAACGGCACTGCTCACGCCGGCCCCCACACCAGGGCAACCCGACCGAAGCCCGAGCCCGACGGCAGAGCGACAGGGCTGCAGGGCTGCTGTACGACAGTGGGCCGACCGGCACCGGCGGAGTGACCGGGGCCGGCGGACGGACCGGGACCGTGGGCCGACCGGAACGGCGGACGGACCGGCACCGGAGGCCGCACCGGCGGTGGCTGCGCACCACCCGTCGGCACCGCCCCGCCCCGGCCGCTCCGATCTCCGCTGCTCCCCGTCTACTCCTCGCCCGCCAGTGTGAGCGCCTTCAGCCGCCGTCCCGCGTACCACGTCGCCGCGACCGTGACGCCGATCAGCAGGCTGACGGCGAGCGGCAGTTGGACGTCCGAGCTCAGGGCGCCCTCGGCACCGATCTTCTGGCCTACGGCGAGGGCCCACTGCTGGACGCTGAGGGTCCGCGCGCCGGGGACGAGGGTCCCCACGAACGCCTCCCAGACCAGGGCGTAGACCAGGCCGAAGACCACGGCGTGCCGGGTGATCGTGCCGAAGAGGAGGAACAGGGCGCTGTAGGCGACCGAGGCGACCGCCGCCGCCACCGCATACGCCACGGCTATCTGCTGGCTGTTGCCGTTGAGGACGAATCCGGCCACCAGGACCGGTATCGCCGAGAAGGCGGCCGTCACACCGATCGCGACCAGCAGCTTGGTGAAGATGATCGTCGAGCGCGGCACCGGCTTGGCCAGGAGATAGACCACCGAGCCGTCGTCGATCTCCGGCCCGATCGCGCCCGTCCCCGCGATGACCCCGATCAACGGGACCATCGTGCCCAGCGCGAAGCCGCCGAGGATGCCGCTCGCGGTGGTGTCGTCGGCACCGGTCAGCGCGCGGACGATGACCGCGATGACCACCAGCATGGCGGGCAGCGCGAAGAGGATCAGGGCGCGCCGCCGGCCGAGCAGGGCGCGGTAGGTGAGCCGGGCGACGGTCGGGTGGAAGAACGCGGCCTTGGGTGCGGCGGCGGGCGCCGGCGGGGCCGTCGGAGAGGTCGTGGACATGCTGCCTCAGGGCTCCTTTCTGGCCTCAGGCCGCTACGAGGTACGAGAAGACGGATTCCAGCGACTCGTCGGAGGGCGAGACGGTCAGCAGGCGGATGCCGTGGTCGCGGGCGACCCGCGGCAGGAGCTCGGTGAACCGGCCGAAGTCGACGGCCTGGATACGCAGCGCACCCTCGGCGAAGTCCACCTCGATGCCGGCGGTCGAGGGATCGGCTATGAGCGCCCCGGCCAGCGCCCGGTCGTTGTCGGACCGTACGAGATAGCGGTGCGGCCGGTCCGTCATCAGCCGGCGGATCTTGCGGAAGTCGCCGGAGGCGGCATGCCGGCCTGCCACCACCACCTCGATGTGCGAGGCCAGTTGCTCGACCTCTTCCAGGATGTGCGAGGAGAACAGGACCGTACGGCCCTCGTCGCCCATCCGCCGCAGCAGCTCCATCAGCTGCATCCGCTGCCGGGGGTCCATGCCGTTGAACGGCTCGTCGAGCAGCAGCACGGACGGGTCGTGGACCAGCGCGGAGGCCATCTTCACGCGCTGCCGCATGCCCTTGCTGTAGGTCGAGATCTTGCGGTCCTGGGCGTACTCCATCTCGACGGTGGCCAGCGCCCGGGCCGCCGCGGCCCGGCCGAGGCCGTGCAACTCGGCGTTGGCGACCACGAATTCACGGCCGGTGAGGAAGTCGTACATCGCCTCCCGCTCCGGCACGATGCCGATGTGGTGGTAGCTGCCCGCATTGCGCCAGATCGTCGTCCCGTCGAGGGTGACGGTGCCGTTGGAGGGGGCGAGGAAGCCGCCCATCATGTTGATCAGGGTGGATTTTCCGGCGCCGTTGGGGCCGAGCAGGCCGGTGACGCCGGGGGCGATGGTCATCGAGATGTCGTTGACGGCGACGACGTTCCCGAACCAGCGCGAGACATGGTCGATGCGAAGAGTGCTCATGGGCGCAGCCCATTCCTTGAAGAGTGGTGGTCGGGCGTCGGGCAGGCGGTCACAGGCCGGCCTTCCGGTAGCGCCGCATCAGCAGGGCGTAGCAGCCGGCTATGAGGAGCAGCGTGACGAGCACGTAGACGACTCCGGCGCCGGTCGACGGCGCCTGGCCGTTGGGGAACGAACTGCTGCCCCCCAGGAACGTCGACTGCACACCGTCGATCAGCGTGATGGGGGAGAACAGTCCGAGCCAGCCGACGGCGGCTTCGCTGCCCCGGAAGGAGGCGATCCCCTGGACGGCGCTGACGGCGCCGTACGGGATGGTGAGTACGGCGATCACGGCGGCGACGCCGAACCCGCGGCGCGGGGTGAGCGCCGAGACCACCAGCCCTATCCCGGCGAACAGCAGCGAGAGCAGGGCGCTGGAGACCAGCCCCTGGCCGAACCCCTTGGTCTGGTCGAGGAAGTCGAGCTTCGCCAGCAGCGCCCCGGCATAGAGGATCACCAGCGGCGCTGCGGTGAGGATGAACAGCGCGCTGGCCATCGCCGCGAACTTCGCCATGACGTAGTCGGCCCGCTCGATGGGCCGGGAGAAATACAGCGGAACGGTCTTGAAGCGCAGATCACGCGAGACCGACTGCGGCGCCTGGGACGCGAGATAGAGGCCGATGACGGCCTGGAGGTAGATGGCGTAGCGGGTGTAGCCGATCGGCAGGCTGCCGGCCTTGGTGAACACCGTCACCGCGACCGTGATCCCGGCGGGCAGGCACATCACCCCGAAGAGCAGCATCGGCAGCACCTTGCTCTTCGCGGACCGCCCGAGGCCGTACGCACCGCGCAGACTCTGCGAGAACAGTGACCGCCGGGCATACGCGCGGCCCAGGCGGGGGCCGTCGTAATGGCGGTAGCCGATGTTGTGGATGTAGGCCCCACCGGGCGTGGTTTCCGTACTCATGCTGCGTTACCTCCGCCCACGGCGGAGGGACGCCCCGCGTCCCGCTCCGCCGGCCCGTTTCCCTCCGCTTGCGCGCCGGTCCGGGCGTCCGCGTCCCGGAAGACCTCGGCGATCTGGTGCCGCCGCTGCTCCATCCGCACCAGGCCGAGTCCCAGCCCGGCGACGGTGTCGCGCACCAGGTCGTAGGTCTGCTCGCCGGCCGCCTCGACGAACAGCACATGCCCGGGAGAGGCGAAGCCCTCGGTGCCCGGGCCGCCGGTGGACACCACCGCGCCCGCGGCGGCCAGGGCCGCGCGCAGCGCCTCGGTGCCGTCGGGATGCGCGTCGGTGTCCGTGACCTCGACCGCCAGCGAGGCGGTGGCCTTGGTGAACTCGTCCGTGGAGGAGGACCGCAGCAGCTTGCCGCCGTCGATGACGACGACGTGATCGCAGGTGCGCTCCAGCTCACCGAGGAGGTGGGAGGTGACCAGGACGGAGATGCCGAAGTCGGTGTGGACGCGCCGGATCAGGCCGAGCATCTCGTCCCGCCCGACCGGGTCCAGGCCGTTGGTGGGCTCGTCCAGGAACACGAGCTGCGGATCGTGGACCAGTGCCTGGGCCAGCTTCACCCGCTGCTTCATGCCCGTCGAATAGCCGCCGATGGGGCGGTAGCGCTCCTCATAGAGCCCGACGTGGCGCAGGGTGTCGGCGGTGCGCTCGCGGGCGGCGGTCGGCGGCAGGCCGGACATCCGCGCCATGTGCACGACGAATTCGGTGGCGGAGACGTCCGGCGGCAGGCAGTCGTGCTCGGGCATGTAGCCGACCCGTTCACGGATGGTGCCGCCGTCCTTGGTGACGTCCAGGCCGAGGACGTGGGCGGTGCCCTCGGTGGCCGGGGCTAGGCCGAGAAGGATCTTGATCAGGGTGGACTTTCCGGCGCCGTTGGCACCCACCAGGCCGGTCACGCCGGGGGCGATGTCAACGGAGAGCCGGTCCAAGGCGGTCACCCGCGGGTACCGCTTGCTCAGGCTTTCGGTCACGATCACTGTCACGCATTCGACGGTAGTGGCGCCCTCCACACCCGTCGTCAACCCAGGCGGTGGTATCCGCATACCCCTCCGGTACTACATGCCCGTAGGGGTCTCCTGCTTTCAGCCGCTCCGGAGGTCAGGGGGTCAGGTACCCACGGCCGGTGTCGCGGGTACGCGGCACCGGAGCAGCACCGGAGCAACCGCCTCCGGTCGGCCGGTCGCCGGCCGGATCGCCGTGTGCTGCGCCTCGTCGGCCGCACACCCCTTGACGCAGCCGCCAGTCATTGTCACATTCATCAGTGTCAAGTTACGGGCACGTACCGCGATGCACCGCTTACGGACGGACGGTTGGCGATGGCCTCAGGCACCTCAGCGACCTCAGCAGCAACCGGAGATCGCACCGCCGAGCTCAGGGGATTCCGGGAGGTGCAGCGGCTCGCCTACGCCTGCGCGGAAGCCGTGGCCGCCCAGCTCAAGCCCGGGGTCACCGAGCGCGCGGCGGCGCGGATGCAGCGCGAGTGGCTGCGCGAGCGCGGGGTGCAGGACTGGTTCCATCTGCCCTTCGCGTGGTTCGGCGACCGCACCGCGTTCGTCAACTTCCGCATTCCGCTGCAGTTCTTCCCCACCAACCGCGAGCTGGAGCCGGGGATGCCCTTCATCCTCGACATGGCACCGGTCCACAAGGGGTTCACCGCCGATATCGGCTACTCCGGCTGCCTCGGGCTCAACCCCGTGCACGACCGGCTGCTCGCCGACCTCGAAGCGCACCGGGAACTGATCCTGCGCGAGGTCCGCGAACGGCGCCCCCTCAAGGAGATCTACGAGGACGTCGACCGCCTGATGGTGCGCCAGGGATACGCCAACCGCCACCGCGCCTACCCCTTCGGCGTCATCGCGCACAAGATCGACCGGGTCAAGCAGCGACGCTGGTCACCGACGCTCTTCGGGTTCGGCACCCAGTCCCTCAAGGGCCTGGCCTCCGACGCGCTGCACGGGCACCGCGACGGCTGGTCCCCTCTGTGGAGCCCGTACTCCTTCTCCGACCACCCGCCGCAGCCGGGGCTCTGGGCGGTCGAACCACACCTCGGGTTCCGGGGCACCGGCGCCAAGTTCGAGGAGATCCTGGTCGTCACGGACTCCAAGAACCCGCAGGAAAGCGCCTTTTGGCTGGACGATGATCTGCCGCATGTGCGGCGCTGGCAGGAGGAGAAGGCCGCGTGAACACGGGACGTGGACGGGACGGGCGTCAGGACCGGCAGCCGGGGCAGGGGCAGCCGCCGGTGACCTGGGCCGGCCTCCAGGGGGCCAGGGAGCGCCGGGTGCGAACCGGCGGCATCGATCTGTGCGTGGCCGAGCTCGGGGATCCGGACCGGCCCACGGTGGTGCTGGTGCACGGCTATCCGGACAGCAAGGAGGTCTGGTCCGAGGTCGCCCGCGGACTGGCGGAGCGCTTCCACGTGGTGCTCTACGACGTCCGGGGCTGCGGTCGATCCACCGCACCGCAGCCACTCCGCGGCGGCTTCACCCTGGAGAAGCTGACGGATGACTTCCTGGCCGTCGCGGACGCCGTCAGCCCCGGCCGCCCGGTCCACCTCGTCGGCCACGACTGGGGCTCCGTACAGGCATGGGAGTTCGCCACCGTACGGCGCACGGAGGGCCGGATCGCCTCCTTCACCTCCATGTCCGGGCCGTCCCTCGACCACTTCGGCCACTGGATCAAGAAGCGGATGGCGCGCCCCACCCCCCGGCGGGCCGCCCAGCTGCTCGACCAGGGCGCCAAGTCCTGGTACGTCTACCTGCTGCACACCCCGGTCCTCCCCGAACTGGCCTGGAAAGGCGCGCTCGGCAAGCGCTGGCCGACCATCCTCCAGAGGGTGGAGAAGGTGCCGGACGGCGGCTACCCGACGGCTTCGCTACCCACCGACGCGGCCCACGGCACCTGGCTCTACCGCGACAACGTCCGCGCCCGGCTGCGCCGCCCGCGCGCCGACGCCTATGCGCACTGCCCGGTCCAGCTCATCACCCCGACCGGCGACGCGTTCCTCTCCCCGCGGCTGTACGACGACCTGGAGCAGTGGGCGCCCGACCTCGTCCGCCGTACCCTCCCGGCCAAGCACTGGGTGCCGCGCACCCGTCCCGACCAACTCATCTCCTGGATCGGCGAGTTCATCTCCGCCAAGGAAGAAGGCGATCCGGCGAAGAAGGTCGTGGCCGCCGGCCCGTACGCCGATCGGTTCGGCGGCCAGCTGGTGCTGGTGACCGGCGCGGCCAGCGGCATCGGCCGGGCCACGGCATTCGCGTTCGCGGAGGCCGGCGCGCGGATCATCGCCGTCGACCGGGACGCGGAGGGCGCCGCCCGCACCGCCGAGATGGCGCGGCTGATCGGGGCCCCGCAGGCATGGGGCGAGGTCGTCGACGTCGCGGACGAGGCGGCGATGGAGAAGCTCGCCGACAAGGTCGACGCCGAATACGGCACTGTGGACGTCCTGGTCAACAACGCCGGCATCGGCCTGTCCGGCTCCTTCATGGAGACCAGCACCGAGGACTGGAAGAAGGTCCTGGACGTCAATCTGTGGGGTGTCATCCACGGCTGCCGGATCTTCGGCGGGCGGATGGCGGACCGCGGGCAGGGCGGCCACATCGTCAACACCGCCTCGGCCGCCGCCTTCCAGCCGTCCCGGATACTGCCCGCCTACAGCGCCTCCAAGGCGGCCGTCCTCATGCTCAGCGAGTGTCTGCGCGCCGAGCTGGCCGGCCGCGGCATCGGCGTCTCCGCCATCTGCCCCGGGCTCGTCAACACCTCCATCACCAGCACCGCCCGCTTCACCGGCGTCTCCGCCGACGAGGAGAAGCGCCGTCAGGCTAAGGCTGCACGGATGTACGGGCTGCGCAACTACCCGCCGGAGAAGGTCGCCGACGCGATCCTGCGCGCGGTGGTCCGCAACCAAGCCGTGGTGCCGGTCACCCCCGAGGCGCGCGGCGCCCACCTGATGTCCCGCTTCACCCCGCGCGCGCTGCGTGCCCTCGCCCGCATCGAGCCGCCGGTGTAACCGCTCCGGCCCGCCCGTCCGAAATCCCACCACACGGCGCGCCGCCGGCCGACGACACCCGGCGCGCCCCCACCGAGACCAGGAGCACCGCGCACGTCAGGAGCCGCGCATGAGCACGCCACGTCCCCAGGAGCACCACACCATCGCGCCACGCCGGGTCGCGTTCGAATGGCGCCGGACGCCGCTGCACTGGATACCCGACGAACCCACCGCCACCCACGTCATCAACGTGCTGCATCTGCTGCTGCCGGCGGGCGAGCGGTGGTTCGTCAGGGTCTTCAAGGAAGCCCTCCCGCTGGTCCGGGACGAGCAACTCCTCCAGGACGTCAAGGGGTTCATGGGCCAGGAGGCCACCCACAGCGTCCAGCACTCCTACGTCCTGGAGCACCTGGCCCATCAGGGCCTCGACACCGCCCCCTACACCCGGCACGTCGACTTCCTCTTCGCCTACCTCCTCGGTGACAAGCCGCCCTTCGGACTGCCGGTCCCCGAGGCGGAGTGGCTGCGCTTCCGGCTCTCGGTGATCGCCGCGATCGAGCAGTTCACCGCGGTGCTCGGCAACTGGGTCCTGGATGCCGACGGCCTGGACCGCGCCGGGCCCGACCCGGTGATGCTCGACCTGCTGCGCTGGCACGGCGCCGAGGAGGTCGAACACCGCGCGGTCGCCTTCGACATGTACCAGCACGCCGGCGGCGAGGAACCCGCCCGCTATGCCCGCCGCGTCCTGGGCATGTCCGTGACGGCCCCCGTCCTGATCTACCTCTGGACCTGGGGCGCGTCCTATCTCCTGCGGCACGACCCGCAACTCGCCGTCCGCTCCCGCTATTCGCTGCGCGAGCACAACCGTGCCGTCCACAAGGGACTGCTGCCCAGCTGGCGCGAACTGGGTACGGCGATACCCCGCTACCTGCGGCGGTCGTACCATCCCTCCCAGGAAGGCTCGCTCCGCGCGGCCGTCTCCTACCTCGCCTCCTCCCCGGCGGCCCGCGCCGCGGCGGGCGCGGTGGGCCGCACGGCGCTCTCGTAACACCCGGACGCCCGCCCCCGCCCGGCCCTCCCGCGGCGTCTGGCCGGCCGATGGACACCTCACCCGTCGGCGGCCCGTGACATGGCGGTCTCCGGACGTCCCGGCAGCCGACGCACGGGACGACCGCCCCAAGGCCGCTGCCGGGCGCGGCAGTCGTGCCGTACGGCGGTCGCCTCGCACCACGGCCCGGCGGCCGCCTCGCAGGGCGGTCGGCCCGGAGCGCGCCCACCCCGTAGGGCAGCCGCCCGTACGGCGGCTACCTTGTCACGCGGCCTCCTCCCCGAGGTGGCCGTCCCGTAAGGAGCACCGCAGTGACCGAGCAGCCACCGTCGGCCGAGTACCGCATCGAGGACCTGGCCCACCTCAGCGGCGCCACGGTCCGCACCATCCGCGCCTACCAGGACCGGGGGCTGCTCCCGCGCCCGGAACGCCGCGGCCGGGCCAATGTCTACGGTGCCCCCCACCTGGCCCGGCTGCGCCAGATCTCCGATCTGCTCGACCGCGGCTACACCCTCGCCAGCATCAAGGAACTCCTCGAAGCCTGGGACACGGGGCGCGGCCTGGGTGGAGTCCTGGGCCTGGTCGCCGAGATCGACGGGCCGTGGACGGACGAGAAGGCCACCCGCATCACCCGTGCCGAACTGGACTCCGCCTTCGGTGGCACCTCCCACGAGAAGGCGGTGGCCGAGGCCGTCGACCTGGGCGTCCTGGAACGCGTCCCCGGCCAGGAGGACACGTTCCTCGTCCCCAGTCCGCAGGAACTCGCCGTCGCCGCCGAACTGCATTCCGCGGGTGTCCCGCTCCCGGCAATCTCCGGTCATCTGCGAGAGGTGCGCGGACAGGTCGAGCACATCGCCTCCCGTTTCCTGGACTTCACCGCCGAGCACGTCTTCCAGCCGTTCCTGGACCATCCCCCCACCGAGGCCGAAGCGGCGGAAGCCGCCGCGCTTGTACGCCGTCTACGCCCTCTGGCCCAGCAGACCATCGACGCCGAACTCGCCCGTGCCATGCGCACCCTGGCCGCCCAGTACCTTCGGCACCACCTCACGGAGGCACTCCCGCTCAGCGGCCGGGAGACGGGCGGGGAAGAGGAAGGGGTGGGGGAAAAGGTGGGGGCCCGGCGCGGGGAGGTGACGGGGCGGGTGGGCTGCGCGTCCGAGAGCGCGTATGTTCCCTGGCCGTCCCACGTCCCCGCGGCGGCCGCCGACGCTGGACCGGCTGCCGCTCCCGTGCCTCGTGTCGCCACCGGGTCGGCCCCCGGCCGTGAGCCCGCAGCGGCCCCCGAGCCGGAATCCGCCTTCGGGCCCGGCGCTGCCCCCCGTTCCGCGCCGGGCCCCGAGACGGTCCTCCTCCCCGCCGAGGCCGTCGCGGCCGTACGGAGCTTGGTGGGCCCGGAGAACACGGCCACCTTCATCGCCGCCGCCGCACACCGCGAGGTGCAGGCGCGCACCATGGACGCCCTGGCCTCGGCCGCCCGCGAGGCCCGAGCCGTCAGCGAGACTCCGGATGCCGCGGCGCCCGGTACCCGGGGCAGTGACACCGGCACCCCCAGCACCGAAGCTCCCGACGCCCCGGCCGACGATCCGCACACTGACCGCTGACCACGCACCACCGACCTGTCCCACGGTTCGCGTCTCGCCGGCTCCTCGCTCAGCCCCTCCTCAACGGCTCTCCGCCGGCTCTCCCGGCCCCTTTCTCTTCTGCTTCTCTCTGCAGTTGTCAAAGACCGAGCCGGGCGCCCTTCCCCAGCCACCCCTCCGGGTTGCCTCAACCAGCCGCATCCGGGAGCCAGTTGCCGTGGAATCCGTACGGAACACGCTGCGGAAGACGGACCGTGGCGACAGGGTCGGCGGATATGTCCTCCGCGTCGAGGATGACGAGATCGCTGGTATCGGTGGTCGCGTCATAGACGTAGGTGATCAGCCAGCCCGGACCGCCCGGCCGGTCGTCCGCGGGGGCGAAGGCCGCCTCTCCCGGGGTGCGTCCCGGGCGGAAGTCGTGGCGGACGACCGCTCCCGTCTCCAGGTCGTAGCGGAGCAGGGCGCCCGGTATCGGACCCGTGCCGGGCGACTCGCCTGCTGACACATGGCCGAAGCGGGCGGGCTGTCCGGCCAGGCGGTCGTCGATCCGGGGGAACTCGCCGACCTGGTCGTCGAGTTGCTCCTCGACCACCGTTCCGGAGGCCAGATCGATCGTCCAACGCCAGAGGCAGGGCGGGGCGGCGCGCCCGTCGAGCGCGGCGTAGCGCGAGACATAGAGGACTATCCGCTGCTCACCGTCGTCATGGGCATTGAGGGAGTGGAAGACGTAGCAGGGGTCGATGGACAGCCAGCGGACCTGCCCGTACGGATCGTCGCGGCGCAGTACACCCAGCCGGGCGCCGTACTCCGGATCCCAGCTGTAGGGCATACCGGGACGGTTGCGGTCATGGACGACCGGGAGGTCCATGAAGACGACATGGCGGGCCGTCAGATGGAAGTCGTGCATCATCGTCGCCGCCGGGACGTCGACGGGGCGGCTGACCACCAACTCCCCTTGCGCATCGGCCCGGTGATAGGTCAAGTAGGGCGGTGTCGCGTGGCCGTAGCCGAAGAAGTGCAGCTCACCGGTGGTAGGGCAGGTCTTGGGGTGGGCGGTCATGGCGGTGGTGAGCCGGCCGCCGAAGTCATGCGGACCGACGGTCTCCAGCTCATGGCCGGGACGGCAGTCGATCTCGTACGGAAAGGACGACTCGACCAGTGCCAGGGTGCGTCCGGCATGCCGGACGACATGGGTGTTGGCCACACCCGCCGCAGGATTCCGGCGCCCCTGTGCGTCCCCGGCCCGGATGCCGTCGGTGAAGGTCGAGGTGCGGACCCAGCGATTGCGGTAGGAGACGGCCCGGCCGCCTTCCAGCCGCACGCCGTGGACCATGCCGTCGCCGAAGAACCAGTGCGGGCTGGCCGCGTCCCTCGGGTTGGGGCCGTTGCGCAGATACCAGCCGGTGAGCTCCGGCGGGATGGCGCCGGTCACCGGGAGGTCGTAGGCGATCAGTTCGTCCATGACCGGGGCGAAGTTTCCGGCCAGGTGCGGTGCGGGAGCGGAGGATTCGGAAACCGCCGCTGGTGATGTGGTGGTCATGAGGCCAGGCCCCCCTGGGCGTCGAGCTGCGCGCCGGCCTGCTGCCGGAAGCGGGCCCGAGCCCGTTCCGGATAGGTGGCGGTGAAGCGGACGGGAAGAACGAATGCGGCGATCTGGACAAGGATCGAGAAGACCGCGCTCATGCCAGAGGCGGCGATGACGACCTGGGCGATCGCGGTGACGGTGAAGGACAGCGCCCAGGCGGCGGTGAGCACGACGTTGATGCGGTGGAACAGGGGCATCCGCCAGACCTCTGGCGGCGCCATCCGGCGCGCGATCGCCAGCGTGAAGGGACGCTGGACGGCGATCGACACCCAGGCAATGAGAGCCAGCCAGCCCACCGACAGCGCGCCGCTGTACACCTTGAGGCCGCTGTCGGGGCGGGCGAAAGCCAGCACGGCGAGGCCCGCGAAATACACGATTGTGCCGTAATCCAGCAGTCGCGCTTCGAGCGACAGCCCCGCGGCACGGTCCGCTATGAGCAGCACTGCCGATGCCGCCAGACCGGCGAGTGCGCCCCACTGCCAGCCGGCGGAGGACACCCCCGCGAAGACAAGCCACGGGATGAAGCCCCGCAGATAGCTCATGATTCCCCCCTCTTTGCTCGCGCCCGCTCACGGCGGGTCGGCGACGGCACACAGCACCAAGGCCGGGCAGCGACCGCAGCATGCGATCGGGATCCTGGACGGCTCCACCCCCAGCCACATTCCAACTCTGACATGTCGAAGCTGGAAAGTCCATCTTTGACATGTCGAATGTGGAAGGTAAAGTGTTGACCATGAGCTTGAGACATGCCGTTCTGGGCCTGCTGTCCGAATCCCCGGCGAGCGGCTACGACCTGATGAAGCTGTTCAACGCCTCGCTCACCAGCGTCTGGCCGGCGACCCAGAGCCAGGTGTACGGCGAGCTCAACAAGCTCACGACCGCCGGCCTCGTCGAGGTGACGGCCCACGGCCCGCGGGGTCGCAAGGAATACGCGATCACCGAGGACGGCCTGGCCGAGCTGCGCCACTGGCTCACGGACATCGCGCCCAGCGGCCCGCAGCGCCACGACGGTCTGCTGCGCGTCTTCTTCCTCGGCCTCCTCACGCCACTCGAAGCGCGCGCCTATCTCCTCACCCAGGCCGAGTCCGCCGCCCGTGCGCACGCCGCGTACGAGCAGATCGACGAGGTGTCCGACTGGGACGACGAGATGATCTCCGTCTACGGCCGGATCGCCCTGGAATTCGGTCTGCGGATGTCGGCGACCCAGGAGGAGTGGGCCCGCTGGGCCGCCGAGGAGGTGACCGGCGCGAAGGCCAGGAAGGCGAGCGAACTGGCCCGCGGGAGGCATCCCAAGTCGCCGCAGAACGGCGGCGGGCGGCAGGACGACGCAGGCGGGGCGAACCCGGAACGGCCCGGCGGCGAGTGACGCGCGCGCCGCGACGGCGGGCTCGCCCGTCCGCCCACCGGCCCGTCAGTGCCGGGGAATTCGGATGCCGCAGCGCCCGCGCCGCAGCATCCTGGAGGCATGAACCACCAGCGTTCCGTACGCATCTCGAAGTATCTGGCGAAGCATCTGCGCCATGAGCCGGAGCGGATCGGCATCGCCCTCGACGCACAGGGCTGGGTCCCGGTGGCGGAGCTCCTCGAAGCGGCCGCGCGGCATGGATTCCCCTTCTCCCGGGCGGAGTTGGAAGCCGTGGTCGCCGGCAGCGACAAGCAGCGCTACGCCCTGGAGGACGGCCGGATCCGCGCCAATCAGGGCCACTCCGTGCCCATCGACCTCGGACTGCCGGCGGCGGTACCGCCCGACCACCTCTTTCACGGCACGGTGGCCCGCAGCGTGGCGGCCATACGGGAGCAGGGGCTGCGGCCGATGTCCCGGCATGCCGTGCATCTCTCGCCGGACCGGGAGACCGCGACCCGGGTGGGCGCGCGGCGCGGCAAGGCCGTCGTGCTGACGGTCGACGCAGCCTCGATGCACCGGAGGGGCCACGTCTTCCGCGTCAGCGCCAACGGGGTCTGGCTGACCGACCGCGTGCCGCCGGAGTTCCTCCGCTTCCCCGGCTGAGCCTCGTCCGGCACCGAAGTCCAGGACGGACTCCAGGTCGGAACTCCGGGTCGGTGGCACCTTCAGAGACCGGGTGCACCCCACACCGGGAACCACCGCGCCAGATCCTGCTCGATCGACAGATCGTCCCCGAGCATCGCCCGTACCTGCAGTTCGAGCGGGTTGTCCCGCTTCTCGCCGCCCCCGGCCTGGGGGGCGAAGGGGTAGAACGTGCCGCGCTTGTAGAGGTACACCAGCGCCAGCGACCGCTGCCGCGCGTCGCGGAAACCCAGCAGCGAGCACAGCAACTGCGGGCCGAAACCCGCCTCCTCCAGGGACGTATTGACCGCGTGGAGATCATTGACCAGACCCGCGACATCCTCCGGAGAGTGCCGCACCAGCAGCCACGTATATCCGTAGGAGTCCTGGGTGAACTCCACCGATCCGTCCAGGAGGGACCGCGCCTCCTCCTGGATCCGCGAGAACGCCCCGCCCTCGACACTCGCGAAACACACCGATCCCAGACCGGTGGGCTCGAAGCCGGCCGCCGCCTGGAGGGTGACGACGGCGGACGGCAGCGCGAAGAGCTGGTCGAGATCGGGGCGTACCGGCTTGCTGCGGCCGAGGATGGCGTCCAGAAATCCCATGCGCGGACTACTCCTTGATCCCTTGCTCCGGTGATGCGGCGCGGTCACCGCCGCGCCGGCCGCCCCTGCCACTCACGGCCGCCCCAGCTCCGCCGCGATCCGGCCGAGCTGGTCGAGCCGCTGCTCCAGCGTCGGGTGCGAGGACAGCAGCTGGCTGAACGTCTCCTTGTTGAACGCCGGCGCGAAGTAGAAGGCGTTGAACGGCTGGGCCTTGCGCAGGTCCTCGGTCGGGATCCGGGCGATCTGGCCGGTGACCTTCGTCAGCGCCGCGGCCAGCGCCGAGGGGCGGCCGGTCAGCAGGGCCGCGGCCCGGTCGGCGGACAGTTCGCGGTAGCGGGACAGCAGCCGGGTCAGTAGGAAGCTGATGGCGTAGACCACCACGCTGACGGCGGTGACGATCAGCACGGCGATGGCCGCGTTCTGGTCCCGGTTGTTGCGCCCGACGCCGCTCCACAGGGCGGCACGGGTGATGATTCCGGCCAGCACGCCGAGGAACGAGGCGATGGTCATCACCGCCACGTCGCGATGCGCGACGTGGGAGAGCTCATGCGCCAGCACGCCCTCCAGTTCCTCCGGCTCCAGCCGCCTGAGTAGCCCGGTCGTGGCGCACACCATCGAGTTCTTCTGATTGCGGCCGGTCGCGAAGGCGTTCGGCACATCCGACTCGGCGATCGCGACCCGCGGTTTGGGCATATCGGCCAGCGCGCACAGCCGGTCCACGGCGCCGTGCAGCTCGGGAGCCTGCTCCGGCGTGACCTCGCGCGCGCCCATGCTGAAGGCGGCGATCCGGTCGCTGTACCAGAACTGCGCGACGAACATGGCGCCCGAGATCAGCAGCACCACCACCCAGGCGCCCTTGAGCAGCACCACCAGCGCGCCGACGACCACGACGTACAGCAGTCCGATGAAGAACATCGTCGTCACCATGCGCGAGGTCAGCCCGCGGTCCGGGGCGAATCGGGTCTGTGCCATGGCTCCTCCACAACGCACCGCACTTCGCGCAGTGTCCCGACCCGGTCGCGCGCCGTCCAGCCTCCGCGCGCCACGTACCGCACACTGCGCCGCTGTCCCGATTCTCCCTCTTCGAGGCTATATACGGGGTAAAGCCCGGGCTAGACACCTGAGGAAACCGGCCGTGACACCGCAAGGCCGCCGACCCCGACCCGCCGGAAAGGCCCTAGCGGGCACCCAGCTGGGCCAGCCCCTCCGTGGCGATCCGCTCGAAGACCGCGGTGTCGGCCTCGAAGACGGAATCGGCGATCGGCCAGTGGACGACCAGCTCGTCGAAGCCCAGCGCGGCATGGCTGCCGGCGAAGTCCACGAAGGCGTCCAGGGACTCCAGCGGACGGTCCGGGGAGAAGCCGGTCAGCATGATCTTCCGCAGTTCGGCGGGGTCGCGTCCCAGGTCCGCGCACGCCTTCTCCAGACGCTCGATCTGCCCGCGGATCGCCTCCCGCGACTCGGCCGGCGTACCGCCCGCGTTCGCGACCTTGGGGTCACCGGTCGTCACCCACGCCTGGCCGTAGCGGGCCGCCAGCTTCAGTCCGCGCGGCCCGGTGGCCGCCACCGCGAACGGCAGCCGCGGTCGCTGCACACAGCCGGGGATGTTGCGCGCCTCGTCGGCCGAGTAGTGCTCGCCACGGTAGGAGACGGCGTCCTGGGTCAGCAGCTCGTCGAGCAGTGCCGTGAACTCCGCGAAACGGTCGGCCCGTTCGCGCGGGGACCACGCCTCGTGGCCGAGCGCGGTGGCGTCGAAGCCGTTGCCGCCGGCACCGATGCCCAGGGTGAACCGGCCGTCGCTGATGTCGTCAAGTGAGATCAGTTCCTTGGCGAGGGTGACCGGGTGCCGGAAGTTCGGCGAGGTGACGAGGGTGCCCAGCCGCATCCGGGAGGTCGCGGCGGCGGCTGCGGTCAGCGTCGGGACGGCGCCGAACCAGGTCTGGTCGCGGAAGCTCCGCCAGGAGAGGTGGTCATAGGTGTACGCGGCGTGGAAGCCCAGCTCCTCGGCGCGCTGCCACACCTCCTTTCCGCCTTCGGACCAGCGGCGGACGGGCAGGATCACAGTGCTCAGTCGCATGCCTCCGAGCCTACGGCCGTCCCGGAGCGATCGGATCCGGCCTCGGGAGCGGCCCCGGGCCGGCCCGGCAACTGCGCTCCCGCCGGCCCCGGCCGGCCTCCGCGCCCGCCGCAGCGGCTCATCTGCGCCACCCACCGCACGCCTGTGCGTACCCGTACGCGAAGATGGCCCCGTGACTGACGCCTCCGCCACGCCACCCCGCGCGCCCGAGCCAGCCGTGACGCCCCGGCCCACCCGGCTGATCGCCACCGATCTCGACGGCACCCTGCTGCACGACGACAAGACGGTCTCCGACCGGACGATCGCCGCACTCGCCGCCGCGGAAGAGGCCGGCATCGAGGTCTTCTTCGTCACCGGGCGCCCGGCCCGCTGGATGGACGTGGTCAGCGACCACGTCCACGGGCACGGCCTGGCGATCTGTGCGAACGGTGCGGCCGTCGTCGATCTCCACCGTGGCTACCGGATCGTCGAGGTCAGCCAGCTGGACCGCGCCGTCGCGCTCGATGTCGTCCACGCCCTGCGCGCCGCGGCGCCGGGAACCTCCTTCGCCGTGGAGCGCACCGGCGGCATCCACTACGAGCCGCAGTACCCGCCCTTCCTTCTCGACCCGGCCGCCGCCATCGCCCCGGCGGAGAAGCTCCTCGCCGAGGGCTTCGCCCCGCCGCTGACCGCGGAGCCGGAGGCCGGCGCCGGCACCGACGGCCCGTATTCGTCCGACGCCGATCCGGCCGGGCCGGGCGCGGCGGGCGCCGCCTCCGGCGACACGGGCGCCGACCAGCCCGTGCTCAAGCTGCTCGCGCACCACCCCGAGATGGACCCCGACGCCTTTCTCGCGCTGGCCCGTACCGCCGCGGGCCATCTGGCCTCGTTCACCCGGTCCAGCCCCACCGCACTGCTGGAGATCAGCGGCCTGGGAGTCAGCAAGGCCGGCACCCTCGCCCGCTGCTGCGCCGAGCGCGGGATCTCGCCGCGCGAGGTCGTCGCCTTCGGGGACATGCCGAACGACATCGAGATGCTCACCTGGGCCGGCACCTCGTACGCCATGGCCAACGCGCACCCGGACGTGCTGGCCGCGACCACCCGCCGTACGGATTCCAACAACGACGACGGCGTCGCAGTCGTCATCGAGCGGATCCTCCGGCAGGGCTGAGCCGGGCCGCAGCGCCGAGCCCGGCGATGTTTCACGGTCTGTACTGTTTCACGTGAAACGGCCCGCTTCACGGCGGGCTTCGCCGAGGGGCGCTCTCCTCGCTCAGGCAGTTTCACGTTGCCGCACCGTTTCACGTGAAACAGCGCGACGGCTCGCTGCCGGGTCGGCCTTCGGTCCCGGGCACGCCGCTCAGAGCGGCGCCTCCCACATCACCATCGTCCCGGTACCGTCCTTCCCCAGCCCCGGGCCGTACGTGCTCGATCCGCCCAGCGACTCTGCTCGTTTGGCGAGGTTCTTGAGACCGCTGCGGCGGCCTCCCTCCGCGATCCCGACGCCATCGTCGGCGACCGTCAGCCGGACGCCGTCGGCGCCGTCCGGCAGCCTGACGGTCGCGTCGACCACTACCTCGATCCGCGATGCCGCCGCATGCCGGAAGGCGTTCGACAGCGCCTCACGCAGCGCGGCGATCAGGTTCTTGCCGGTCAGCTCCCCGACCCGGGCGTCGACCGGGCCGACGAAATGCGCCGACGGCTGGAAGCCGAGCGGCACGGCGGCGGTACCGATCTCGCGCAGTACCCGGGTCCGCAGCCCCGACGGCGCCTCGGCCGGGCCCTGCTGGAGGGCGAAGATCGCGGTCCTGATCTCCTGGATCGTCACGTCGAGTTCGTCGACGGCCTTGCCGACGCCCCGCGCCACCTCCGGCACCTCGGATCGGCGCTGTGCCGTCTCCAGCATCATCCCGGTCGCGAACAGCCGCTGGATGACGAGGTCGTGCAGATCACGGGCGATGCGGTCGCGGTCCTCGTAAACCGCGAGCCGCTCCCGGTCGCGCTGGGCGTCGGCCAATACCAGCGCCAGTGCGGCCTGCGCCGCGAACTGGGTGGCGAGCGTCCGCTCGGCGGCGGTGAACGGGCGTCCGCCGCGGCCCCGCGGTGTGGCGAGCGTGCCGAGCACCCGGCCACCGCTCTTGAGCGGCAGCATCATGCTCGGGCCGAAGCGCGGCGCGATGGCGGTGACCATGCGCGGATCGCTGGCCGAGTCGTCCACGAACACCGGCTCCCCGGCGAGGAGTTGCTCGGCCACCGGGCTGTCGGGCGGGATCTGGGTGCCCATGATCCCGGTGGGGTCGTCCGCCGACACCGCGACGATCTCCAAGCCGCCCTCCTCATCGGGCAGCAGCACGATGCCGGCCGCCGAATCCGCCAGCTTTCTGGCCTGCTCGGCGACCACCGCGAGCGCTTCGTCGACATCGCTGCCGGCGAGAAGCTCGGTGGTCACCGCCACCGAACCGTCGATCCACCGCTCCCGCTGCCGGGTCGCCGCGTACAGCCGGGCGTTGCCGATCGCGATACCGGCCTCGGTGGCGAGCACCCGCACCATGTGCAGATCCTCTTCGCTGAACTCCCCGCCGCGCTTCTCGGTCAGATAGAGATTGCCGAAGATCTCGCCCTGGACGCGGATCGGCACTCCCAGGAACGTGCGCATCGGCGGATGCCCCGGCGGAAACCCAGCCGACCGGGAGTCCTGCGTGAGGTCGGCGAGCCGCAGCGCCCGCGGCTCGTGGATGAGCGCGCCGAGCAGGCCCTTGTGGCCGTCGGGCAGCGCACCGATCCGCCGGTGCTGCTCCGCGGTCACGCCGTACGTGACGAAGTCCGACAGCCCCTCGCGGGCGTCGTCGATGATCCCGATCGCGGCATAGCGCGCGTCGGCGAGTTCGGCGGCGGTCTCCACGATCCGGTCCAGGGTGATGTGCAGATCCAGCCCTGCGCCGACCGTGCGCATCGCCTCCAGCAGCTGTGGCACCCGCGCGGTCAGCTCGGACGACAGCCCCTGGAGACTGCGGGTGGCCTCGGTGGCGGCGTCCATGGGGTCGGGACTCGCGTCGAGGCCCCCCAGGCGCGCGGGGTCCGACGGGGGTCCTGCCGTGGCTGACATGCCCCGAGCCTAATAAGGTCGCATTTCCGAGGAAAGTCCGGTTATGCGGGCATGGTGGCCTACTGGGCCCTCACCAGGGCAGTACCCTCCACCGCGGCCCCGGGGGCACCCGGCGCCAGCATCTGCGGATATGCCGCGTCCACCGCCCGCTCACGCTCCAGCATCCGCCGGAACGGGCCGTCGGCCGCGGCCAGCTCCGCGTATCCGCCGCGCTGCACGACCCGGCCCCGATCCAGGACCAGGACCTCGTCGACCGCGTCGAGGCCGGTGAGCCGGTGGGTGATCAGAACCGTCGTACGGCCCTCGGTAGCGGCCAGCAGATCGGCGGTCAGCGCGTCGGCGGTGGCCAGGTCGAGGTGTTCGGCGGGCTCGTCCAGGACGAGCACCGGGAAGTCCGCGAGCAGCGCACGAGCCAGGGCCAGCCGCTGCCGCTGGCCCCCGGACAGCCGGGCGCCGTGCTCGCCGACCATCGTGTCGAGCCCGTCGGGCAGCCCGCGCACCCAGTCCGCCAGCCGTGCCCGGTGGAGCGCGTCCCACAGATCCCGGTCATCGGCCGGGCCCCGATCCGGGTCCCGGCGCGCGAGCCGGAGGTTCTCCCGCAGCGAGCTGTCGAAGAGGTGCGCGTCCTGCGCGCACAGTCCGACCAGCCGCCGCACCGCGTCGCCGTCCAGCGCTCCGGCGTCCGTCCCGGCCAGGGTGTACGTCCCCGACTCCCGGTCCAGGAAGCGCAGCAGCAGCTGAGCGAGGGTGGTCTTGCCGGAGCCGGACGAGCCGACCACGGCGAGCCGGCGACCGGCCGGCAGCGTGAACCCGACACCGTCCAGCGCCGGCCGGTCCTGTCCGGCGTGACGCGCGGTCAGGTCCCGTACGACCAGCGGAAAGGGGGCGTCGGGAGCGGAGGCGGGCGCGGCCGGCTCATCGACCGGCGCCGGGGCGTCCAGCACCTCGAAGACCCGCTCGGCGGCGTGCCGGGTACGCCGGCGGTACTGCACGGCGAGCGGCAACCCGGCCACCGCCTCGAACGCGGCCAGCGGCGTGAGCACGATGACGGCCAGCGCCACCCCTTCCAGCCGCCCCGCGTGCACCGCCTGGACGCCAACCACCGCCGCGGCGGCGACGGTCAGTCCGCACAGCAGCGCGGAAAGGCCCGCGCCGGCACCGGCCGCCGCCGCCGAGCGGGACGCGATCCGGGTCAGATCCCGGTCCGCGCGCCGCACCGCTTCGGTACGCGCCCCGATGGCGCCGGCCACCGTCAACTCGGCCGTCCCGGTGAGCAGATCGACAACCCGGGTGGACAGCACCCCGCGGGCCGGGGCCAGTTGGCGCTCCGCCCGGCGGGCCAGCGCACCCGACAGCGCGGGCACCCCGGCGCCCGCGAGCAGCAGCCCGACCGCGAGGATCGCCCCGGCCTCGGGCAGCAGCCAGGCGGTGAACCCGACCGTGCCCGCACCGACCAGCAGCGCCGCCCCGACGGGCAGCAGCCAGCGCAGGAAGTAGTCCTGCACCGCGTCGACATCCGCCACCAGCCGCGACAGCAGATCGCCGCGGCGCCGCTCCTTGAGACCGGCCGGGGCCAGCCGCTCCAGCCGCCGGAAGACCGCCACCCGTACGTCGGCGAGCATCCGGAACACCGCGTCGTGCGCCACCAGCCGCTCGGCGTACCGGAAGACCGCGCGCCCGATGCCGAACGCCCTGGTCGCGGTCACCGCCACCATCAGATACAGCACCGGCGGCTGCTGCGAGGCCCGCGAGATCAGCCACCCGGAGGTCGCCATCAGGCCGACCGCGCAGCCCAGCGCAAGGCTCCCCAGCAGCAGTGCGAGCGCGAAGCGCGACCGGCGGGCGCCGGCCGTCCGCCGCAGCCGGCGCAGCGCCGAACCACCGCCGGAGCCGGGCAGGGCGGCCTCGCGCACGGCCTCGGGCTCCGCCGCCCGGACCGGAACGGAACCCGAACCGGAGCCGGAGTCCTCAGCCGCGGCGGTCTCCAGCGCGTCCGCGGCCGTGGCACCCGCCAGCCGCACCGTCCGGTCGGCCACCGCCAGCAGCGCCGGCCGGTGCACGACCATCAGGACCGTACGCCCGGCCGCGAGCCGGCGGACGGCCGCCACGACGGCCTCCTCCGTCCCACCGTCAAGGTTCGCGGTGGGCTCGTCCAGCAGCAGGATCGGGCGGTCGACCAGGAAGGCGCGGGCGAGCGCGAGGCGCTGCCGCTGCCCCGCGGAGAGCCCGGCGCCGGATTCGCCGAGCCTGGTGGCCAGGCCCTCGGGCAGCGCGTCGACGAACTCCAGCGCGCCCGCGTCCTCCAGGGCGGTGCGCACCGCCGCGTCCTCCGCGTCCGGCCGGGCCAGCCGTACGTTCTCGGCGATGGTCCCGGCGAAGAGGTGCGGGTGCTGCGGCACCCAGGCGATTCGGCCGCGCCAGCTCTCGGGTGAGAGGGCCGCGATGTCCTGGCCGTCGGCCAGCACCCGCCCCTCGGACGGTGCGGTGAAGCCGAGCAGCACGCTCAGCAGCGTGGACTTGCCGGCGCCCGACGGGCCGACCAGGGCGACGGTCTCCCCGGGCCGGACCTCGAACGAGGTCGCCGGAAGCGAGTCGGCGGCGCGTCCGGGGTGTCGGACCACCAGCCCCTCGACGGTCAGCGCGGTGCCCTCGGGCGCAGGCGCGGTACCGGGCGTCCGCGGCTGGGTCTCCAGTACGGCGAAGACCTCCTCCGCCGCGGACAGCCCCTCGGCCGCGGCGTGGTACTGCGCACCCACCTGCCGCAGCGGCAGATACGCCTCGGGGGCCAGCACCAGCACCATCAGTCCTGTGTAGAGGTCGAGTTCGCCGTTCACCAGGCGCATGCCGATGCCGACCGCGACCAGCGCCACGGAGATGGTGGCGAGGAGTTCCAGCGCGAACGACGAGAGGAAGGCGATCCGCAGGGTGCGCAGGGTCGCCCGGCGGTACTCGCCGGTGATGGCGCGGATGGAGGCCGCCTGGGCCTTGGCCCGGCCGAAGACCTTGAGGGTCGGCAGCCCCTCGACGACGTCGAGGAAGTGCCCGGACAGCCGGGCGAGCAGCCGCCACTGGCGGTCCATCCGCGACTGCGTGGCCCAGCCGATGAGGATCATGAAGAGCGGGATCAGCGGCAGGGTGACGACGATCGTCAGCGCGGAGATCCAGTCACCGGTGGCGATCCGGGCCAGCACCGCCACGGGGACCACCACCGCCAGCCCCAACTGCGGCAGATAGCGGGAGAAGTAGTCGTCCAGTGCGTCGATACCGCGGGTCGCCAGGGTGGTGAGTTCCCCGGTACGCATCTCCAGAGTGCCGTCCTGCGCGGCGTTCTCCGCGCCGCCCGCCGCCCGCCGCACCGTCGCCCCCGGCCCGAGCAGCGCCGCGCGCTCGACCAGCCGCATCCGCAGCTCGGACTTGACCGCCGCGCTGGCGCGGTGCGCGGCCAGCTCGGTGAGCCAGGAGACCACCCCGCGGCCGACGGAGACCGCGGCGAGCAGCGCCAACGGAGTGGCCAGAGCGCCGAGTTCGAGGTCGTGCCGGAAGGCTCCGACCACGATCTCGGCGATCAGCATGGCTTGGCCGACGACCAGGCCCGCTCCGGCAAGCCCGAGCACCACCACCGCGATGAGGAATCCGCGGGTGGCACGGGCGTATCGGAGCAGACGGGGGTCGACCGGTTTCACGTGAAACCTTCCGTTCTCCTGAGGCCCGCCGCGCGGGGCGGGGCTCAGCTAGTGGGCTTCGGCGATGTGTTGGGTGCCGATCCGCTTACGGAACACCCAATAGGTCCACGCTTGGTAGAGCACCACGATCGGTGCGGCGATCCCGGCGCACCAGGTCATGATCTTCAGGGTGTAGGGGCTGGACGAGGCGTTGCTGACCGTGAGGTTCCAGCTCTCGTTCAGCGTGGACGGCATGACGTTCGGGAAGAGCGTCAGGAACAGCATCGCGACCGTGGCGGCGATGGTGATCCCGGAGAATGCGAACGCCCAGCCCTCGCGCCCGAGTTTATTGGACCCGAGCGCCGCGACCAGCGCGACCACCGCGACGACCATGGCGATCAGGCTGGTGCCGTCGCCCTTGTCGGCCTGGGTCCAGCCCAGGAAGCCGACCGCGAGCACCGCCGTGACCAGCCCGAGCACACCCGCCGTCCGACGCGCCCGTTCCCGGATGTCGCCGACGGTCTTCAGCGACGCGAACACCGCACCGTGGAAGGTGAACAGCGTCAGCGTGACCAGCCCGCCGAGGATCGCGTACGGGTTCAGCAGGTCCAGGACGCTGCCGACGTACTCCTTGTGCGCGTCGATCCGAACGCCGTGCACGATGTTGCCGAACGCCACGCCCCACAGCACCGCGGGCAGCAGCGAGGTCCAGAAGATCGCATGCTCCCAGTTGCGCTGCCAGTGCTCCTCGGGCCGCTTGGCGCGGTACTCGAACGCGACGCCGCGCACGATCAGGCACACCAGGATCAACAGCAGCGGCAGATAGAACCCGGAGAAGAGGGTGGCGTACCAGTCGGGGAAGGCCGCGAAGGTCGCGCCGCCCGCACTGAGCAGCCAGACCTCGTTGCCGTCCCAGACCGGCCCGATGGTGTTGATCAGTACGCGCCTCTCGCTGCGGTCGCGGGCGAGGAGCTTGGTGAGCACGCCGATTCCGAAGTCGAAGCCTTCGAGGAAGAAGTACCCGGTCCAGAGGACGGCGATGAGGACGAACCAGACGTCGTGGAGTTGCACAGCGCCTCCTAGTACGAGAAGGCCATCGGCCGGTCGGCGTCTGAGGTGTCGCCGCCGATCTTGGTGGGCGGGTTGAGGTCGGAGTCGGAGAGCTCCTGGGGGCCGGCCTTGACGTACTTCACCAGCAGCTTGATCTCGATCACGGCGAGGATCGCGTAGAGCGTGGTGAAGACGATCAGCGAGGTGATCACCTCGCCCTGCGAGACCCCGGGCGAGACCGCGTCACGGGTGCGCAGCACGCCGTAGACCACCCAGGGCTGGCGGCCCATCTCGGTGAAGATCCAGCCCCACGAGTTCGCGATGAGCGGGAAGCCGAGGGTGACGAAGGCCAGCGACCAGTACCACTTGGACAGACGGGCACCGAGTGTCCGGTGCTTGGTGAGGGCGAGGTGCGGTGGTTCCTCGTCGCCGGTACGCAGCGACGGCGCGAGCCAGAACTTCTTCCGGGTGAGCCAGAGCCCGGCCAGTCCGACGGCGAACGACGTCATGCCGAAGCCGATCATCCAGCGGAAGCCCCAGTACGTGACCGGGATGTTGGGCCGGTAGTCCCCGGGCCCGAACTTCTGCTGCTCGGACTTGTTGACGTCGTTGATGCCGGGGACCGGCGACGAGAAGTCGCTGTGGGCGAGGAAGGAGAGCAGACCGGGTATCTCGATGGCGACCTTGTTGTGGCCCTTGGCGACATCGCCGTACGAGAAGACCGAGAACGGCGCGGGTGCCGCGGTGTCCCAGAGCGCCTCGGCGGACGCCATCTTCATCGGCTGCTGCTTGAACATCACCTTGCCGAGCGAGTCGCCGCTGAACGCGGTGAGCAGTCCGGCGATGACGAGCGTGACCAGCCCGAGCCGCAGCGACGTCCGCATGACCTTGATGTGCTTCTTGCGCATCAAGTGGTACGCGGAGATGCCCACCATGAAGGCCGCACCGGTCAGGAAGGCGGCGGTGAGGGTGTGGAAGACGACGACCAGGGTGGTGTCCTGGGTCAGCACCTTCCAGAAGTCGGTCAGCTCGGCACGGCCGGTGGCGTGGTTGTACTTGTAGCCGACCGGGTGCTGCATCCAGGAGTTGGCCGCGAGGATGAAGTACGCGGACAGCATCGTGCCGATCGAGACCATCCACATGCAGAAGCAGTGGATCTTCTTCGGCAGCTTGTCCCAGCCGAAGATCCACAACCCGATGAAGGTGGACTCGAAGAAGAACGCTATGAGGGCTTCGAAGGCGAGCGGGGCACCGAAGATGTCACCGACGAACCGCGAGTAGTCCGACCAGTTCATGCCGAACTGGAACTCCTGGACGATGCCGGTGACGACACCCATCGCGATATTGATCAGGAACAGCTTGCCCCAGAACTTGGTGGCCTTGAGGTACTGCTGCTTTCCCGTTCGCACCCATGCGGTCTCCAGTCCGGCCACCAGAGCGGCGAGGGAGATCGTCAGGGGAACGAAGAGGAAGTGGTAGACGGTCGTGATGCCGAATTGCCAGCGCGCCATAGTCTCTGGCGCCAAAGCCAGTTCCACGTCGCTGCCTCCTTACGTCGCCGATACACCACGGCAATGTCCCTTTTGCGTCACATAAAGCGGTACATACTGGGACCGAGCTTGTGAACGCGTTCACATTCACAAGCATTATCTCCTATCGCCTTCAAGCCTTGAGGAAGGGGGGTACGTGACCGCGGTCACGCTCGATTCCATGGCGCGTAAACGCTTATCCCGAGGTTACGTACACACCCTTCCCTCGGGCTTCAACATATTGTTGAATTCATCGCCATGAAGATCCGAATCTCCTGGCCCGCCGGGCATCTGACCGCCACCCTCGACGACACCCCGACCGCCGCCGCGCTGATCGCCGCGCTGCCCCTCCAGGCCACCGCGCACACATGGGGCGAAGAGGTCTACTTCGACACCGGCCTCACACCCGCCCTGGAAGCCGGCGCCCGCCAGGTCGTCGCCCCCGGCACCGTCGCCTTCTGGACCGAGGGCAACGCGCTCGCGCTCCCCTACGGCCCCACCCCGATATCCCGCGGATGGGGGTTCCCCCAAACAGAGTTCGGGGGAGAGTGCCGCCTCGCCTCGCCCTGCAACGTGCTGGGCCGCGTCGACGGCGACCCGCGCGCCCTGGCCACCGTCCGCGACGGCGACGTCATTCACGTAGAGCGGGCCTGAGCACCTGCCCCAGCCGGCACGGACGACCGGAGGCCGCGGGTCGGCGGACCCACGGCCTCGGTGCGATGCCGGCGAAGGCGCGGTGCCCGCCGCCGGCTCACAGCTCCTTGCGGAACTCCTCCGCCGCCCGCAGGAACAGATCCATCGCCGGCTGCTCGCCGATCGTCACGCGCACGCCCTCACCGGGGAACGGCCGCACGACCACCCCGGCCCGCTCGCACGCCGCCGCGAAGTCGGTCGTCCGCTCCCCCAGCCGCAGCCAGACGAAGTTCGCCTGCGACTCGGGAACCGTCCAGCCCTGGCCGACCAGCCCGTCGAACACCCGGGTCCGCTCGGCGACCAGCGCCTCGACCCGCTCCAGCAGCGCCTCCTCACTGCGCAGCGAGGCCACCGCCGCGTCCTGCGCCAGCTGGCTCACCCCGAACGGCACCGCCGTCTTGCGCAGCGCCGCGGCCACCGGCTCGTGCGCCACCGCGAAGCCGATCCGCAGCCCTGCCAGGCCGTACGCCTTGGAGAAGGTCCGCAGCACGCAGACGTTGGGGCGGTCCCGGTAGATCTCGATGCCGTCCGGCACCTCCTCGTCGCGGATGAACTCGCGGTACGCCTCGTCCAGCACGACCAGGACATCGCCCGGCACCCGGTCCAGGAACGACTCCAGCTCCGCCCGGCGCACCACGGTGCCGGTGGGGTTGTTGGGGTTGCAGACGAAGATCAGCCGGGTCCGGTCGGTGACCGCCGCCAGCATCGCCTCCAGGTCGTGGCCCTCACCGGGGGTCAGCGGCACCTTGACGGAGGCCGCCCCGGAGATCTGGGTGATGATCGGGTACGCCTCGAACGACCGCCAGGGGTAGATCACTTCGTCGCCCGGCCCGGCCGTCGCCTGGATCAGTTGCTGGGCCACCCCCACCGAACCGGTGCCGGTCGCCAGGTGCTCCACCGGCACCGAGAAGCGCTCGGCCAGCTCCGCCATCAGTCCGGCACACGCCATGTCCGGGTAGCGATTGAAGGACCCCGCAGCCGCCACCGCGCTCTCCATGACACCCGGCAGCGGAGGATAGGGGTTCTCGTTGGAGGACAGCTTGTACGCCACCCGCCCGCCGGTCGCCGCCGGCCGGCCCGGCTTGTACGTGGGGATGCCGTCCAGCGCAGTACGCAGCTTCGGGGTCTTCTCGCTCACCGCAGGTCCTCCTCAAAAACCGTCCCGCTCGTCTCCAATACTGCACACCTTATGAGGATTGCCCCGCCGGGCGGCAGCCCCAAAAAGGAGAGCATCCCCGACCCCCGGCCGCGCCGGGGGTCCGGCGTGCGCTCCCAGGGGCGCGCCACTCGTGATGCTGTGCGCCGGTGGCTCACTCCGTGGCGCGCGTCCCTCGTCAAGGTGACTTGAGACCTCTTCGAGACCTGGTCCCATCGACAGGCAGAGCCCTCAGATCTCCCATCGAACGACCAGGAATGGCACCAACTCCTTTAGTTTCCAAGGATGTTGACGGCATATCACCATGCAGAAACGTGCCTTCCCAGGGCCGTCTGTGGTCACCCGCTAATGGCCGTAGCGAGCCCTACTATCGGCTCGCCATGACAGCAGCAGGGAAGCACCAGGTGGGCCGGTCGACCGGTCGCCGACTGGGGCGGGCGGGTATCCGGGATGTGGCCGCCGCAGCCGGTGTATCGATCACGACTGTCTCCGACGCGCTCAACGGCAAGGGCCGGCTTCCGGATGCCACCCGTAGCCATGTCCGCGAGGTGGCCGACCGGCTGGGCTACCGCCCGTCCGCAGCCGCCCGCACGCTCCGTACCGGCAAGTCGGGCCTCATCGGCCTGACCGTGACGACATACGGGGATGAACCTTTCACCTTCACCGAGTTCGCGTACTTCGCCGAGATGGCCAGAGCCGCCACCTCCGCCGCGCTGGCCCGCGGCTATGCGCTGGTCATCCTCCCCGCGACCTCCCGCCACGACGTGTGGTCCAACGTCGCCCTCGACGGCACCGTGGTCATCGACCCGGCCGACGGCGACCCGGTCGTCACCGAGCTCGTCCGGCACGGCATCCCGGTCGTCTCCGACGGCCGTCCCGGGGGCGCCCTCCCGGTCACCGGCTGGGTCGACAACGACCACGAAACGGCCGTTCTCAGCCTGCTCGACCACCTCGCCGACGCCGGCGCCCGCCGCATCGGCCTGCTCACGGGCACCACCACCGACACCTACACCCGACTGTCGACCACCGCGTACCTGAACTGGTGCGAGCGGGTCGGCCAGGACCCCGTGTACGAGTCGTACCCCGCGCACGACCCGTGCGCCGGCGCCGTCGCCGCGGACCGGCTGCTGGCCCGCCCGGACCGCCCGGACGCGGTCTACGGACTCTTCGACCCCAACGGCACCGATCTGCTCGCCGCGGCCCGGCGCTACGGCCTCCGCGTACCCGACGATCTGCTGCTGGTCTGCTGCAGCGAGTCCACCGTCTACGCCACCACCGAGCCGCCGATCACCACGCTCTCGCTCAAGCCGCGCCGGATCGGCACCGCCGTCGTCCAGATCCTGATCGACGCCATCGAGGGACTCGACAACGGCCGCCCCGTCGAACAGGTGATACCGACGGACCTGATCGTGCGCACGTCCTCCCAGCGGCGCCGCCCGCGCACCACCGTCAGCCCGCCGCGCAGCCCGGCCGGCGACTGAGCGTGCTCCCAGGTATGAAGGACCGGGCGTACGGGCAAGCCCCGGGCGCCCTCTCCTGCGAGGAAAAAACAGGGCGATCACGGGAGAAATCCGTCGCGAACGCCGGTCTTCGCAGTATTGATCACCCCCGGGTGCGTCACAACCCGCGAGCGGCGTTCCTATGATGGGCGCACGACACCGCGGATCGCCGTCGACCAGGCAAAGGTCCGAGAGGTGCACGGCGGCGCAACGGTGGAGGGGTCGATGACTCAGGGGGCCAGGCAGGGACCCATGGTGTGGACCGTGGGGGCACAACCTCCGGCGTCCGTTCCGCCGCCCGGAGCACCGTCCGGCACGCCCGTCGTACCGCCGGCCGGTCCGCCGCTGCAGTTGCCCGCAGGCTCCCCGGTCGCGGCGCCTCCGGTCCAGCTGCCCGAGGACTACACCCCGACCGCCCGCGACCTCCCGGTCATCGGCCGTACGGACACCCTCATCGACCACCCGGTGGTGCTGCCGGTCCCCGAGCCCGCGGCCGCTCCCGACGTGCCCGGCGGCATGGGCCCGCTCTACGTCGTCGGCGACGTGCACGGCTACCACGACGAGTTGCGCGAGGCGCTGGCCGCCGAAGGGCTGATCGACGCCAACGGCGACTGGGCGGCGGGCAACGCCCGGCTGTGGTTCCTCGGCGACTTCACCGACCGCGGCCCGGACGGGATCGGCGTCATCGACCTGGTCATGCAGCTCTCCGCCCAGGCCGCGGCGGCCGGCGGCTACTGCAAGGCTCTGATGGGCAACCACGAGCTGCTGCTGCTGGGCGCCAAGCGGTTCGGCGACACCCCCGTCCAGTCCGGCGCCGGCACCGCGTCCTTCCAGGCGGCCTGGCTCCTGAACGGCGGCCAGAAGACCGACATGGACCGCCTGGAGGACCACCACCTCCAGTGGATGGCCCGCCTGGACGCCGTGATGGAGGAGGACGGGCATCTGCTCGTGCACTCCGACACCACCGCGTACCTCGACTACGGCGGCTCCATCGAGGCGGTCAACGACACCGTCCACGAGGTCCTGACGCGCAGCGACGCCGATGAAGTCTGGGATCTCTTCCGCAAGTTCACCAAGCGGTTCGCCTTCCGCGACGAGGCCGGCTCGCAGGCCGTCCGCGAACTGCTCGACGCCTACGGCGGCAACCGCGTCGTGCACGGCCACAGCCCGATCCCGTATCTGCTGGGCGAGGTCGGCGCGGAGGACGGCGAGGGCGACGGGATCGCGGTCAACGGTCCGCATGTCTACGCCGACGGCCTGGCCATCGCGATGGACGGCGGTATCACGATGGCTGGAAAGCTGCTGGTCGTGCAACTCCCGCTGACTGGCTGAGCGTTCTCCGGGCAGATCTACGCCAGGCCGGCGGGCGGCCTGGAGGGCGGGATCCGGTCGTGGCATTACTCAAATTCCGCAAACTCTCTGTCACCTCGCGCCGGAGGCGCTCTACCATCGGTCTATCCGTAGCAGGCTCTCCTCCGTTTCCGCCCACCGCCCGGCCCCGGCCGGCCCGTACGGCCCTACGGAGCATCGGGGGATCCACATGAACAGCGCTCCGCACCTGCTGAACGAGGACCGCGCGGAATTCGCGCGCATCCTTGATGAGGCGCTGCGTACCGCGGAATACCGCCCGGACGACCTCACCACCGTCACGGGAAGTCATCTCAACACCGAGCAGTTGCGCACGATGGCGCTCAGCGCGACCACCGCCATCGCCGCCTGCGCCACGGCCGAATACCAACGTTTCGTGCAGCTGCGTACCGAACTGCGCGCCCCGGCGTCCAGCGCATACGGCGTCGGCGCGCCCCGCTCGTCAGCGGACCAGACCTCTGACGAGCGCACCGGACCGGCCACCGCGACCGGTGGCGAGGCCACCGAATCGGCCGGCGTCGGACTTGCCGCGATGGCCACCGTCCTCGTCCCGGTCCTCGCCGGTATCGCGGCCGTCCTCTTCCTCCTCATCGGCTACGTACTGCGCGCCGTCAGCCCCGACCAGGCCGTCGCCCAACCGCTGATCAGCGTCGGCTGGATCTTCGCCGCGCTCACCGCCGCCGGCGCGCTGGTCGCGATGGGCGGGCTGGTCGTCACCGCGCTGCGCAACGGCGCGTCCTCCCGGGCCGTCAGAGACGACGAGCTGGTGGCCGCCCTGGACGGCGCCCACGACGCCTGGCGGCACGCCCTCCTGGAGCGCGGTCTGCTGCCCTTTCTGCGCGAGGCCCTGGCGGACCCGTCGGCCGACCCCGCCGACGACCCGGTCCGCTACGTTCCCGACCCGGCCCCGGCGCCGCAGCGCCGCATCCCCACCCTCGGCTACACCCGCCCCGACTTCACCAGCCCCGACACCGGCTCCTCCCGGTCCCGCCCCCGCTACTCCAGCCCGGACTTCACCAGCCCGGACTACGGCGGGCCGGATCACCAGCCGGAGTAGCGGCCGGCCGCCGCAGCGCCACCGGCCCGAAGTCGCCTCCCGTGCAAGCGACTTCGGGCCGGTCTGCGATGTTCGCCGTGTTCACGGTATTCGCGCCGTTCACGTTGTTCGCTCGGATCAGTCCGTGATCGGCGGACAGGCCCGTTTGCCGGCCGCCGCGAACCACCCCGATACGGCTGACATCACGCCGTCGGCCAAGAGGCGGCAACGGTACGGGTCTCCCTCAGAGGCGCCCAGGTCAGATGCGGCGTCGCCGCCGTACCGTCAGCATCCCGGCCGCGATCGCTCCGACGCCCACGCCGGCTCCGACGACAGTCCCTGGGACGGAGGCCAAGGCGCCGCCGACGGACGGGTCTTTGATCCAGAAGTGCGCCTTGGTGACGGCGTTTCCGCCGTGGCTGATCACACGAGCCCGCGCCTGGCGCGGTCCGGCATCGGCGCGCAGGCGCGCCACGCCCGTGTACTGACGACCGGAGAACGTGAGCGTCACCGGCGCCTCGAAGGCGGGTGACGTCACCTTCACCGTCTCTTCGTCGCTGTCACGCCACTCGTCCAGCCATGACGCCTCGACCTCCTGGCCAGGCGCACCCGTACTGACCCACAGCGCGGCCGACGGTGCGGTCTCCGGCCGCGCCGAGGGGGTGGCCGCAGCCGACGGCGCGAAGCAGGGCCGCCGCGATCCCGCAGGCGGTGAGCCCTGCGCAGGCGGCGCGAAACATGAAAAAACGCACCTTTCAAGCGTTCCGGCAACCAGCGCACTTTACCCCCCTCGTGCCTCCTGAGATGACCGTGGCAGAAGCACGTACATGGCTCAGCGCCTCCAGCTTCGTCCGGAGGCGCTGAGCCATTGCGATCCCTCGCTCTTGGGCAGCGGACCGGCACCCGTGATCACGGATGAAGGCCCGCCACTCCCCACCTCAGGAGTCGGCCAGCGGCAGGTAGACGCGGTTTCCGGCCGCGGCGAACTCCTTGGACTTCTCCAGCATCCCCGCCTCGATCTCCTCGGGGGTCGAGCCCTCGTCACCACCGAACTGCTCGGTGATGCTTCGGCTGATCTTCATCGAGCAGAACTTCGGCCCGCACATCGAGCAGAAGTGGGCCGTCTTCGCCGGCTCCGCGGGCAGCGTCGCGTCGTGGAACGCGCGCGCGGTGTCGGGGTCGAGGGCCAGGTTGAACTGGTCCTCCCAGCGGAACTCGAAGCGGGCGTCGGAGAGGGCGTCGTCCCATTCCTGAGCGCCCGGGTGCCCCTTGGCGAGGTCCGCCGCATGGGCCGCGATCTTGTACGTGATGACGCCGGTCTTGACGTCGTCGCGGTCCGGGAGGCCCAGGTGCTCCTTGGGCGTGACGTAGCAGAGCATCGCGGTGCCCCACCAGGCGATCATCGCGGCGCCGATACCGGAGGTGATGTGGTCGTAGGCGGGCGCGATGTCGGTGGTGAGCGGGCCGAGCGTGTAGAACGGCGCCTCCTCGCAGATCTCCTGCTGGAGGTCGATGTTCTCCTTGATCTTGTGCATCGGGACGTGTCCCGGGCCCTCGATCATCGTCTGGACGCCGTGCCGCTTGGCGATGGTGTTCAGCTCGCCGAGCGTCCGCAGTTCCGCGAACTGCGCCTCGTCGTTGGCGTCCGCGATGGAGCCGGGGCGCAGACCGTCACCGAGGGAGTAGGTGACGTCGTAGGCGGCGAGGATCTCGCAGAGCTCCTCGAAGTGCGTGTAGAGGAACGACTCCTTGTGGTGCGCCAGGCACCAGGCGGCCATGATCGAGCCGCCGCGGGAGACGATGCCGGTCTTGCGGCGGGCCGTGAGCGGGACGTACCGGAGCAGCACACCGGCGTGCACCGTCATGTAGTCGACGCCCTGTTCGGCCTGCTCGATGACGGTGTCCTTGTAGATCTCCCAGGTCAGTTCCTCGGCCTTGCCGTCGACCTTCTCCAGCGCCTGGTAGAGGGGCACGGTGCCGATGGGAACGGGGGAGTTGCGCAGCACCCACTCGCGGGTGGTGTGGATGTTGCGGCCGGTGGAGAGGTCCATGACCGTGTCGGCGCCCCAGCGGGTCGCCCAGGTCATCTTCTCCACCTCCTCCTCGATGGAGGAAGTGACCGCGGAATTGCCGATGTTGGCGTTCACCTTCACCAGGAAGTTCTTGCCGATGATCATCGGCTCGATCTCCGGGTGGTTGATGTTGGCCGGCAGCACCGCGCGGCCGGCCGCGATCTCGTCCCGTACGAACTCGGGCGTGACGTTCTCGCGGAGGGCGACGTACTCCATCTCCGCGGTGATCTCGCCGCGCCGGGCGTAGGCGAGCTGGGTCACCGCGGCGCCGTCCCGGCCCCGGCGCGGCTGGCGCGGCCGGCCCGGGAAGACCGCGTCGAGGTTCTTGAGGCCACCGCGCGGCGAGGTGTGCTTGATGCCGTCGTCCTCGGGGCGCAGCGGGCGGCCCGCGTACTCCTCGGTGTCGCCGCGGGCGATGATCCAGTTCTCCCGCAGCGGCGCCAGACCGCGGCGGACATCGGTATCGATCTGGGGATCGGTGTACGGCCCTGACGTGTCGTAGAGCGTCACGTCCTTGCCGTTGGTGAGGTGCACCCGCCGGACCGGGACCCGGAGGTCCGGACGCGATCCGGAGACATAGCCCTTGTGCCAGCCGATCTGCGGCTTTTCTCCGTTGTCGGAGACGCTTTCGGGCGTGCGTGCATCCTGCAGAGTCATATCGACCCAACTCCCTACGCCGGCATTACCCGGTAACAGGTTCGGCGGTCGACGCAGCGGCTTCCGTCCGCCGGCGTTTCACGTGAAACGCCGCTGGGACGGAGGTCAGCGCCCTCTCAGCCCGGTGCTCCGAGCTCCCGCGATTGCAAAGGTGGCACCACGGTAGCGGCCGATACGGCAGTGTGAACAGGGGGCCCCATCGCTTCTTGCGATGATCTGGCGGTGAGCCCTCCCGAGCACCAGCACCACGCTGCCGCCCACTCGCACTCCCACAGCCATGGGCCTGCGGCACCCGTCTCCCGGCACCTGCGCAAGGTCATCGCCGCGGTGCTGATCCCGTTCGCCGCCGCGGTGGCGGTCGGCCTGATCGTGCTGTGGCCGGGCGGCGCACCGCCGCATAAGCCGTCCGGTGTGGGCTTCGACCAGCCCACCGAACAGGCCAGAGTGATCAAGGTCGATGAGGTGGACTGCGCGAAGGTGCATGCCGAGCAGCAGCCACAGCCGACCTCGCCCACGGGGCAGCCGGCGGCCGGGGGAGCGGCGAACGGCAAGCCCTGCGAACAGGACACGATCAAGGTCACCACGGGGCCGAACGCCGGCCGGACCTTCCAGACGGTGGTGACACCGGACGCCCTGCGGCACTACACCACCGGTCAGAACGTGGTCGTCGCCTACTCCCCCAAGGCGCCGAAGGAACTCCAGTACTCGGTGACCGATGTCGACCGGACCCTGCCGATGTGGATGCTGGCCGCGCTCTTCGCCGCCGCGGTGGTGATCGTCGGGCGGCTGCGCGGGGTACTCGCCCTGGTGGCCCTGGCCGCCAGCTTCGCGGTGCTCACCCTGTTCATCCTCCCGGCGGTCCTCCAGGGCTCCGATCCGCTGCTGGTGGCGGTGATCGGCGGCAGCGCGATCATGCTGATCGCGCTCTACATGTGCCATGGGCTGACCGCCCGTACGTCCGTGGCGGTGCTCGGCACCCTCGCCTCGCTGCTGCTGATCGGGCTGCTCGGCTCGGTGTTCATCAACTGGGCCCTGCTCACCGGCAATACGGACGAGACGACCGGGTTGGTGCACGGCCTGTACCCGACCATTGAGATCCGCGGCCTGCTGCTGGCGGGGATCATCATCGGGTCGCTGGGGGTGCTCGACGATGTGACGGTGACGCAGACCGCGGCGGTGTGGGAGCTCAAGGAAGCGGATCCGTCGGCGGGTTGGCGCAAGCTGTACGGCGCGGCGATGCGGATCGGCCGGGATCACATCGCGTCCGTCGTGAACACCCTCGTCATGGCGTACGCGGGCGCCGCACTGCCGTTGCTTTTGCTGTTCTCGATCGCACAGAGCAGTGTCGGTACGGTCGCCACGAGCGAGGTGGTCGCGGAAGAGATCATCCGTACGCTCGTGGGCAGCATCGGGCTGGTCGCGTCGGTGCCGGTGACCACGCTGCTCGCGGCGATGGTGGTCGCGGCGGACCGCCCGGGACCGGACGACGGCACGCCGGCGCCGCCCGCCGGGGCACGGGGAGGGCGGCGCGGGGGG
>NZ_JBNHIN010000002.1:111433-126688 GCF_050054615.1 Streptomyces sp. YGL11-2
GGCGCGCGGCGCACGGACGGCGCCGCAAGCGGTGACGGAGGCGGGCAGGCGGATTCGGGTGAAGTGGCGGGCGGCTGCGGGCGGTTCGGTTCTGGGCGGGGAGCGGCCGGGGTGCCGGTCCGGCCGGAGGCGGTGGGCGGTGGACCGGGCGGGGCGGCGGGATCAGCCGGCCGGCGCCTCCGCGAGGATCCGGTCCAGCGCGGCTTCCAGGGTGTCGCAGACCTCTTCCTTGCCCAGCGGGACGAGCCGGTCCGTGCGGTCCAGGAAGGCGATCAGCGGCGGCGCGCTGGCCCGGAACAGGGCCCGCTCGGGGCCGACTTGCAGGCTGATGTAGACATCGCTGAGGTGCTCGGGGGAGGACGGCTCGATCCGTACGTCGCCCTCACCGGACGGGCGGCCCAGCCCGTCCAGCAGCAGCTCACGCCCGAACGCCCAGGTCACCGGCGCATCGCCGGGAAGGTCGAAGGTGAGCCGGACCGCATACGGATCGGCGCTGTCGAAGTCCAGCTCCACCGGGATCCGAAAGGCGAGCTCCTCCGAGACGAGAAAGCTCATGATCACTTCTGCCTGAACCGTGTCGCTCATCAACCACTGCCCCGCACTTGATCGGAGATGGCCGGGAATCATCCCCGGAAGCCGTATGGACGCCATAGTCGGCCACACACAGGCAGATCACAAGGAGTGAGTTTTCAGATACTGATAGAGAAGGCGAGTGTCGTTAGTACCTCCTCCGCCATTTTCCGTAGTCGATCCGTAACCGACCGCAATCGATGCAGTTCCGTCACGGGGAGGGAGACCGCCAGCGTCGCCGCGGCCGAGCCGACCCGGATCGGAATCGCCGAGCACACCGTGCCCATGGCATATTCCTGACGTTCGTACGCGACCTGGCCGCGACGCACCGTAGCCAACCGTTGCAGCAGCTCACCCTCGGATCGCAGGGAGAAGGGCGTTATCGACCGCACGGGATAACGCGCCAGATGCTCCTTCCTGGACGCCTCGTCGAGCTGCGCCAGCAGGCACTGCCCGATCGCATGGGCATGGGCGCTGGTACGGAAGTCGACCCACTCGTCGACCGGTGGCCGCCGCGGATCGTCGGTCATCGCCACCACCTCCACCTCACCCTCGCGGTAGACGGCGAAGTAGACGGCGGCGCCCAGTTCCCGGCCCGCCATGGCCAGCACCTCGGAGAGCTGGCGGCGCTGGCGCCGCCAGGCTCCGGCCCGGCCGATGCACTCGGCGCCCTCGCCGACGACGAAGACGCCGTTCTCCCGGCGCAGATAGCCCTCGTGGGTCAGGGTCCGCAGCAGGTGGTAGGTCGTCGGCAGCGGGAGTCCGGCCTCTCGGGCGAGTTGCTTGGCGGGCGCCCCGTCGGGATGCGCGGCAACCGCCTCCAGCAGCCGCAGCGCCCGCTGCACCGATCCGATCAGAGTGGGGTGAGAGCCGGATTCGCCGTTCACGATCGCCAACACCATCCCCCAGGTACGAACGCCAGGGGCCCATGGCCCCGGTCCCGGGACCCGCTCCCGCGACCACGCACGTCTCCCGGGGCATCATCGGCGACGCCCGGCTCGTCCTCGCCCACCCGGTACTTTCCGGAACGTCAGCATCCGGAAGACGCCCGCGCTCGCACTCTAGCCGCGCGGATCAGGGCCGCGAGCGGAAAGCCGGGGGAGTTAACCCGGCCGGGACAGCCGGCATCCGGCGATGACACGAGGGGCCAGGCTCACACACCGGGCGAACAGCTCCAATACGCTGAACTCCCCCCGCACGAAGGGGGATCAACAGGCAGGTATCCGAACCGCGTTCGACCGCGGAGGGCGGGAGTGTCGGAGCGGAACCGGACACTCCGGCCGGCGCCCCTCCGGAACGCCGGACGCCCTGCCCCCGAAGCGGGGCAGGGCGTCATCGGACGGTGCGGGCCGGACAGTGTCGGTCAGTAGGACCCGGCCTTACCAGTCGCTCTTCGAGGAGGACGACGAGGATCCGGTGAACCTCCGCACGAGGTAGATGACGCCGGCAATCAGGGCCGCCGCGATCAGGACCTTGAACAGCAGGCTGACCAGGAAGCCGAGAGCGGTGGCGAGCAGCCCGCCGAAGACCACGATCAGGATGACGGGCACCACGACCCAGGTGACCCACCACGGAAGCCCTGCGAATATCCCCTTACCAGCCACTGCTCTGCCCTGCTTTCTGTCTGTCTCGCTGATGTCGGTCACTGCCTGCCGCGCCGATGGCACCGTCCGCGCCCTGCGCGTCTGCCGGTCTTCCGGCCTTACACCAACGATGCTAGGGCGCCGGGGGCCGCCGCGGGGGCCTGACAGCCCCGGCTCATCCCTGACCCGACCCCTACGGGTTCCGGGGTCCGACCCTCAGCTCTCGGGCGGAGAGAAGACCACCATGACCCGGAGGTCCTCGCTGATGTGATGGAACTTGTGGGGTACCCCGGCCGGGACGTAGACCACACTGCCGCGCGCCACCGGCTCCGTCTCCGTGCCCACGGTGATCGCCCCACGGCCGCTGACCACGAGGTACACCTCGTCCTGCGCATGCGGCTGCTGCGGATCGGTACTGCCGGCATCCAGCGCGTACAGACCGACCGACATGTTGCGTTCCCGGAGGAACTGCAGATATGCGCCGTCGTTCGCGACCCTCTCTGCTTCGAGTTCATCCAGTCGGAAAGCCTTCATGCCGTTCGCACCCCTCGCTGATTCAGAGTCGTCTGCGACGATCTCACCATGAAGCATTTTCTGGTCAAGACGATCGCCAACGCCGCGGCACTGGCCGTGGCCATCTGGCTGCTCAAGGGCATCACGCTCACCGGTGAGAACACCGGCCGCAAGGTGCTGACACTCGTCCTCGTCGCGCTGATCTTCGGGCTGGTCAACTTCCTGGTCAAGCCCGTGGTGAAGCTGCTGTCCTTCCCCCTGTTCATCCTCACCCTCGGCCTGATCACGCTCGTCGTGAACGCGCTGATGCTGCTGCTGACCTCCTGGCTCGCCGGCAAGGCACACCTGGCCTTCCATGTGGACGGCTTCTGGACGGCCCTGGTCGGCGGCGTGATCGTCTCCATCGTCGCCTGGGCGATGCACGTGATTCTCCCCGACGAGGACTGACACTTGTCCACCCCCTATCGCGTCTGCTTCGTCTGCACCGGCAACATCTGCCGCTCGCCGATGGCCGAGTCGGTCTTCCGCGCCCGGATCGGGGAGGACGGGCTCGACGCCCTGGTAGAGATCGACAGCGCCGGTACCGGCGGCTGGCACGAAGGCCACGGAGCCGACCCGCGCACGGTCGCCGTACTGCGCGCGGGCGGCTATCCGTACGCCCACACCGCCCGGCTGTTCCGCGCCTCCTGGTTCGCCCGCCTCGACCTGGTGATCGCGCTCGACTCGGGCCATCTGCGCGAGCTGCGCAGGCTGGCCCCCACCGCCCGGGACGCCGCGAAGATCCGCCTGCTGCGCTCGTACGGCACCGGCTCGGGGCCCGGCGCGGACCTCGACGTACCCGACCCGTACTACGGCGGCTCCGAGGATTTCGAGGAGTGCCTGGACATGATCGAAACGGCCTGCGACGGGCTCCTGGAGGCGGTCCGCGCCGAGGTCACCTCCGGCGCTCCTGGCCCCGCCGAGCCCCGGCCGCACCCGCCCCACCACCAGAAGGAGAGCGCATGACGGGCGACGGCACCCGCGCCGTACGGGCCGGGCTCCCCGAGTCGGCAGCCTACGAACCGCCCCTCCCCGGGCCGGTCTTCGCGGCGCACTACCACCTCCCCGGCGACGCCGCCGGTCCCTACACCTACGGCCGCGACGCCAACCCGACCTGGACCCGGCTGGAAGCCGCCATCGGCGAACTGGAATCGCCGGACCGGCCCGCGCAGACCGTCGCCTTCGCCTCCGGCATGGCCGCGATCACCGCCGTCCTCTTCTCCCAACTGCGTTCCGGCGACGCGGTGGTGCTGCCCAGCGACGGCTACCAGCTGCTGCCGGCCGTCCGCACCCGTCTGGAGAGCTACGGCATCGAGGTGCGCACGGCGCCCACTGCGGACGACGCCCAGCTCGGCGTCCTCGACGGCGCCCGCCTGCTGTGGATCGAATCCCCCTCCAACCCCGGTCTCGACGTCTGCGACATCCGGCGGCTGGCCGACGCGGCGCACGCCCGCGGCGCCCTGGTCGCCGTTGACAACACCCTCGCCACCCCGCTCGGCCAGCGCCCACTGGACCTCGGCGCCGACTTCTCGGTCGCCAGCGGCACCAAGGCACTGACCGGACACGGCGATGTCCTGCTGGGGTACGCCAGCACCCACGACGCCGCACTGGCCGACGACGTACGGCTGTGGCGCAAGACCGTCGGCGCGATCCCCGGCCCCATGGAGAGCTGGCTCGCACACCGCTCGCTGGCCACCCTGGCGCTGCGCGTCCGCCAGCAGGCGACCGGCGCGCTGGCACTCGCCATGGCGCTGGCCGAGCGCCCCGAGGTCACCGGCCTGCGGCACCCCGGACTGCCGTCCGACCCGTCCCATCCGCTCGCCGTCCGGCAGATGCACTCCGGCCGCTTCGGCTGCGTGGTCTCCTTCACGCTGCCGGACCAGGCGTATGCGGAGCGGTTCCTGGGCGCGCTGACGCTGGTGGACGACGCGACGAGTTTCGGCGGCGTACGGTCCACCGCCGAGCGGCGCGGGCGCTGGGGCGGCGATGACGTGCCGGAGGGCTTCATCCGCTTCTCGGTCGGCGTCGAGGAGCCGGAGGATCTGGTCGCGGACGTCCTCCGGGCGCTGGACGCAGCCAATCCGGATCACCATGTCCGGCCGGTCGCCTGAGACCGCGACCGGCGACGCGCCGACAGCGGCAGCGGCGTGCGAAGGGCCGGCAGGGTATCCCCCCTCGTCACCCTGCCGGCCGGCGGTCCGCCTGCACCGGCCCGGATGTTGCTCGGACCCGCTGTTTCACGTGAAACGAACCGCTTCAACAAGGCTAGTTGACTGAGCGTCAGTGTCCAATCACGCTAGCGACACATCCCTATCGACAAATTTATAGTTGGCGCGCGACCAGGCTTCCTAGGGGCACAGGAGGTACGCGATGGATCTGGCGCTGCTGCGTACCTTCGTCACCGTGCACCGGGCCGGCTCGTTCACCCGTGCCGCGGCGCTGCTCGGTCTGTCCCAGCCCGCCGTGACCAGCCAAATACGGGCTCTGGAACGCCAGTTGGGCCGCCCGCTCTTCCTCCGCTACGCCCGCGGGGTCACCCCCACCACCGTCGGCGACGAGCTCGCCCACAAGGTCGCGCCCCACCTCGACGCACTGACCGAGATCACCGAAGCCGGACTGGACCAGGACTCCGCCACCCGCACCCTGCATCTCGGCGGCCCCCCGGAGTTCACCGCCGAGCGCGCACTGCCCGCACTGACCCCGCTCATCGCCCAGGGCCTGTCCATACGCACCGCCTTCGGCGCCGCCGACGAGCTGCTCAACGGCCTGGCCGCCGGCCACCACGACCTGACCGTCACCACCACCCGTCCGCGTGGCGGGCTGCTCACCGCCACCCCGCTGTGCGACGAGGAACACGTGCTGGTCGCCGCGCCCCGCTGGGCGGCCCGGGTCGGCGGCCCCGGCGTGCTCCAGGACCGCGGCGTACGCGTTCTGGATCCCGTACCGCTCGTCGAGGTCCACGAGAGCCTGCCGCTGATCGCCCGCTACTGGTCCGCGGTCTTCGACGCCAAACCCGCCGCCTCGGCAGCGGTCATCGCCGCCGATCTGCGAGCCGTGCTGACCTGCGTCGCGGCGGGCGCGGGGCTGGCCGTGCTGCCCCGCTACCTGTGCACCGAGGCGCTGGACAGCGGTGCCGTGGTCGCCCTCCTCGAACCGCCGGTGCCCCCACTGCGCACGTACTTTCTCGCCGTACGGACCGGGACGCTGGGGCTGCCGCACATCGCGCGGGCACACGAGTGGCTGCTGCGCACGGCGGTCGACTGGTGACGTGAGTGGTGGGGCACGGGTTTCACCAGGCGGCGACTGCGGCATCTGTCCCCTATGACCGTACGGCCAGTCGTCAAACGCACCGCCCGCGCGATTCTGCTCGACGGAGCGGATCTCGTACTGATCAAACGCACCAAGCCGGGCCGGGCACCGTACTGGATCACTCCCGGCGGCGGTGTGGAGCCCGAGGACGCCACCGTCATCGACGCCCTGCACCGCGAACTGGACGAGGAACTGGGCGCCAAGATCACGGACGTGGTGCCGGTCTTCGTCGACACCGTCGAGCACTTCAGCGACGGCGGTGTCGACGGCGTCAAGGTGCAGCACTTCTTCGTCTGCCGGCTCGACTCGATGGACCTCTCGCGCCGGCACGGCCCCGAGGTCGAGGAGCCGTGCGGGGAGTACGAGATCGTGCGGGTGCCCTTCACCCGCGTCGGGATCGCCTCCGTCGAGGTCGTACCGCTCTCGCTGCGGCACTACCTCGACGGCAACATCGAGGGCGTGCGCGCGATGCACGCCCCCGATCTGGGGTGAGCGGCCACCGGACGCGGCCGCTCGCGCCCCGGCTCAGACGTCGGGCCGGTCGAACCAGCCGCGGAACTCCGGAGAGTCCTCGGCGGGACTGCGCGGCTGGGCACGTGCCAGCACCCGCTCGACCCGGTCGACGAACTCCCCGGTCAGCGCCGCCGCCACGCTGTCCCGGGCGATCGGGGAAGCGGTGCGGGGCACGATGCCCAGCGGACGGTACACCGGGACGTCCCTGGGCTCCGGCTCCGCCAGGTCCTCGTGCAGGCCGCCCCGCAGCTGCTCGTGCTTGTGCTTCGGGCGCCGGAACGGCGGGCGTTCGGCCGCGTCGGCGGCGGCACCGAAGAAGTCACCGCCCTTGCGCTTGACGTCGTCGGTGCCCCAGGCCCGCGCGCCGCGCGCCTGCGCCGGGACCTTCTGCAGATGGGGGATGTGCTTGGCGCAGTGGATGTACGCCTCTTCGACCTCGACCGCGACCCACAGCTGCGCCCGCCGGCCGGGAACCGGGTCGACCGGCAGCTCGGGGTGGGCGGCCCGCATCTCCTCGTCCAGCACCACCCGAGCCCGGCCGTTGACGTGCAGCCCTATGCGGTCGCGGGTGAAGTCGATCATCAGGATGCCCAGGCGCGGGTTCTCGGAGATGTTGCCCACGGACGCCATGACGCCGTTGCCGCGGTACTCCGGGTACGCCAGCAGCCGCTGGTCCAGCACCTGCACGAAGCCGGGCGGACCGGCCCGGAAGGTCGCGTCGCATTCGCCGTGGCGGTCGGCGGTGGCCAGGAAGAACATCTCCTGTCTCGCGACGAACTCCCGCATACGGCCGTTGAGATGGTCGAGAACCTGGTCGTTGTAGAACCGGTCGGCACGCTCGGTCGTGCCGAGTCTCTGCTGCACCAGGTGCTCGCCATCGCTTCCGGGGCGCCCCTCCTGCCCGAAGGCGCCCCGTCCCTCCCCTGCCCGGCCGTATTCACCGTCTACTGCCAAGTCTTCAGTCTCCCGTCGATACCAGCTCTTCGATGGAGTCGTGCCGTATGCGATCGGACGGAACACCGACCCCCACCAGAGCGTCCACCCCACTGCGGATCAGCCCCGGCGGACCGGACAGATACGCGTCATATTCCCGGTACGGCCCGTATCGCCGTACGGCATCGGGGAGTTGCCCCGTAATGGTGCCGGGCCCGCCCCGCCTCCCGGGCCCGATGGCGACGACCGGACGGACCGACAGCCACGGGTGGGTCTCCGCCAGCCGCAGCATGGTGTCGATGTCGTAGAGGTCGTGGTCGCTGCGGGCGCCGTAGAAGACGTCCACGGGGCGCCGGACGCCGTGTTCCGCGACATCCTCGACCAGTGCCTTGATGGGCGCGATGCCGGTGCCGCCGCCGACGCACAGCAGGCCGCTGCGGTGGGTGTGGTCGACGGTCATGGAACCGGCCGGGGCGCCGAGCCGGAGCACGTCGCCGGGCCGGGCGCGGTGCACCATCGCGTTGGAGACCCAGCCGGCCGGCACCGCCTTCACATGGAACGACAGCAGCCCGTCCGAACGCGGCGCGGAGGCGAAGGAGTAGTGCCGCCAGACCCGCGGCCACCACGGCGTCTCCAGACTGGTGTACTGACCGGCCCGGAAGGGGTACGGCTGGTCCGGCCGCACCGTCACCACCGCGGTGTCGGGCGTGCGCAGCTCGTGCGAGACGACCTCGGCCTGCCACCAGGCGGGCGCGACGGCCTCGTTCTCGGCCGCCGCGTCGATCATGATCTGCGAGATCGCGGTGTACGCCCGCACCCACGCGGCCTGGGCCTCCGGGCTCCAACTGGACGTCGCGTAACGGGAGAGCGCGGCCAGCAGGCATTCACCGACCGCCGGGTAGTGGTCGGGCACGGTCCCGTATTTGCGGTGCCCGCGGCCCAGGTGGGAGAGGTAGTCGGTGAGCACCGCGGCGTCGTCAACGTGCTGGGCCGCGGTGAGCAACGCCTTGAAGAGCCGGTCGCGCTGGGTGTCCATCGCGGCGGGGAACAGCGCCCGCGTATCGGGGTGCTGGACGAACAGCAGCGCGTAGAAGTACGAGGTGACCTTGTCGGCGACCGGCTCGATCTCGGCCATGGTGCGGCGGATGAGGATCGCGTCGGGAGAGGCCGGCTTCTTGCCGGAGGCGGATGCCGTCACGGCGCTGAGGGTGGGCTCCGGAGCGAGCGGGGCCGGAGGGGCCGTGGGGGTCGGCGGGGCGGCGGGAGCCGGCGGGGCCGGGGCGGCAGCCGGGGGCGGCGGGGCCGATGCCGTCCGAGCGGTGCGGGGGTCGGTGGCGCCGAACCCGTCGAAGGGGTTCCGCACCGGCTCGTGCACGGGCTCCGGCTCGGCCTCGCGGCGCGGAGCGGCATACGCGGACGCGGGGGAGGAGGCGGGGGCGGGGACGGCCTGCTCGGCATGCGGAGCGGCGGACCGCTCGGCGTACGCGGGGGAGCCGGCCTGACGGCCCGTTTCCCGCTGCGGCGCCGGTCCCTGCTGCGGCACCCGTTGCGGCTCCGGCTCGCGCACCCGCTCCGCGGCGGTACCTACCGGGCGTATCGGATTGACCGGACGCGCGGGTATCCGTTCCGCTTCAGGGCGTTCGCCCCGGTCATCCTGCTCGTCCCGGTCATTCCGCTTGTCCTGGGTCGATGGCTGCCCGTCCCGGGCGTTTTGTCTCGGCGGCTTCTCCGCGGCGGATTTCTTCGACGCCGGAGTGAACCAACCCCAATCGCCACTGCTCCCGCCAGAAGAGCCGCTATCGGCCGACGTGGTGGTCGGAGCGTCCATGGTCTGCCTCGCCTCGAACGTCATTCGGTGGTGTTTGCAGTTCCGTTGATCGGAACTGTCGGAATTCCCCCGCCCTGCCCCGGAATTCTTAATCGACTCAAGCGATCCCGGCAACATCCTTCAAAGCGGACAAATCTCACTTCCCTATGGCAAGTAGCGCAGATGCCGTCCCGTCAGGATGCCACCCTGGTCGACCGCATCGGACAAATAGTCGGAAGTCCGGGTGTCACGGACCGCGGAGCCGCTAGGCTGACGAGCTTTGCCTGCCGTTCGCGCGGCCACGGGGACCCTCACCCCGCCAAGCCGGACTCGACCATACCGGCAGTAGTTGAAACCACAAGCCCCGATCTGGGAACACTCCGTGCGGCACCACCATTAACAGTGATCCTCCCCACAGACAGCATTTTCCGCGTACCAAGCGGACGAATCCGTCGCGGAAAGCAATGAATTACTCGCGAGTACGCACCAGTTCGTATGCCTCCCGAAGATCACGTCCCGTGTACGCATACGACGCCAGGCCGCTGACATGGTGATCCGCATTCACCGCGACCGACTCCGGTACCACCGCGAAGAGTTCGGCATCCGACATGGAGTCGCCGTACGCCACGCAGTCGGCCCGGCTCAGCCCGTACCGCACACACAGTTCGTCCGCGATCCGTACCTTCGCGGACGGCGAGAGGATGCCGGCCGGTTCCAGCGGCTGGCGGATCGGCACGGAGGGCCAGCGGGAGCCGTGTGCGGTGTCCGCGCCCCATGCCAGCAGCCGTTCCACGAAGAATCCCGGCGAGAGGGAAATCACGGCGCACCGTTCGCCGCGTGCCCGGATATCCGCCCAGACCTCCCGGATTCCGGTCAGCCACGGCGCACCCTCGAAGGCCGCCGCCACTTGAGCCTCGGTCAGCTCGGCGGCCCAGAGATCACATGCCAGCTGCGCGAAGCGCGCCGGCGTCAGCTCACCCGCGGCGAACCGGTGCTCCAGCTCGGCGATCTCCCGGTCCAGCCCCAGCTGGCCGGAGATCTCCACGGCCGCCGCGGACCCGTGGAGCAGGGTCCCGTCCATGTCGAACAGATGCAGCTTGCTCATGGGGCGGAGCCTAGGGTCTGCCCCATGAGTCAGGGGACGGAAAGGCCCTGGGGTCTGCACGAGCACCGGCGGAGTGGCACGGCGGCTCTCCGCTGGTGCACCGGCGACGCGGCGAGGTACCGCGCCGCGACGTACAGGAGAGCACCGTCCGAAGTCGCCCTGAGTTGCTGGAAATTGCCCTGAGTTTCACTGAGTTACTCCGACTTACCCCAGGTCATCCTGATTCATCCGGAGCGAGCGTCGTGCGCCCGGTCGCGGGCTGCGGACCCGCGCCAGGGGCGGGCCGGCGGGACGCCCGCACGGCGCGGGCGTCGGGACCGGGGAGGTGCCGCCGCCGTCTGCCCGTACTCAAGCCCGCGTACGGGCGGATACTCCCGCCGTCAGATGTCCGGCCGGGCGCCGACCGCCACCGTGGGAGGTATGCAGCTCAGCCGCCCTGCCCGCCGGGCCCTCCTCGTCGTCCATGTCGCCGTGTCCGTCAGCTGGCTGGGGCTGACCGCCGGACTCCTCGCACTCAGCCTCACCGGCTTCACGACCGGCTCCCCGGAAACGGCCGCGGTCGCCTACCGCGCGATGAAGATCTTCGCGGACTGGCTCATCGTCCCCGTGGCCCTGGTCTCACTGGTCAGCGGACTGGTGCTGTCGCTAGGCACCCACTGGGGGCTGATCCGCCATCGCTGGGTCGCCGTCAAGTTCTGGCTCACCGTGCTGACCACGGCGCTGTCGGTCTTCGCGCTCCGCCCCGGTATCGACCACCTCGCGGCCCAGGCCGCCGCCGGCCACCCGGCGCCCGACGTCAACCTCCTCGTGGCGCCGGCGGTCGCCACCGCCGCATACCTCTTCATGACCGCGATCTCCGTCCTCAAGCCGTGGGGGCCGACCCAACGGGGCCGCCGGCTGCGTGCGGCGCGGTCGACCGCGGCCCGCGAACGCCGCGGGGCCCGGACCGGGTAAGCGCCTCGGGCGGGTGAGCACCACCCGGTGCCGGGGCGGGCGAGGGCCATACAGTGCGGCAGCTCGCCCCCCACCTCCTGGGGCCGCCGTTCTCCCGGGCGGCGGCCCCAGGGGGCTCAGCTCCGCCCCGCCGGTATCGGCTCGTCGGAGACCGCGGCCGGACCGCCCGCCGTCACCACCTGGCCGCGGCCCGTCTGCCGGCGCTCCAGGACCGAGGCCAGTACCGCCACACCGAGCGCCGCTACGGTCATCAGCGCGCCGACCCAGTTGACCGAGGTGAATCCGAGCCCGGCCGAGAGGACCAGCCCGCCGAGCCAAGCTGCCAGCGCGTTACCGAAGTTGAAGGCCGCGATATTGCCGGCCGAGGCAAGCGTGGGCGCGGAAGCCGCCTGGTCCAGCACCCGCTTCTGCAGCGGCGGTACGGTCGCGAAGCCGAAGAAGCCTATGAGCGCGACGGTGACGGTGGCGGCGATCTTGTTGTGCGCGCTGAACGTGAACGCGGCCAGGACCAGCGCCAGACCGGTCAGCGACGCGTACAGCATCGGCATCATGGCGCGGTCGGTGAACCGTCCGGAGAACAGGTTTCCACCGACCATGCCGAGGCCGAAGACGGCGGTCAGCCAGACGACGGAGGACGCCGCGAAGCCGGTGACCTCGGTCATCATCGAGGCGAGGTAGGTGACCGCCGCGAAGACGCCGCCGAAGCCCAGGATCGTCATCAGCATGGCCAGCCCGACCTGCGGATTGCGGAAGACCGCGAGCTCGCTGCCTATCCGGGCCGCCGCCTTCGCCCGCTGCGCCGGGACGAGCTTGACGATGCCGAGCAGCGCGAGCACGCCGAACCCGGCGATCGCGTAGAAGGTGGTGCGCCAGCCGAACTGCTGGCTGAGCAGGGTGCCGACCGGCACACCCACGACAGTGGCGACGGTCAGGCCGCTGAACATCAGCGAGATCGCGGTGGCCCGCTTGTCCGGCGCGACGAGATCGGCGGCCACGAGAGCACCGATACCGAAGAACGCGCCGTGGGCGAACGCGGAGACGACCCGCCCGGCGAGCACCAGCGCGAAGGTGGGCGCGAGGCCGGTGAGCGCATTGCCCACGATGAAGAGGCCCATCAGCAGCATCAGCATCTGCTTGCGGGTGAAGCGGGTGCCGAGGACGGTCATCAGCGGCGCGCCGGCCACCACCCCGAGGGCATAGACCGTGGTCGCGTAACCGGCGAGCGGGATGGAGACACCGAACCCGGCCGCCATGTCGGGCAGCAGGCCCATGACCGCGAACTCGGTCGTCCCGATCCCGAAGGCTCCGATGGCGAGTGCCAGGAGAGCGAGAGGCATGGCGGATCCCTCCGACTAGTGCGTACGTCCGTTGATTGCGTCCGTCCTTTACGAGCGTCAACAATAATTGCAGACGCCGAATAATTGCAAGCGCGGGATATTTCAGATGTGCCCTATCCTGGTTCGTACGACGCACGAGGAGGTCTTCGATGACGCAGCGGACGCGGGAGACGGCACAGGCCCAGGCGACTGCTGCCGGGGGCCTCGCTCAGGGCTGGTGCGCGCTCTCCGCCCTGCACGGCCGTATCGAGACACACATAGAGCGCGCCCTCCAGGCCCAGTACCACCTCAGCGTCCGGGAGTTCTCGGTGCTCAACGTGCTCAGCGAGCAGCACGACGGGCCGGGTGGCCACCTCCGGATGCACCAGGTCGCCGACTCGGTCGTCCTCAGCCAGAGCGCCACCACCCGCCTGGTGACCCGGCTCGAAGAGCGCGGGCTGCTCTCCCGCTATCTGTGCCCGGACGACCGGCGCGGCATCTACACCGACGTCACCCCCGACGGCCTGCACCTCCTCACGGAGGCCCGGCCCACGCACGACACCGCGCTGCGCGAGGCCCTCAAGGACGCCGCCAAGCGGCCCGAGCTGGCACCGCTGGTGACCGCCGTCGAGGAGTTGGCACCGCCGGTGTGACGCCCGGCGGGCCCGGCTCCTCGGCCGTGCCGCGGGCTCGGCATAAGGTCGCGCCCATGAGCGATATCGAGATACGCCGGGCCACCGAGGCCGACCTGCCCGCCATCGTCGCCATGCTCGCCGACGACCCCCTGGGCGCCGGCCGCGAATCACCGGACGACATGGCCCCGTACCGCGCCGCGTTCGCGCGGGTGGCCGCCGACCCGCATCAGCACCTGGTCGTCGCGGTCCGGGACGGCCGTACGATCGGCACGCTGCAGCTCACGGTGATCCCCGGCATCTCCCGGCGCGGCGCCACCCGCTCGATCATCGAGGCGGTACGGATCCATGCCGACGAGCGCGGCAGCGGCCTCGGCACCCAGCTCATCGAGTGGGCGATCGCCGAATCCCGCTCCCTCGGCTGCCTGCTCGTCCAGCTCACCTCCGACGCCACACGCGTCGACGCCCACCGCTTCTACGAACGCCTCGGCTTCGAGGCGTCCCACCTGGGCTTCAAGCTCCAGCTCTGACCCGGGCCGGGCACCGCACGGGAGCCGGCCGAAGGGAAGCGGGGCCGGCTCAGCGGGAACGGGCCGGCGCAGCCATGGGGCGGGGCACCTCCTACGAGGTAGCGCCCCGCGCCCGCCCGCGCGCACGGTGGGCCTTCTGCCGGCAGGCACCTCCGCAGTACCGCGCAGGCCGGCCGGTACGCGCTGCCGCGATCGCCTCGCCGCACACCTGACACCGGGCCGTGCCCCGAGATGCGTTCCTCGCCTTGTCCCTGTCCCCGTTCCCTCTCCCGGTCACGCTCCCGGCCCCGCCTCCGGTTTCGTCACGCACCGGCGGTGCGGGTGGCAGTTCCGTTACGGTCGGGACGGCGCGTAGGCCGTCGAGCACCAGCGCCGTCATCCGGCCCGCCGACGCCGCTCCCGAACCCGCTCCGCCGTCCGCCGGGCCCCTCCCCCCGGCTCGCCGTCGCTCCATCGCCGTACACCCGACCAGCAAGACGCGGACGTCCTCCAGCTGCACATCCGCCCTTACCGCGCCCGCCTCTTGGGCCCTGGCCAGCAGGACGCCCAGCGCCGCCACGAAGTCCCGCTCGGGCGCCCCCGAGGCCTCACCCAACAGCTCCGGCCCGTCCTCGCCGGCCGCCTCCAGCGAATCGCACAGCGCCCGGTTGCGGGCCGCCAGCCGGACGACCGACGCCAGGAAGCGGAAGAACACCCCGCCGGGATCGTCGACCTCGGCCAAGTCCGTTGCGGTATCGGCGAAAAGCCGCATCCGGTCCCTGACCGACGCCCTGAACAGGGCGTCCTTGGACGGGAAATGGCGGTACACGGTCCCCGCTCCGACTCCGGCACGACGCGCGATCTCCCCCAGCGGAACCCGCAACCCCCGCTCCTCGAACGCCGATCGCGCCGCCTGAAGGACCAGCGCCCGATTGCGCCGGGCATCCGCACGCGACGGCACCGCCCCGCCGTCCGACATCCGCACGTCTCCCGAAACCGTCCGACTCCACCGCATTCCAGACCCGGTATTTAACCGGGCTGATCGTTCCGATTCTACGAGAGCCCTAAAACATGCGTGCGTATCGCCACACTTGCGGGTGTGGCCGATGCCGGCGACGCGGAGGGTGGAGACCGTGACTCACGGGCCGGAACGCGACACGGAGACTCGTCGGGCTTGATGAGGCGGCGTCGGATGTGCCGGAGCAGCGGTGGCCTTGAGGAGCCGGCGTCGAATCCGGCGGGCGTACGGCGCGATACGAGGACCGCCCCGGCGTGGCGCAGGGGACCGTGCGGCGCCTCACGAGAACAGCCCGCGACAGGACGCGAAGCCCGTCCGGCGAATGGCGGGCGCTCCACCCCCTCCCCCTTGCTCACACCAACAGGCGGCCAGAATAGGGAAGTTGGGGCCCGAATGGGTGACGAATCCAAAGCCGGAAAAAAGCGCTACGGCAAAGGGGTGGGGGGGGGGTTTT
>NZ_JBNHIN010000002.1:126816-245026 GCF_050054615.1 Streptomyces sp. YGL11-2
CCCCACCCCGAGCCCTGTGAAGTGAGTTCTGTGGTGTGGCCTCTGCGCTCCCGGCTCTGCGCTCTCCAGGCAGGCCGCCGAGCCGACACGTGTCAGGCCGCTGCGAGGGCCTCATCCCACGCCGCACCGGCCGCAGCATCAGCCGCGTGCTCGTCGACGTCGACACCCAGCGCGCGCAGACCGGTGGCCAGCGCCGCCAGCGCGGCGAGCACCACCGCGCGGTCAGCGGCACGGCCGTAGTGGTTCACCCGGATCATCTCCTCGGCCAGCGCACCCGCTGCGGCCTGCACCGGAACCGAGCTGTCGGCGGCAAGCGCCGCGGACACCACCTCACGGGCGTCCACACCCACCGGCGCGCGGAGCGTCGTGGCGGCCGGCGCCGCGTCCTCGTGCCGGATCACATACGGCACCGGTCCGCCCAGCACCGCCACACCCGCACGGACCGCCGCCGCTGCCGCACGGTGCCGGGTGATGACCGCGTCCAGCCCCTCGGCCTCGACACGGTCCACGGCCTGTTCCAGCGCGAGCATCTCCAACTGCGCCGGGGCGTGCGGAAGGGCGGTACGCCCGCCGTCGATCCAACGCTCCTTCCAGTCCAGCAGGGAGAGATACGAGCGCCGGGGGGCCTGCTCATTGGCCGCGATGCGCTCCCAGGCACGGGCGCTCACCGACACCGCCGAGACACCGGCCGGACCGGCCAGCGCCTTCTGCCCACCGATGACGCACAGATCCACACCCCACTCGTCGGTGAGCAGCGGCTCGGCGCCCACCGATGCGACCGCATCGAGCATCAGCAGCGCCCCGTGCTCCCGCACCACCGCACCGATCTCGGCAACGGGATTGGTGTTGCCGGTCGCCGCCTCGGCGTGCACCAGGCTCACAAAGTCGATCTCGGGGTGCGCCCGCAGCGCCTCCGCCACCTGCTCAGGCGCTACCGCACCGGTGAAGGGCGCGGTGATGGTCACCACCTCGGCGCCGCAGGAGCGCAGCCAGCCACCGAACGTCTCGCCGTACGGGCCGGTGATGATGTTGAGCGCGGTGCTGCCGGGCGGGACCGCCGAGCGGATGCATGCCTCCAGGGGCAGCAGCGCCTCGCCCTGCGTCGCCACGACATCGCTGCGGGTGCGCATCAGCGCGGCGACCTTGTCCTCGATCCGCGCGAAGCGGGCCGCGTCGAGCGGTGGCAGGTCGAGCAGAACCGGGGCGTCGGAGGTGGCAGTCACGGCAGTCACAGTGGCCTTCCAGCGGTAGCGAGCCGCGCGGTGCGGCGGCTCCTGGCATCTCGCTCGACCCTACGTCCGGCCCGGACAGCCCCGTACGGGCCCCGGGCGCCCGCCGTTGGTCTACGGGCCCGCCGCGGCCCGGGGGCCGACGCACCGCAGCCCCCGCCCTGTTCGTCCCCGGCCGCTCAGAGCCCTCGCCAGCCTTCCGGGTCCACCCCTCCCGGAACCGGCTCCGCAGGCGCGTACGGACCTCGGGTGAAGACGAAGGTCCCCAGATCGAGATGGCTGACCGAACCGTCCTCCGCGCGCACCACCCGCAGCGTCTCGCCCGCGTAGTAGCCGTCCAGGCCGGTCCAGGTGCCGTCCGGCTCCGGCCGGAAGCGCGAGGTGCGCCCGGCCCCGGACAGCGTCACCAGCTCCAGTCCGCGCTCTTCCCTCAGCCGCAGGGCAAACGGGTTCGCGCCCCAGTACCAGGGGCCGGTCACTGCCAGCAGTTCCTCGTCCACCGGGCCGGACAGCGGGCGCCATGGCTCCGGGATCCGCGGCTCGTGCTCCGCCGTGACCTCCACGAGGTCGGCCGCCACCGCACTGATCGCGACCCCCGAGGTGCAGTTCGCGAGGGCGATCCCCGCCACGTCCTCCTCGGTGTCGATCCACAGCGCCGCCAGGAACCCCGGCATCGACCCGGTGTGCCCGGCCAGCAGGCGTCCGCCTCCCGTCGGCTGCCCGCTCACCCGCACCAGTTGCAGCCCCAGACCGTAGCCCGCGTCCCAGCCCGCGCCCTCCGGCGGCACCGCCGGGATCCGCATCTCGGCGACACCGGACTCACTCAGCACCCGGTCGTCGCCCCGCAGCAGGAACGCCGCCCATCGGCACAGATCCTCCGTGGTGGACCACAACTGCCCTGCCGGCCCCATCAATCCCGTTTCCTCCGCGGGCTCCGGCAGCATCACATCGGCCCACGGATGCACCGCCCAGCCACCCGCATGCGGCATCTCCGGCCGCAGCGTCGTACGGGCCATGCCCAGCGGCTCCAGCACCTCACGCCGTAGCACCTCGCCCCATGACTGCCCGTCCCGCAGCTGCTCGACAATCGCACCGAGCAGCGCATAGCCGAGGTTGGAGTAGTGGTGCCGCCGCCCGGCCACCAGCCGCTGCGGTCGTTCCCCGAAGAGATCGGCCCGTTCGGGCCGTAGCTCCCCCGAAGTCCGCTCCCACCACGGGCCGCGCGCCTCCGCCGCCAACCCCGAGCTGTGCGCGAGCAGTTGGGCGATTGTCGCGTCCGGCACGGGGACGTCCGCCAGGTACGTACCGATCGGGTCCTCCAGTCGGAGCAGGCCCTCGTCCCGTAGCCGGAGGACCATCACAGCCACAAAGGTCTTGGTCAGCGAACCGATCCGGTACTGAACATCGCCGTGCGGTACCTCGCCGTCCACCGAACTCCGGGCCCCCGCCCATACCGCTCGCCCGCCCCGCACCACCGCGCCCACCATCGACGGCGCCCGCCCCTCGGCCTGCGCAACCGCCAGCCTGCGCACCAGCGCCCGCCGGGTCTGCGGCATCAACTCCCCATACGCCTCAGCCGAATCGACGGACAGCACTGCACGCGGCGCCGCCTCCCGCACTCCGCCCTCACCCGGCTCGGGCTCCTTGGACTCCGCGGACTCCACGACGGTCATGACGCTCCTCAACGAGACGATCCACCTGCCGAACCGGCTAGTCGGCCCTGTTCACCGGTGGGCCACTGCTCACCGCGCGGCCATCCTGCCCCGACCACCAGGCCCCGCGCCTCCGGGTTTCACGTGAAACGAAGGCTCAGCCACTGGCGTCGTCGTGTCACACGAAACGCCACCTCAGCCGGCGCGCCCATGTTTCACGTGAAACCGCGGGTTGGCGGAGTCGCCACCGTTTCACGTGAAACCGGAGCCTGATCACCACGTGACTGTGTCACGGGAGACAGTCGCACCCGTCTCAACACCCCAGTGCGGCCGCCCCGATCACCTCTCCAAGCGCGGCCTGTTCCTCCTCAGGGAGCCAGCGCGCCGCATGCACCATGTGCAGCGCGCTCCGTAGTCGCACCCGGTCCTCGTCGGTCCCGAGATACCCCAGGTACGCCGGAAGCGTCAGCCCCAGTGCCTTGAGATCGCCGCGCGCACACCACCGTGAGAAAAGCTCCCGGACCGGCTCCTCGACGGCGTCGTCGAGGCCCCACCGCCTTCCGGCCTCCCCGTCCCCCTCGGCTGCTGCCGCAGCCTCCGCATCCCGCAAGCCGTCCGCGATCGCGAATCGGTTCCAGTCGCCGTACTGCCCCTGCGGCGCATCGGCCACCCGCTCCGCGGCACGGGCGAAATACGCATGAGCCGACGCCAGTTGACCGAGCTTTCGGTGCGCCTGCCCCATGTTCACGTACAGCGACGGGTAGAAGCCCCGCACCCGCTCGTCCCCCACCAGATCGGCACGGTCCAGACACTCCTGGTTCCAGCGGAGCGTCTCCTCGGGCGAGTTCTGATGCCGCGCGAGATAGTGCGCCGCGATACACGCCTCATAGTCGTCACGGGCGCTGTCCCAGGCCCGCTGGAACAGTCCGAGCGCCGCCTCGGGACGCCCCTCCGCCTCGGCCTGCATACCCGCCACGCACAACCGCACCACCGGCAGCTCCGGATCCATGCGCCCGCTCCCCTCATCGCCCATCAGCCATCCCGCCCCGCCTGCCGCCGTTCCCCCCCCCCGGCCATCAGCCACGGGTCCCTGCACGTACCGGCATCACCAACGTCGTGAAACTCCCCTGATCCGCGGAACGGACCACCACGGGCCGGTCCGCCGCAGCGATCTCCAGCAGCACATCGGGCCCCACTCCGGCCTCCAGGACCGGCACGAACACCGCCGGATCGAAGGCAATCCGCACCCCCGGCCCCGTACGGACCACCCGCAGCCGCACGGGCTCCCGGTCGCCGCCCGCCACCTCCAGCACCTGTGCCGCCTCGGGCTGCGCGCCACCGTCGGTGTCCGCCGTGTCCACACCGGACGTCAGCGACACCACTCCGCTCCGACCAGCCACCGCGTCCCGCAGCTTGGCCCGGTCCACGATGAGCCGGTGCCGTCCGGCCTCAAGCCCGGCCACCATCAGCCGGTAGTCCGGAAACTCCCCGGGATCCGCCGCCTCGTTCGTTCCGCAGACATGGGCCCACTGCGCGATGTCCCCGTGCTCCCCGCTGCTCCGCATCCGCAGCGACACCCCAGCCCGCGTGTCCGCCCCGGCGCCGCACTCCATCTCGACCGCCACCTGACGCACGGCCCACTCGGCCAGCCTCTGCGCCGCGTCCGCGGTGATCAGTACCCGCCGCGCGCTCCCTTCGAAGACCTCCGGCCGCAGCACCCGCACCGCCATCCGGTAGCGATCCGTAGCCACCAACCGCGCCTCACCATCGGCGAGTTCGAGCAGCAGGCAGCCCAGCACCGGAAACTGCTCCCGCGCGGCGCCGACCGCCGCCGCGGGCGCCACCTGCCGCACAGCACTGGCGAGTTCCGGACCGCCGACCCGGGCCCGCACCCGGTCACCGCGATCCACCGGTTCCCCGGGCGCCTCCTGGAGGAACCCCTCGACCACCGCCCGCGCCTCGTCCGCCGCCCGCCGGGTGCGCTCCAGGTGAGCCCGCAGTACGCCCCGGGCCGCATCGTCGGGTCCGTCCAGCACGACCTCGACGTCCGTCAACGGCAGCCCCGCCGCACGCAGTTGACGCAGCCGCACCGCCCGGGCCATCTGCCCGGCGGCGTAGCGTCGGTACCCCGTCGCCGCATCCACTCGTGCCGGGCGCAGCACCCCGCAGTCGTCGTAGAACCGCAGCGCGCTCGGCGCCAGCCCCACCCGCCGGCCGAACGCGCCGATGCTCAACAGTTCCCCGGTGTCGTCCATGACCGCGATTGTCGAGCTTCAGGCAACATGAAGGTCAAACCGCACGCCTCCAAGGCCCGGCGCCGGTCACGGCCACCCGGGACCCGCCTCGCCCGTCTCGTGTCCCGCAGGCCGGTAGCGGGCCGGCGTCCCCGCGCACCAGTGCCCTGCCCGAGGAACAACCGATATCAGGGGATCGTGCACCACGGAGAGTCCGGGAGGAGACGGCCGCCGGTGGTCTCGCCGGCCCCCACGGGTCACCGCTGGCGGAGGTCCGGACCCGTCCTCTTGAAGCGGGCCGTGGTCTCCTCGGTGCCCCATCGGGTGAGCACACGCATCCCGCGCGGTGTGACGGTAGCGGCGTGACGCCAACAACCCGCCATGGCCGGGGCAATGGGTTTTCCGTACGGAACGGACGTGGAAACAGCCAGGAGGGCAGAGCGCACGAGAGGAGACCCGAGAGGGCCTCACCTCACGTCTGCGCCATATCCACAAACCGCGAATAGTGCCCCTGGAAAGCGACCGTAATCGTCGCCGTAGGACCATTACGGTGCTTCGCGACAATCAGGTCGGCCTCGCCCGCACGCGGCGATTCCTTCTCGTACGCGTCCTCGCGGTGCAGCAGGATGACCATGTCCGCGTCCTGCTCGATCGAGCCGGACTCTCGCAGGTCGGAGACCATCGGCTTCTTGTCCGTACGCTGCTCGGGACCACGGTTGAGCTGGGAGAGCGCGATAACCGGGAGTTCCAGTTCCTTGGCCAGCAGCTTGAGGTTTCGGGACATGTCCGAGACCTCCTGCTGACGGCTCTCGGCGCGCTTGGAGCCACCGGACTGCATCAGCTGCAGATAGTCGATGACGACCAGCTTCAGCTCGTTGCGCTGTTTCAACCGGCGGCATTTGGCGCGGATTTCCATCATCGAGAGGTTCGGCGAATCGTCGATATAGAGCGGCGCGGCCGAGACATCCGGCATCCGGCGCGCCAGCCGCGTCCAGTCCTCGTCCGTCATGCTGCCGGACCGCATGTGGTGCAGCGCCACCCGGGCCTCGGCGGACAGCAGACGCATCGCGATTTCGTTGCGCCCCATTTCGAGCGAGAAGATCACGCTCGGCAGATTGCTCTTGATCGAGCAGGCTCGCGCGAAATCCAGCGCGAGCGTCGAGTTGTGCGTGGGGACCATCGACCGCGTGGCCAGATACAGGTGATCGGGATTGTCCACCTGGACACAACGGACCGGGACGCTCGCCACTTCCCGCACGTCGGTGACGAAGCGCTGCGCAGACTCCGGACCGCCGGGGCGCCGGCGCTCATCGTGCAGGCGCCGCTTCCGCTCGATACCGAAGACGTCGTCGGTCGTGGTGAAGGTGATCAGATGGCCGGCGGAGGATTCCTCCGAGTGCTCCCCAACCTGCTCGGCGGGCAGGTCGCAGCCGTGGCCGAGGCTCACCACCAGCTCCCGGAATCCTTCGGCCACCGCCGTGCCGGCGGCCGTGAACTGCACCGAGCCGGTCTCGGTGACCGTTCCGCGCGCGTCGAGAAGCCCGGCGAGGAGCTCCCTCCGCTGGGCAACGGAAGCCCGCAGATACTCCTGAGGGAGATGGCCGTTGCCCAGGAGACCCAGGGTGCGCAGCAGCGGAAGCAGGCCATCGCCCGGTGTCCGGCAGCCCTCGGCCGCGAGACGCCGCACGATCTCCGGGTCGGCCGGGGCGAACTCCGCGGCATCGTGCTGCCCGGCGCCCAGCCACGCACCGAGGACGTAGGGCGGAACCGGCAGATCCCGGTGGGGAAGGTCGAGCGCGCCCGCGTTCCGCACGCTGTGGTGCGGACGCCGGCCGGCCGCGATGTCGTGCAGCGTCGCGGCGATCTCCTTGGTCGTCCGGACCGCGGCGGGGGCCCGCCCGTCGCCGGAACCGCCGTCACCGGTCGCCGCACGGGAGTCCCGGGTGTGGGTGAGCCACTGGTGATCGGCGTCGGCGATGACGGAGGTGCCGTCGTCGAACGAGATCTCGTAGCAGGGGCGCCCCGTCATGACCTCGGTGGCGGCCACCACACGCGTGGGCTTCCCCGTCGCGTCGAGCAGATGGTCACCGGGCTGGACCTCGCCCATGGTGGTCCACCCGCCAGGAGTGGGCAGCGGCGTGTCCAGCGCGAGGGCCTTACCCATCGCCGGACGGGCCGCGATCACGATCATCTGGCCCGGATGCAGACCGTTCGTCAGCGCGTCCAGGTCGGTGAAGCCCGTCGGCACACCGGTCATCTGGCCCTGACGGGAGCCGATCGCCTCGATCTCGTCGAGCGCGCCCTCCATGATGTCGCCGAGCGGGAGGTAGTCCTCGCTGGTCCGCTGCTCGGTGACGGCGTAGATCTCCGCCTGGGCGCTGTTGACGATCTCGTCGACGTCGCCGTCGGCCGCGTATCCCATCTGCGTGATCCGGGTGCCCGCCTCCACGAGGCGGCGCAGCACGGCCCGCTCATGGACGATCTCGGCGTAGTACTCGGCGTTGGCGGCCGTCGGGACGGACTGGACGAGGGTGTGCAGATACGAGGCGCCGCCGACGCGCCCGATCTCGCCGCGCTTGGTCAGCTCCGCCGCGATGGTGATCGGGTCGGCCGGCTCGCCCTTGGCGTACAGGTCGAGGATCGCCTGGAAGACCAGTTCATGGGCGGGGCGGTAGAAGTCCTCGCCCTTCAGGACCTCGACGACATCCGCGATCGCGTCCTTGGAGAGCAGCATGCCTCCGAGCACGGACTGCTCGGCGTCCAGATCCTGCGGGGGAACGCGCTCGAAGCCGCCGGACCAGCCGCCGCCGTCATCGTCGCGATCCTGGCGCTCGCCCCGGCCGCGGCCCTTTCCGTCGCCCCGGCGGGAGCGGGCGGCCGGCAGCAGGTCACTCGGACCGGAGTCCGCCCAGGGATCGTCCATGGGCTCGGGAACGCTCACCCCGGCACCTCCTCCCGTCCGCGACGCGGACCTTGCTGTGCTGTTCTTTCTTACGGCACAGCTCTGACATTCGAGACGCCCGACTCCGGTTACGGCGCGTCGAGTTCGGACGAGGTCTCAGGCCGGAACAGGCGGCGGGTGCCGGACCACGGTAGGCCCGCGCGCACCGTCCGCCAATCTGGTTATCCACAGGCCATGTGGATGACTGCCCCACAGCTGTGGAGAAGTCCCCGGATCCTGTGCACGGCACGGGGGAAACTTCTGTGGACAAGCACACAATCACGCCAGCATCGAGCCTCTGACCTGCGCATTTCTCATCCATAGCCTGTGGGGGAGAAAAACTTCGGCAACCTGTTCATGATCGTCGCAAACGCCACACAGAAGGCACCTCCACAGAGCGGGAAGTAAGGATCACTAGGCAGTTGCATCTCTTACCTGTGGAAGATTAGATTGCTCCTCATGACACAGGCTCCCGCGACGCCACGGCGCGCCCACCGCCGCCATGACCGCGAGATCCTCGCACTGGCCCTGCCCGCCTTCGGCTCGCTGGTCGCGGAACCACTCTTCGTCATGGTCGACAGCGCCGTCGTGGGCCACCTCGGCACCCGCCAGCTCGCCGGCCTCGGCGTCGCCGCCGCCCTCCTGACAACCGCCGTCTCCGTCTTCGTCTTCCTCGCCTACGCCACCACCGCCGCGGTCGCCCGCAGGGTCGGCGCCGGCGACCTCCCGGCCGCGATACGCCAGGGCATGGACGGCATCTGGCTCGCCCTGCTGCTCGGCGCGGCCGTCATCGCCGCCGTCCTGCCCACCGCCCCCTGGCTCGTCGAAGCCTTCGGCGCCTCGCCGACCGCCGCCCCGTACGCCGTGACCTACCTGCGCATCAGCGCGCTCGGCATCCCCGCGATGCTGGTCGTCCTGGCCGCCACCGGCGTCCTCCGCGGCCTCCAGGACACCAGGACCCCGCTCTACGTCGCCATCGGCGGGTTCTCCGCCAACGCCGCCCTCAACGCCGCCCTGGTCTACGGCGCCGGGCTGGGCATCGCCGGCTCCGCCTGGGGCACCGTCATCGCCCAGTGCGGTATGGCCGCCGTCTACCTCACCGTCGTGATCCGCGGCGCCCGCCGCCACGGCGCCTCGCTCCGCCCCGACCCCGCCGGTATCCGCGCCTCCGCACAGGCCGGCGCTCCCTTGTTGGTCCGTACGCTCTCGCTGCGCGCGGTGCTGATGATCGCCACCGCGGTCGCCGCCCGGCTCGGCGACGCCGAGGTCGCCGCCCACCAGATCGTTCTGACCCTCTGGTCCCTGCTGGCCTTCGCGCTGGACGCCATCGCCATAGCCGGGCAGGCCATCATCGGCCGGTACCTGGGCGCCGACGACCGCGCCGGCGCCCGCGACGCCTGCCGGCGCATGGTCCAGTGGGGCATCGCCTCCGGCGTCGTCCTCGGCGCGCTGGTGGTCCTCGCCCGCCCGCTGTTCATCCCCCTCTTCACCGCCGACCCCGCCGTCCAGAGCCCGCTGCACACCACGCTTCTGGTCGTAGCGGTCACCCAGCCGGTCGCCGGCGTCGTCTTCATACTCGACGGGGTGCTGATGGGCGCCGGGGACGGCCCGTATCTCGCCGGCGCGATGGTCGTGGTGCTGGCAGTGTTCGCCCCGGCGGCGCTCGCCGTACCGGCCCTGGGCGGCGGTTTGGTCGCCCTGTGGTGGGCGATGGCCCTCATGATGACCGTGCGGATGCTGACCCTGTGGCTGCGCGCCCGCTCCGGACGGTGGATTGTGACGGGAGCCTCCCGTTGAATCGGCTCCCGAATTTCCGGCCCGCATCGATAATGACCATGTGCGCTCGCTTGCCAGAAAGTCCGTACTGCCCCTGACGCTGGTCATCGTGGGGGCAGCCGCAGTGGTGGGCTACGCCGCGGAGGAGACCCATACGAGCAGAGGCAGCGGTCGCAGCAGCTACGGCAAGTCCGGCGAGCCTGGCCAGGCTCCCCCGGACCAGGACCCCTCGGCGACCGCCCCCGCCCAGGACGGCACCGCGTACACCCCGCGCAGGACCGAGGAGAACGCCCGGATCGGCGCGGTCTTCGAGAAGGACGACCACGGCGCCCACTTCTGCACCGCGAGCGTGGTGCAGAGCCCTGGCCGGGACATGCTGATCACGGCCGCCCACTGCGCCTTCGACGCGGACGCCGGGAAGCCGGTGGACGACCTGGTCTTCGCCCCCGACTACCGCAACGGTGACGAACCCACCGGCCTGTGGAAGGTCAGCAAGGTCGTCGTCGACGACCGCTGGGCCAAATCACAGGACGAGGACCTCGACGTCGCCTTCCTCACGGTCGACCCGAAGGACGGCAAGAACATCCAGGACGTCCTGGGCGGCAACAGCCTCGGCATAGACCGCGGCTTCAACAACGACGTCAAGATCACCGGCTACCCCACCAGCCGTGACACCCCGATCTCCTGCCAGAACCGCACCACGAAATTCAGCGACACCCAACTGCGCATCCAGTGCACCGACTTCGAGGGCGGCACGAGCGGCAGCCCTTGGCTCGCCGACTACGACCCCAAGAGCCACACCGGCACCGTCATCGGCGTCCTGGGCGGCCATGAAGGCGGCGGCGACGAGGACGACGTCTCCTACGCCGCGTACTTCGACGACGACATCGCCAAGCTCTACCAGCGCGCCCAGAACGAGGACGGAGACTGACCCCGGCCTCCCGCGCCCGTCGCACATGGCGAAGGGCCGTACCCCGCAACGGGGTACGGCCCTTCGGCGTTGTGCTGCGATTACGCGGCGACGACCTCGACGCCGAGCTTCGCGACGACCTCGGCGTGCAGACGCACGGAGACCTGGTGCGCGCCCAGGGTCTTGATCGGCGAACCGAGCTCAACACGGCGCTTGTCGACGTCCGGACCACCGGCAGCCTTGATCGCCGAGGCGACGTCGGCCGGGGTGACGGAGCCGAACAGGCGGCCCGCGTCGCCGGCGCGAACGGCCAGCTTCACGTTGACGCCCTCAAGCTGGCCCTTGATCTCGTTGGCCTGCTCGATCGTGGCGATCTCGCGGATCTTGCGACCGCGGCGGATCTGCTCGACGTCCTTCTCGCCACCCTTGGTCCAGCGGATCGCGAAACCACGCGGAACCAGGTAGTTACGGGCGTACCCGTCCTTGACGTCCACGACGTCACCGGCGGTGCCGAGGCCGGAGACCTCGTGGGTGAGGATGATCTTCATTAGTCGGTCACCCTTCCCTTATCGCGCGGTGGACGTGTAGGGCAGCAGCGCCATCTCACGGCTGTTCTTCACGGCCGTGGCGACGTCACGCTGGTGCTGAGTGCAGTTACCGGTGACCCGGCGGGCACGGATCTTGCCGCGGTCGGAGATGAACTTCCGCAGCAGGTTCGTGTCCTTGTAGTCGACGTAGGAGATCTTCTCCTTGCAGAACACGCAAACCTTCTTCTTAGGCTTGCGAGCAGGCGGCTTCGCCATTGTCTCTCTCCAGTGAGTTCAAGAAGTGTGTGCTGACGCCCTCAAGGCCCCGGCCGCTCCAGTCGCCGTTTCACGTGAAACAGGCGGTTTCACGTGAAACACCGCAGAACCGGATCGGCTGTACGGACCTAGAAGGGCGGCTCGTCCGAGTAGCCACCACCGGAGCTACCGCCCCAGCCACCGCCGCCCTGCTGGCCACCGCCGGCAGGACCACTGGTCGCCCACGGGTCGTCGGCGGGCGCACCGCCGCCGCCCTGCTGGCCGCCGCCGGGGCCGCCGCCCCAGCCGCCGCCACCCTGGCCACCACCCTGCTGACCACCGCCGAAGCCGCCGCCCTGACCACCACGACCGCCGGTCTTGGTGATCTTGGCCGTGGCGTTCTTCAGGCTCGCGCCCACTTCCTCGACGTCGAGCTCGTAGACCGTGCGCTTCACGCCCTCGCGGTCCTCGTACGACCGCTGCTTGAGGCGGCCCTGGACGACCACGCGGGTACCCCGCGTCAGGGACTCGGCGACGTTCTCCGCCGCCTGACGCCACACCGAGCAGGTCAGGAACAGGCTCTCGCCGTCCTTCCACTCGTTGGTCTGGCGGTCGAAGGTGCGGGGAGTGGACGCGACGCGGAACTTCGCGACCGCCGCACCGGACGGGGTGAAGCGCAGCTCGGGGTCGTCGACAAGATTGCCGACAACCGTGATGACGGTCTCGCCTGCCATTAGGGGAACCTCTCGGCGGGTGTGCTGCTGGCTGCTGGTGTTGCTGCTACTCGAACCCGGTTACCGCTGGGCGCTGACGCGCTCAGTGGGTCTCGGGACGGAGGACCTTGGTCCGGAGGACCGACTCGTTCAGGTTCATCTGACGGTCGAGCTCCTTGACGACCGCAGGCTCGGCCTGCAGGTCGATGACCGAGTAGATGCCCTCGGGCTTCTTGTTGATCTCGTACGAGAGACGACGACGGCCCCAGGTGTCGACCTTTTCGACCTTTCCGTTGCCCTCACGGACGACGGAGAGGAAGTTCTCGATCAGCGGGGAGACAGCGCGCTCCTCCAGATCGGGGTCGAGGATGACCATCACCTCGTAGTGACGCATGGTGAACCCACCTCCTTTGGACTCAGCGGCCACGGTCGTTCCGTGGCAGGAGGGTCGTAATGCGTTCCGCGCCAGCCCGCCGGAGTGTCCGGGCAGACATGGGCGCAGACCGTACAGAGTACCTGCATCCGAGCTTCCGGTTGAAATCCGGCCGCCGCACCCCGCAATCTGGAACACAACGGGTGTGAGCGGCGTTACAGTGCGCCGCCCTGTCCAGTCGGAGGTGCCGTATGGCACAGGCAGCACGGACCCAGCGGAACCTGCTCGCGCTTCTCAACAGCGACGGCCAATCCCATCCCGTCGAGAACACCCTCGCGGTCACCACCCTCGTCCTGGGTGTGATCGCCGTTCTCGCGGCTCTCTCCCCCAGCCTGCACCTGGTCAGCTCCTGGGTGGGCCTGATCGGAATCGGAACGGGCCTCTGGGGCCAGTTCATCTCGTCGACGACGGGTGAACGCTTCCTGTTGATCATCGGGCTCGGGGCAGCCGCCCTGGGCTTTTACATCGGCCTGGCACACGGCGGCCTCTTCGGCGGCATCATCGGCTAGGCGCCGCCGCACTGCGGCATACGGAGCCCTGCCCCGTACGGCCCAGACGGGGTGCTCCCCGGTCACAGTAGGCTTCGGCGCGAGAGCCGGAGCCCCGACCAAGGGGGACACACCAGCCGAGGAGCGCCCCGCATGAGCCTGACCCTGAGGACCATCAGCCGAGAGCAGCATCTGGCGTACATCCAGAGCCTGCCCGCTGCGAGCCACATGCAGGTCCCGGCCTGGGCGGACGTGAAGGCCGAGTGGCGGTCGGAGAGCCTGGGCTGGTTCGACGCCACCGGCGAACTGGTCGGCGCGGGTCTGGTCCTCTACCGGCAGCTGCCCAAGATCAAGCGCTACCTCGCGTACCTCCCCGAGGGCCCGGTCATCAACTGGTTCGCGCCGAATCTGGAGGACTGGCTGCAGCCGATGCTCAGCCACCTCAAGCAGCAGGGCGCCTTCTCCGTGAAGATGGGCCCGCCGGTCATCATCCGCCGCTGGGACTCCGCCGCGATCAAGTCCGGCATCCAGAGCCCCGACGTCAAGCGGCTGCGGGACATCGAGGCCACCCACATCGAGCCGCGCGCCTTCGAGGTCGCCGACCGGCTGCGCCGCATGGGCTGGCAGCAGGGCGAGGACGGCGGCGCCGGCTTCGGCGATGTGCAGCCCCGCTACGTCTTCCAGGTACCGCTCGCCGACCGCTCGCTGGAGGAGGTCCACAAGGGCTTCAACCAGCTGTGGCGCCGCAACATCAAGAAGGCCGAGAAGGCCGGCGTCGAGGTCGTCCCGGGCGGCTACGACGACCTCGCCGAATGGCAGCGGCTGTACGAGATCACCGCGGAGCGCGACCGCTTCCGGCCCCGCCCGCTCGGCTACTTCCAGCGGATGTGGACGGCCCTCAACTCCGAGGACCCCAACCGCATGCGGCTCTACTTCGCCCGTCACGACGGCGTCAACCTGTCCGCCGCGACGATGCTCGTCGTCGGCGGGCACGTCTGGTACTCCTACGGCGCCTCGGACAACATCGGCCGTGAGGTCCGCCCCTCCAACGCCATGCAGTGGCGGATGCTGCAGGACGCCTATGCGCTCGGCGCCACCGTCTACGACCTCCGCGGCATCAGCGACTCGCTGGACGAGAACGACCACCTCTTCGGCCTGATCCAGTTCAAGGTCGGCACGGGTGGGCAGGCGGCGGAGTACCTCGGCGAATGGGACTTCCCGCTCAACAAGCTGCTGCACAAGGCACTCGACCTCTACATGTCGCGGCGCTGACCGCTCCACCGCACCGTTCGTACCCCTGACACACCCCAGCCACGAGAAAGGTTCCGGGCCGGCCATGGCGCTCACCCTCTACGTCGACACCGCGCGCTGGCGGGCGCATCAGCAGAGCGTTCTCCAGCAGTTCCCCGGGCTGGTCCCGGTCTGCAAAGGCAACGGCTACGGCTTCGGCCACGAGCGGCTCGCCGATGAGGCCACCCGGCTCGGATCCGACATCCTCGCGGTCGGCACGACCTACGAAGCAGCCCGCATCAAGGACTTCTTCAGCGGCGACCTGCTCGTTCTGACCCCGTTCCGGCACGGCGAGGAGCCGGTGCCGCTGCCCGACCGGGCGATCCGCTCGGTCTCCTCGGTCGAGGGCGTCGGCGGGCTGGTCGGCGCCCGGGTCGTCATCGAGGTCATGAGCAGCATGAAGCGGCACGGCGTCCTTCCTGAGGACCTGCCGAAGCTGGCCGCGGCCATCGAGGACGTCCGGCTGGAGGGCTTCGCGATCCATCTCCCGCTGGACCGCACCGACAGCTCCGACTCGGTGGAAGAGGTCATCAGCTGGATGGATCGGCTGCGCGCCGCCCGCCTCCCGCTGCACACCATGTTCGTCAGCCACCTCAAAGCCGACGAACTCGCCCGTCTCCAGCAGCAGTTCCCGCAGACCCGCTTCCGCGCGCGGATCGGCACGCGGCTGTGGCTGGGCGACCACGAAGCCACCGAGTACCGCGGCTCGGTCCTCGACGTCACGTCCGTCAAGAAGGGCGACCGGTTCGGCTACCGCCAGCAACGGGCGGCCTCGGACGGCTACTTGGTCGTCGTGGCGGGGGGCACCTCGCACGGCGTCGGCCTGGAGTCTCCCAAGGCGCTGCACGGCGTGATGCCGCGCGCCAAGGGCGTGGCCCGGGCCGGTCTGGCGACCGTCAACCGCAACCTCGCGCCGTACGTATGGGCCGGGAAGCAGCGCTGGTTCGCGGAGCCCCCGCACATGCAGGTGTCGATCCTGTTCGTCCCCGGGGACGCCCCCGAACCGAAGGTCGGCGAGGAGCTGGTGGCCCATCTGCGGCACACCACCACGCAGTACGACCGCATGGTGGACCGCTGATCCGGCCGGATCCCCCACACCCCTGCACCAGGGCCCGGTGCCGCCGGTCATCTCCGCGGCACCGGGCCCTGGTTGTGTGTCCGCCGGCGGATCAGTCCCGTACGACGCCCCAGCGCACCCGCGGCGCACCCTCGAAGTGCACCGCGTGACGCGGCGCGTGATACGCCCGCCCGAGCACGACGACATCGGGACTGCGGTCCAGGACGCCCCCCGACGGGTCGTCGTCGCCGTCCCTGCGGACCACGTCCCGCTCCGGCATCAGGATGTCGCGGACGACCACCGCGCACAGGTAGAGGGTGGCCAACAGGTGCAGTGCGATGGCGAGTTGGTAGCCCTCCGGGGGCAGCCCCTGGTGCTTGTCGCCGCTGCCGGTGTAGGCGAGGTACATCCAGATCCCGAGGAAGTACATGACCTCGCCCGCCTGCCAGATCAGGAAGTCCCGCCAGCGCGGCCGGGCCAGCGCGGCGAGCGGGACCAGCCACAGCACGTACTGCGGCGAGTAGACCTTGTTGGTGAGGATGAACAGCGCGACGACGAGGAACGCGAGCTGGGCGAAGCGCGGCCGGCGCGGCGCGTAGAACGTCAGCAGCGCGATGCCGCCGCATCCGAGGATCATCAGCACCGTCGCGTAGAGGTTGGCGTTCTCCAGGGGGTCCCCGGTGCGCTGCGAGATCAGCAGCCAGACGGAACCGAAGTCGATGGGCCGCTCCTGGCTGAAGGTGTAGAACTTCGCCCAGCCCTCCCGGATATGAAATCCGGACGCGTCGTGCATGATCATCACCGGCAGGTTCACCACCAGCCAGGACGCCACCGCACCGGTGACAACCCTCCCGTACGCGCGCCAGGCTCCCGCGCGCCAGCACAGCAGCAGCAGCGGCCCCAGCAGCAGGACGGGGTAGAGCTTCGCCGCCGTCGCCAGCCCGATCAGGACGCCGGACGCCAGCGGGCGGCTGCGTGACCACATCAGCATCCCAGCGGCGGTCAGGGCGACCGCCAGCAGGTCCCAGTTGATGGTGGCGGTGAGGGCGAAGGCGGGAGCCAGCGCCACCAGCAGACCGTCCCAAGGACGCCGCCGGTGGGTACGTGCCACACACACCGCGATGACGGCGGCGCAGACCATCAGCATCCCGGCGTTGACCAGCCAGTAGATCTGCTCGCGGTCCTGGATCGCCCCGCTGTGCGGCGTCATCCAGGAGGCGACCTCCATGAAGACGCCGGTCAGCACCGGGTACTCCAGGTACTGCATATCGCCCGGCAGCCGGTCGAAGTACGGGATCAGCCCGTCGGCGAAACCCCGCCCGGTGTAGAGATGGGGGATGTCGGAATAGCAGGCGTGGACGTACTGACTGGTGGCGCCGAAGAACCATCCGCCGTTGTAGCAAGGCAGCTTCTGCACCATGCCGAGCGCGAACACACCGATGGCGACGAGCACGATGACCCGCACCGGCGTCATCCGGTTCGCCCCGAGAAGCACCCGCCGGCCGATCGGCCCTCCGATCAGCTCGCTGCCGGCCGCCGCCACCTCATCCCGTTGCGTCGGCCGTACCGGCTCGTCCTGTCGCAGGCTCGTCATGGCCCCATCCTGCCGTACACGCATGGGACGAACACGACGAAGCCCCCGCCCGGTCGCACCGGGTCGGGGGCTTCGTGAAGCCGTGTTTCACGTGAAACGAGCGCCGTTTCACGTGAAACGATCAGCGGTCCTAGCCGCCGGTGGGCCCGCCGAAAATGCCTCCTCCGCTGTTCCCACCACTCGTCGGGTCAGGCGTCGGACTCGTACCACCATTGCCGCCATTGCCGCCGCCCGGCCCGCCGCCGTTTGCCCCGCCGTTCCCGCCGTTGTGCTTGCAGTGGAAGTCCCACGGGGAGCACTGCTTGGTCGGGGTGGGGGTCGGGGAATTCGTCGGGGACGCGGACTGGCTGGGCGTACCGGACGGAGTCACCGACGGCGTGGCACTCGGCGTCGGGGTCGGCGTGGGAGAGGGCATCCCCTGCTCGTTCTGCACCTGTCCGATGGTCGTGGCGGCCGGGAAGTCCTGCGGGGAAACACCCTGCATCGCCTGGAGCATGTACTCGGTCCACACCTCGGTCGGCAGCGCGCCACCGTGGATCGAGTCGAAGCCGCCGACGCCGTTCATGGACAGCTGACGGGGGTTCTGCGCGTCCTCACGGAACATGGTGATGGCCGTCGAGAGCTGCTTGGTGTAGCCGACGAACCAGGCCGACTTGTTCTCGTCGGTGGTACCGGTCTTGCCGGCAGCCGGCATACCCAGCTTCTTGGCCGTCGTCGCGGTGCCGTTCTCGATCACGTTCTTCAGCACGTCGGTGACGTTGTTGGCGACGTTGGCTTCCATGGCCGTCTGCGGCTTGGGCTTGTCGAAGCCCTTCACCTCCTCGCCCTGGGACATCACCTTGGTCACCGAATACGGCTCCACGCTCGTACCGGAGGCGGCGAAGGTGCCGTAGGCATCGGCCATGCGGATCGCGCTCGGCGTGGAGGTGCCCAGTGCGAAGGACGGGTTGAGGTTCTTGTCGAAGCTGCCCGGCGCGATCCCCGCGGCCTGCGCCATATCCTTCACCTTGTCCATGCCGACATCCATGCCGAGCTGGACATACGGGGTGTTGACGGACTGCTCCATCGCCTTCCGCAAGGTGATGTAGCCCCAGGGGTAATTGCTCTCGTTGACCTGATAGAAGGGCGAGTTGTCCTTCTTCAGCACAATCGAACCGTCCGGGTTCCTCACCTTGAGATGGTCATCGCCGTTGTACTTGCTGTCCGGCGAGACCGGCGTGCCACTGCGCGCGATCGTCCCGTACTTCATCGCCGCGGCGAGCACGAACGGCTTCCAGGTCGAGCCGACCGGCACACCGTAGGTGTCCGCGTTGTTGCTGAAGTGACCCTTGTCGTAGCCGTCACCGCCGTACAAGGCGACGATCCTGCCGTCTCCCGGCACCACGGAAGCGCCACCGAACTGGACGTACTTGTCCTTCTCCGGCCGCTTCTGCGGGTCGATGTAGTGCTTGTCGACCTTCTGCACCGCGGCTGCCAGCTCGTTGGTCTTCTTCTCGTCGAAGGTCGTCTGGATCGTGTAGCCGCCCTTGTCGAACAGGGCCTCGCTGAGGTTCCCCTGCTTGAGCACGTACTTCTTGGCCACGTCGATCAAGTACCCGATCTGGCCGCTCTTGCTGGCCACCGGCTTCGGCGCCTTGGGCATCGGGAACTTCGTGTACGTGCTCCGGTCAGCCTTCGACAGGAGGTGATTGTCCACCTCGCGGTCGAGGATCCAGGACCAACGAGCCTTGACGCGCTGGGTGTTCTGCTCGGGGGTGGCGCCGGGTCCGGTGCCACCCGCAGGGTCGTAGAGGTTCGCGCCCTTGAGCAGGGACGCCAGGAACGCGCCCTCGTCCGGCTTCAGCTGGGAGGCGTTCTTCCCGTAGTACGCCTGAGCCGCCGCCTGGATGCCGTAGGCACCGCGGCCGAAGTAGCTGGTGTTCAGATACCCCTGCAAGATACTGGGCTTGTCCATCAACGAGCCGACCTTGATGGAGATGAACAGCTCCTTGAACTTGCGGGTGATGGTCTGCTCCTGGCTCAGCATCGCGTTCTTCACGTACTGCTGAGTGATGGTCGACCCACCCTGGGTGTCACCACCCTTGGCCATGTTGACCAGGGCGCGGAGGATACCCATCGGGTCCACGCCGGAGTCCGTCCGGAACGAGGCGTTCTCCGCGGAGATCGCTGCGTTCTGCATGGACATCGGAATTTCGCTTATCTTGATGTTCTGCCGGTTTGTCTCACCGTCGCGCGCCATGACCTTGCCATCGGCCCAGAGGTAGACGTTGTTCTGCGACGTGGCGGCCTTGTTCTCGTCCGGCACCTGCACCAGCGCGAGGCCGACGCCGGCCGCGCCGACGATCAGGCCGATGACCGCGACGGACATGCCGGCCACCTGTTTCCAGGACGGCACAAACCGGCGCCAACCGGTGCGATTGGCACGCGGATAGTCAATGAAGCGCTTCTTGGCGGGATTTCCACCACCCCGACCGCGCCCCCGGCCTCCATCAGCGCCGCCACCGCCACCACCGCCACCGCCACCACGGCGGCCACCGCCGCCGTAATCGCCTGCGGACCCTCCGGAAGCCATCGCAGCGGAGTCGGACACCCGCCGGCGTCCGCCGCGCTGCGCAGCCCGCCGGGCCTCGGCACGCCCTCCCGGCGGCCGGTCCTGGGGAGACTGGGGCATAGACCCCGTGACAGCGCCATGCGGAGGGGCCGCACGCCGCCCCGGTGGCTGCTGTGCGGCACGTCTGGCCGCGGCACGTCCGCCACCTTGTGGCTGTGGCGGTTTGCGACGGTGCTCGCTCATGGAACGAATACTCCTCGGGCAGGCGCGCTCTCTCGTCGCCTGAAGGCGGCAGTTGTCTTCAGGTCCCCCCGATGCACGACCCGCTCCTGACGCGCGGGCCGCACTACACCGAGGTCAGGGACGCCACGTATCGGCCCACGGTTCCCGGCAGTCTGCATGCCGCACAGACTACGCACGGCCAAAACCTGCCCAGTGTTGAAATTCACTCCAAAACAGTCAGGTTACGTCGCACGAATAAGTGATGTGATGCCGTTCACCGTCCCCACCCTTGTTCCGCTCAGGGCGCCGTTCTATCGTCTGGATGTATCGAGTCGATACATCAGCACGAGATAAAGACCGCACAGGGCCAAGGAGGCGGAGGATGAACAGGCGTTCCGGCGTCCTCGAATTCGCCGTCCTCGGCCTGCTCCGCGAATCCCCCATGCATGGTTACGAGTTGCGCAAGCGGCTCAACACCTCGCTCGGGGTCTTCCGTGCGTTCAGCTACGGCACCCTCTACCCCTGCCTCAAGGGGCTGGTCGCGAACGGCTGGCTCGTCGAGGAAACGAGCGGCGCCCCGGAGGGCGTTCCCGCCGCGGCGCTCACCGGGCGCCGGGCCAAAATCGTCTACCGATTGACCGCAGCGGGCAAGGAGCACTTCGAGGAGCTGCTCACCCACTCCGGGCCGGATGCGTGGGAGGACGAGCACTTCGGCGTCCGTTTCGCGTTCTTCGGCCAGACATCGCGGGACGTACGGATGCGCGTGCTGGAAGGCCGCCGCAGCCGGCTGGAGGAGCGCCTTGAGAAGATGCGTACCTCCTTGGCCAGGACCCGCGAGCGGCTGGACGACTACACCCTCGAACTGCAGCGGCACGGCATGGAATCCGTGGAGCGCGAGGTCCGTTGGTTGAACGAGCTCATCGAGAGTGAGCGCGCCGGGCGCGATCAGCGCGCCCCGGGTCCCACGGAGCGGGACAAGAACACCCCGTCAGGAGATGCGGACGGCCTGCCCCGGCACCGGGGTGGTTCCCGGCCGGATCCGTCCGAATGACACCACCACATGGGGCCCTGCCGTACAGGTCCTCATCGAGAACACAGGGAGCAACCGGAATGGGTTCGGTTCGCGTAGCCATCGTCGGCGTGGGCAACTGCGCCGCCTCGCTGGTACAGGGCGTCGAGTTTTACAAGGACGCCGACCCCGACAGCCGCGTGCCCGGCCTCATGCACGTGCAGTTCGGCGACTACCACGTCCGCGACGTCGAGTTCGTGGCCGCCTTCGACGTGGACGCCAAGAAGGTCGGCCTCGACCTCTCGGACGCCATCGGCGCCAGCGAGAACAACACCATCAAGATCTGCGACGTGCCGAACACCGGCGTGCAGGTCCAGCGCGGCCACACGCTCGACGGCCTGGGCAAGTACTACCGCATGACGATCGAGGAGTCCGCGGAGGCCCCGGTCGACATCGTCCAGGTCCTCAAGGACAAGCAGGTCGACGTCCTGGTCTGCTACCTGCCCGTCGGCTCCGAGGACGCGGCGAAGTACTACGCCCAGTGCGCCATCGACGCCAAGGTCGCGTTCGTCAACGCCCTCCCGGTCTTCATCGCCGGCACCAAGGAGTGGGCGGACAAGTTCACCGAGGCCGGTGTGCCGATCGTCGGTGACGACATCAAGTCGCAGGTCGGCGCCACGATCACGCACCGCGTGATGGCCAAGCTCTTCGAAGACCGGGGCGTCATCCTGGACCGCACGATGCAGCTGAACGTCGGCGGCAACATGGACTTCAAGAACATGCTGGAGCGCGACCGCCTGGAGTCCAAGAAGATCTCCAAGACGCAGGCCGTCACCTCGCAGATCCCCGACCGCGAGCTGGGCGAGAAGAACGTCCACATCGGCCCGTCCGACTACGTCGCCTGGCTGGACGACCGCAAGTGGGCCTACGTGCGCCTTGAGGGCCGCGCCTTCGGCGATGTCCCGCTGAACCTTGAGTACAAGCTCGAGGTCTGGGACTCCCCGAACTCCGCGGGCGTCATCATCGACGCGCTGCGCGCCGCGAAGATCGCCAAGGACCGGGGGATCGGTGGCCCGATCCTCTCCGCTTCCTCGTACTTCATGAAGTCGCCGCCGGTGCAGTACTTCGACGACGTGGCACGGGAGAACGTCGAGAAGTTCATCAGGGGCGACGTCGAGCGCTGAGGCACTCGCCGCTGTCCTTGCTTCGCCGGCCTCCGGGTATTCCGCCCGGAGGCCGGCGTGCTGTGTGAGGCTGTGCCTCATGCATGCTGTGCGCGATCTCCGCGTATTACTGCGGCTGCGCGACTTCCGGACGCTCCTCGCCGCACGGCTCCTGTCCCAGGCCGCCGACGGGGTGTTCCAGGTCGCGCTCGCCGCGTTCGTCGTCTTCTCGCCCGAAAAGCAGGCGTCGCCCGAGGCGATCGCCTCCGCCATGGCGATCTTGCTGCTGCCGTACTCCCTTCTCGGGCCGTTCGCCGGAGTGCTGCTGGACCGCTGGCGCCGGCGTCAGGTCCTGCTGTACGGCAATCTGCTGCGGGCCCTGCTCGCGATGGCGACCGCCGTGCTGATCGCGGTGAAGGTCCCGGACTGGCTCTTCTACGCCTCGGCGCTCTCCGTCACGGGCGTGAACCGCTTTGTCCTGGCGGGGCTTTCCGCGTCGCTTCCCCGCGTCGTCGGCGGTGAACAGCTGGTGATGGCCAACTCCCTTGCCCCGACGGCCGGAACGCTCGCCATGACGGTCGGCGGTGCGCTCGCTCTCGCCGTCCGGCTGGCCGGCTCGGACGTGGATACGTTCGTCGTGCTGCTCGCCGCGTTCCTCTACTTCTGTTCCGCCCTCACCGCCCTGCGGATGCCCCCGCAGCGCCTCGGCCCCGACCCCTCGGCGCTCCAACCTCACCTCGGCGAGGCCCTGTTGAGCACCGTCAAGGGGCTGGCGGACGGTCTGCGCCACCTCGCCGAGCGGCCCACCCCGACCCGCGCGCTGGCCGCGATGACGGTGATCCGCTTCTGCTACGGCGCGCTGACGGTCATGGTGCTGATGCTGTGCCGGTACGCCTGGGCCCCTACCGAATCCCGGGGTCTGGCGCTGCTCGGGATAACCGTCGCCGTGTCAGGAGCCGGCTTCTTCGCGGCTGCCGTGATCACCCCGTGGGCGGTCGGGCGCCTCACCCCGTTCGGCTGGATCGCCTTCTGCGCCGCGATGGGCGCGGTCCTGGTGCCCGCGCTCGGCCTCTTCTTCCACCCGGCGCCCATGCTGGTCGCCGCGTTCGTCCTCGGCCTGAGCACACAGGGGACCAAGATCACCACAGACACGGTGGTCCAGTCGTCGGTCGACGATGCCTTCCGCGGCCGGGTCTTCTCCATCTACGACGTGCTGTTCAACATCGCCTTCGTCGGTGCCGCCGCGGTCGCCGCGCTGATGCTGCCGCCCGACGGGAAGTCAGCCGTACTCATCGCAGTGGTGGCCGTTCTCTACGCCGTGGTCGCCGCGACGCTGGCCCGCAGGGCGTTCGGACGACCCTAGGGCGGTCCGGTGGGTCGGGGTCGGACAGGCCCTGGCCGTCCCTCCCTTGCGAGTTGGCGCCCCTCGCCTGTGCGGCGGCGCCGGAGCAGATACCGTACGGGCGTCATTCACGCGTCCGGACACGTCACTTCCGGACACTTCCTTATCGGGGGAACTCCCATGACCACGCCGCCTCAGGGCCCGAATCCTTACGGCCAGCAGCCATACGGTCAGCAACCGTACGGCCAGGCCCCCTACCCGCAGACCTCCCAGGCACCGCAGGCTCCTTACGGCCAGCCGCAGGGCGGATACGCCTATCCCCAGCAGCCGCAGACCCCGTACGGTCAGCCGCAGCAGGGGTATCCGCAGGCACCGCAGCAGCCCTACATGCAGGGCGGAGCGCCTATACCGCCGCAGCCGTCCCGGCCGCAGCGCTCGCCCAAGGCGATCGTGAAGGGCATCTTCGTCGCCGTCGCCCTGATCGGTATCGGGGTGGCCTGGGTGAGCTCGTGGAACGACGCCGACACCGCCAAGGTCGGCGACTGCATGAAGAACAACGGCAACGAGATCAATCCCGATCTCAAGGTCGTCGACTGCGGCACCGCAGAAGCCAAGTTCAAGGTGACAGCTGTCCACTCCAACACCACGGACAGGTCTCTCTGCCCCAAGACCGACACGACCTATGCGGAGACCCAGCACCGCCGCCACGGCGGCACCACCCGCTTTGTGCTCTGCCTTCAGGACATCAAGTAGCGACGAGTCGGCTCCCGGGACACCGCGGGGCGCTGTTTCACGTGAAACACGGCGGTTCACGACCGGCCGTTTCACGTGAAACATCGCCCCGTTTCACGTGAAACAGCGACGGTTTCACGCGCGCGGCCTGAGCGGCCTCAGCCCTGAGCAGCCCACCACTCCTTGAGCGCGGCCACCGCGGCCTCCCGCTCCATGGGGCCATGCTCCAGCCGCAGTTCCAGCATCTGCTTGTACGCCTTGCCGACCTCAGGCCCCGGGCTGATGCCCAGGATCTGCATGATCTCGTTGCCGTCCAGGTCCGGGCGGATCGCGTCCAGCTCTTCCTGCTCCTGGAGTCGCGCGATGCGCTCCTCCAGCCCGTCATACGCACGCGACAGGGCCGCGGCCTTGCGCTTGTTGCGTGTGGTGCAGTCCGAGCGCGTCAGCTTGTGCAGGCGCTCCAGCTGCGGGCCGGCGTCGCGCACGTAACGGCGGACCGCGGAGTCCGTCCACTCACCCATCCCGTATCCGTGGAAGCGCAGGTGGAGCTCCACGAGAAGCGAAACGTCCTTGATCATGTCGTTCGAGTACTTCAGGGCGGACATGCGCTTCTTGGTCATCTTCGCCCCCACCACCTCGTGGTGGTGGAACGAGACCCGGCCGTCGCTCTCGAAGCGCCGCGTCCTGGGCTTGCCGATGTCATGCAGCAGCGCCGCCAGCCGCAGCACCAGATCTGGCCCGTTCTCCTCCAGGTCGATGGCCTGCTCCAGGACCGTCAGCGTGTGCTCGTAGACGTCCTTGTGGCGGTGATGCTCGTCACTTTCCAGGCGCAGCGCGGGCAGCTCGGGCAGTACCCGGTCCGCCAGCCCGGACTCCACCAGCAGCCGCAACCCCTTGCGCGGGTTCGCCGCCAGGATCAGCTTGTTCAGCTCGTCGCGCACCCGCTCCGCGGACACGATCTCGATACGGTCCGACATCGCCGTCATCGCGGCGATGACGTCCGAGGCGACCTCGAAGTCCAGCTGGGCGGCGAAGCGAGCCGCGCGCATCATCCGCAGCGGGTCGTCGGAGAACGATTCCTGCGGCGTCCCCGGGGTCCGCAGCACACGGGCCGCCAGGTCCTCCAGGCCGTCGTGCGGATCGACGAACTCCTTCTGCGGCAGCAGTACCGCCATGGCGTTCACCGTGAAGTCCCGGCGGACCAGATCGTCCTCGATGGAGTCGCCGTAGGAGACCTCGGGCTTGCGCGAGGTGCGGTCGTACGCCTCGGAGCGGTACGTCGTGACCTCGATGTCGAACGATGCCTTCTTGCAGCCGACCGTGCCGAAGGCGATGCCGACCTCCCAGACCGCGTCCGCCCACGGCCGGACGATCTTCAGTACGTCCTCAGGCCGGGCATCGGTGGTGAAGTCGAGGTCGTTGCCGAGCCGGCCGAGCAGCGCGTCCCGGACCGATCCGCCGACCAGGGCAAGCGTGAACCCGGCCTCCTGGAAGCGACGGGCCAGGTCGTCCGCGACGGGGGACACCCGCAGCAGCTCACTCACGGCACGGCGCTGCACGTGGTTGAGCGCGTTCGTCGACTGCGGAGCCCGCTCGGACCGCGGGGTGGGGAAGTCATTGTTGGCGTTCGGCACAACAGAAAAGGGTACGTGGCCGCGCAGCGGCCGGCGTCACGTCAATAAATAGGGGACAGGCATGAGCGGCCCCGCCCTGGCGATCATGTGGAGCAGTCCCCGGCACTACGGCGTGCCGGGCCTCGTTACCATTCGTGGACGCACATTCCGACGACCACTGACGACGACGAGGGACGGGCGAGCGCGTGGCCGATGCGGCAGGGTTCCAGGCGACTGAACGGCCGCGTGGTCGATGGCTGCGCAGGACCGTGACACTGCTCACCGGAGTGCCCCTGTTCGTGGGAATGCTGCAGCTCCCGCACACCCCCTCCGCCGAGGCGGCCCCGACAGGCTCCCGCGCGGTCAGCGTCACGATCAACGCGATGTCCCCGTCCGCCCCCGGGAAGGACGACACGGTCACCGTCTCCGGCACGCTCGCCAACGACGGCAAGGCGCCGATCACCGACGCACACGTCGGACTGCACCGCGGCGCCGCACTCAGCGATCGCAGCTCCATCGAAGCCGTGACCCAGCGCACCGGATATCTGCCGGGCGCCGACGGCAAGGAGATCGACGGGCACACCGAGAAGATCGACAAGCTGGATCCGGGCACCAGCAAGCCGTTCACCCTCAGCGTTCCGGTCAACGACCTCGGCCTGGGCGACGACGGTGTGTATCCGCTCGGCGTCACGCTGTCCGGGCACACCCAGAGCTCCTCGTACGAGCAGGTCCTCGGCATCGACCGGACCTTCCTCCCCTGGCAGAACGCCGCCCCGGCCAAGAAGACCCAGCTCACGTACCTGTGGCCGCTGATCTCGTCCACCCACCTCACCGCGGAGACCGGCGCCGACGCCCAGCAGACCCCGGTCTTCCGCAACGACGATCTCGCGGCGGAGATCGCGCCCGGCGGCCGGCTCCACCAGATGGTCACGCTCGGCAAGAACCTCCCGGTGACCTTCGTCATCGATCCCGACCTGCTCGCGACCGCTGACGCGATGACCAAGCCATACCGGGTCAACGGCCCGGACGGCCCGATGGGCAAGAACCAGGCCGTCGCCAAGCAGTGGCTGAACGACCTCGAAGACGCCGTGAAGGGCCACGAGGTCGTCGCCCTGCCGTTCGGTGACCCCGATCTCGCCTCACTCGCGCACCACGGCAAGAGCGTGCCCAGCGCACTCAGCCACCTCGGTCCGGCCACCGATCTCGCCTCGAAGACCGTGGACACCATCCTCGGTGTGAAGCCACGCACCGACTTCACCTGGCCGGTGAACGGCGCGATCGACTCCTCGATCATCGACGTCGCCACGTCGGCCGGCGCACACAACGTCATCACGCGCAGCGACAGCCTGGGCGACAGCGGCCTGCCCTACACCCCGACCGCGGCCCGGCCCATCGGCGGCGGCAACACCGCCATCGTCACCGACGAGCAGCTCTCCCGGGCTTTCGAGGGCGATATGTCGAAGTCGGGTAACGCCAGCCGCGCGATCCAGGAGTTCCTCGCCCAGGCCCAGATGATCGGCCTCCAGGACCCGGAGCAGCAGCGCAGCATCGTCGTCGCGCCGCAGCGCATGCCGTCCGCGAGCCAGGCCGAGACGATGGCCAGCGCACTGCGGAATCTGGACTCGGTGGGCTGGACCGAGACGCTGAAGCTCGGCGATGCGGCCAAGGCCAAGCCCGACCCCGCCGCCAGCCGCCAGATCCCGAGCCGCGCCACGTACCCGTCGTCGCTGCGCCGCCAGGAGCTCCCCACGGACGCCTTCCGGCAGATCCAGGACACCCAGGCCGCACTCGACGACTTCCAGGTGATCCTGGCCCAGCCCGAGCGCGTGGTCACCCCGTTCGGCAACGCCATAATGCGCGAGATGTCGACGGAGTGGCGGGGTGACCCCAAGGGAGCCGCGAGCTTCCGCGACTCCGTGCGCAGCTACCTCGACGGTCTGACCAAGAAGGTGCACCTGATCCAGAAGTCGGAGGCGACGCTCTCCGGGCGCAGCGCCACGATTCCGGTGACGGTCCAGAACAACCTGCTCCAGGGCGTCGCGGGCATGACGCTGCGGCTGACCTCGTCCCAGTCCAACCGCCTGGACGTGGGGCCGTCGCAGCAGATCAAGGTGGACGGCGGGCACAGCCAGTCCTTCAAGTTCGACACCACGGCGAACGCCAACGGTCGCGCCTGGGTGACGGCCCAGCTCTACACCGCGGACGGCAAGCCCTACGGTGACCCCATGACGTTCCAGGTGAACGTCACGGAGATCACCGCCACTGTGATGCTCGTCATCGCGGGCGGTGTGCTGCTGCTCGTCCTCGCCGGCGTACGGATCTACCTCCAGCGCAAGCGAGCCGCCGCCGAGGACGCCGAGGAAGGGCCCGACGACGAGGACAACGACGGTTCCGACGGCACAGCAGGCGCGAACGGCGACAACGGCGGAACGGGCGGCGACAAGCCCGAGCAGCCGAGTGACCGCTCGCCGGACACCGGATCGGAAAAGTCCGGCCCGTCCGGCACAGGTGAGAAAGTGGACCGTTGATATATGACGGGGCCGGATGGCCGGCGACGGATGAGGTGGGGCAGCGATGAATGCGCCGTATGACGGTGGCCGCGGCCGGGGCGCCCCTGGCGATCCCTCGGGGGCGGTCCCTCCGACGCCGCCGTTGCCCGCGGACCGGGACCCTTTTGTCCAGGACGCCTACCGCAACGACCTGCAGCACACGCAGGACCCGACGGGCCAGGATCCGGCGGCCGACGCGTTCTACGACCACGCCGCGCCTCCGCCGCCGGGACAGCCCGCGCACGCCCTCTACCACCAGCCGCCCACCGCTCAGCCCACTCCCGGCCCGCAGCAGTGGTCCACGCCCCCGGCGCCCGCTCCACAGGCCCCGGCCCACGATCTTTCATACGGCGACGCCGCCGAGACCATGCAGTTCACCGGTGGCGAGGAGCTGACCGCCCAGGGCGAGAGCGGGCGTCCCGAGCAGGACGCGTTCGCGCATCTCTTCCGGGATCAGCAGCAGCCCCACGAGGCACCGCGCCCGGCGCCGTCCTCCGTGGCGCAGCCGGTGGCCGCCGCGCCGCCCAGCACGGAGCCCGCACCGCAGCAGGCCCCGGCGGAGCCCGAGCCCGCCCCCGTGGCGGCGGCCGGCAAGCAGTCCGGTGGCCGCGCCTCCGGACTGCTGAAGTCCAGCGCGGTGATGGCCGCCGGCACCATGGTGTCCCGGCTCACCGGCTTCGTCCGCTCGGCGCTGATCGTCGCGGCACTGGGCGGCGCGGTACTCGGTGACTCCTGGCAGGTCGCCTACCAGCTGCCGACGATGATCTTCATCCTGACCATCGGCGGCGGTCTGAACTCCGTCTTCGTCCCGCAGCTGGTACGCGCGATGAAGGAGGACGAGGACGGCGGCGAGGCGTATGCCAACCGGCTGCTGACCCTCGTCATCGTGGTCCTCGGCGCGCTGACGGTGCTGGCGGTGTTCGCGGCGCCGCTCCTGGTGAAGCTCGTCTCGTTCGACATCTCCCGCGATCCGGCGGCCAACGAGGTCGCCGTCGCCTTCACCCGCTACTGCGTACCCACGATCTTCTTCATGGGCCTGCACGTCGTGATGGGGCAGATCCTCAACGCCCGTGGCCGCTTCGGCGCGATGATGTGGACCCCGGTCCTCAACAACATCGTCATGATCGCCACCTTCGGCCTGTTCATCGGGGTCTACGGCACGGCGAAGACCTCGCACATCGGCGTCACCACCATCCCCGCCGAAGGCATCCGGCTGCTCGGCATCGGCACCCTCCTGGGCCTGGTGGTCCAGGCGCTGGCGATGATCCCGTATCTGCGCGACGCCGACTTCAAGCTCCGGCTGCGCTTCGACTGGCGCGGCCACGGCCTGGGCAAGGCCGCCAAGCTCGCCAAGTGGACGGTCCTTTTCGTGCTCGCCAACCAGGCGGGCGTCCTGGTAGTCACCCAGCTCTCGACCTGGGCCGGCAACACCGCGGACCAGCAGGGCCACCCGGGCACCGGCTTCATCTCGTACGCCAGCGCCCAGCTGATCTGGAACATGCCGCAGGCGATCATCACCGTTTCCGTGATGGCGGCACTGCTCCCGCGGCTGGCACGGTCCGCGCATGACGGCGACACCGGCGCGGTCCGGGACGACATGTCCCAGGGGCTGCGCACCTCGGCCGTCGCCATCGTCCCGATCTCGTTCGGCTTCCTCTCCCTCGGCATCCCGCTGTGCACGCTGGTCTACGGCTCGTCCGGCGCCGGCATCCCGATGGGGTACATGCTGATGGCCTTCGGCGTGGGGCTGATCCCGTTCTCGGTGCAGTACGTCGTCCTGCGCGCCTTCTACGCGTACGAGGACACCCGCACCCCCTTCTACAACACGGTGATCGTCGCCGCCGTCAACGCCGCCGCCTCCGCTCTCTGCTTCCTGGTCCTGCCCGCCCGCTGGGCCGTGATCGGCATGGCGGCCTCCTACGGTCTCGCCTACGTGATCGGCGTCGGCGTGGCCTGGCGCCGGCTGAGCAAGCGGATGGGCGGAGACCTGGACACCGCGCACGTCGTGCGGACGTACGCGCGGCTGGCCGGCGCCAGCATCCCTGCCACGATCATCTCCGGGGCCGTGGTGTACGGCGTCATGCAGACCCTCGGCAGCGGATTCCTCGGCTCGCTGGCCGGTCTCATCGGCGGTGCCGCCGCACTTCTGGCCGTGTTCTACGTCGCCGCACGCAAAATGCGCATCGAAGAGCTGAATGCCCTGGTCGGCATGGTCCGGTCCAAGCTGGGGCGCTGACCGAGCACAACCATCGGCTGCCACCGTGTGTCGTGCATAGTGGCGGACTGTGGGCACAATTGTCTTGGCTCATTGAGCCTGCAACGGATGGGGAGGCAGGAACGACGGTGGCGGAACGGAGCACGGCTGCCGTCGACGTGGCCGACACGAGCGGCGAAGAGCCGCTGACCGCCAAGGCGGGTCAGGCCACGAGCGACGGCGCGGAGGCCGAGAAGGTATCCGGCAAGGAACAGCACGCCGCAGGCACCGATGAAAACGGTGCCGAGGCGACCGATTCCAAGCCACCGGAACTGCACAGCGGCCACAAGCTCGCGAGACGCTACCGCCTTGAGGAGTGCGTCACCCGTCTGGACGGATTCAGCAGCTGGCGCGCGGTCGACGAGAAGCTGCGCCGGGCCGTCGGCGTGCACATCCTGCCGGCCGACCATCCACGGGCCCGCCCGGTGCTCGCTGCGGCCCGGTCCTCCGCGCTCCTCGGCGACCCCCGGTTCGTCCAAGTCCTCGACGCCGTCGACGAGAACGACCTCGTCTACGTCGTCCATGAGTGGCTGCCGGACGCCACCGAGCTGACGACCGTGCTCGCCTCCGGCCCGCTGGAGCCGCACGACGCCTACCAGCTCGTAAGCCAGGTCTCCCAGGCCATGGCCGCCGCGCACCGCGAGGGCCTGGCCCATCTGCGGCTCACTCCCGGCTCGGTGCTGCGCACGGAGTCCGGGCAGTACCGTATCCGCGGCCTCGCGGTCATGGCGGCGCTGCGCGGCATCACGTGCGAGCACCCGCAGCGCACGGACACCGAGGCGATCGGCGCCCTGCTGTACGCCGCGCTGACCCAGCGCTGGCCTTACGAAAACGACGCCTACGGCCTCACCGGCCTGCCGAAGGGCGTCGGGCTGATCGCGCCCGACCAGGTGCGGGCAGGGGTCCACCGCGGGCTGTCCGAGCTCGCCATGCGCGCGGTGAACAACGACGGTGCCACCGCCTCGCGCCAGGAACAGCCGTGCACCACCCCGGAGGAGCTGGCCAAGGCCGTCGCGGCGATGCCCCGCATCCGGCCTCCGGAGACGGCGTTCTCCACCCCGCCGCCGTACCCGCGCAACGGCCACCAGCAAGGCGCGTACGGCCAGTCGCCGGCCCGCAACGGCCAGTCCGGCCGGCCGACGCAGGCGATCACCCCGCCGCCGCCCCCGCTTCAGAGCCGTACCGGCCGGGCGCTGAAGTGGTCCGTCTCCGCGCTGCTCATCGCGGCGCTGGGCCTGGGCAGTTGGCAGCTTGCGGACACCCTGCTGAAGCGGGAGAGCGACCAGGACGACCCGGGGACCTCACAGCCAAGCGGCGGCGCGAAGAAGCCCGCAGCAAAGCCTCTCTCAATCAAGGGCGCCACAGAGTTCTCCCCCCTGTCCGAGCCTTTCTCCGGGGAACAAGCGCACAACGCTACGGACAACGACCCGAGTACCGCCTGGGTGACAAAGCGTTTTAAGAGCTGGCCAAACTTCGGAAACCTGCCGTCGCGCGCAGACGGCAGCGGCATCATCGTTGACCTCGGAAGCACCAAAGACATCTCCGAGATACACGTCAGCATGTATCGACCAGGCCAGACTGTGGAAATCCGCGCAGCGGCGCCTTCCACAGCGAACCCGACGAAACTCAGCGATTTCTCACGAAGTCTTTCCAAGCCCCAAAAGGCTGGTGACCGGCTGGACGTGAAACTCGATCAGTCAGTACAGTCTCGGTATGTACTGATCCACATTACGGAACTTCCCACTGATGGCACATCCGATTGGTTCCGGGGCGGCATTTCGGAAATCCAAATTCTCGGCTGACCTTACGGAATATCAACCCGGGAGCCCATAGAAATCCCACTAGGATTTTTTGGTGGATGCTTCATGACAAGCGGCCGACCAAAGGACGCAACCCCTGGGGGGCTTGCGTCCTTGAACCGCCTGATACTCCAGATTGCAGTTAGCTATCGCTGCTGCTCAGTATGGAGCTTCGGAGCCTCCTAAGATGACGGGGTATCACGTGGGGCGTCGGCGAGGATGCGATACCGACCGGCTCCGCTCGACGAATTCATCGCCGAGGCCACCCTCGCCCTGCCCCACCATGGCACCCTCGAACCATAAAGGCCACAGCCCGAGTCTATGATGATCACTAGCGCTCACTGAGGCGTGCGCAACCATCAACATTCGCCCGACCGGGCACCTAGGGGAGGCTGTCTTGAAGCGCACTGTGTTTCGCCATGCTGCAACGGCAACTGTGGCCACTACGTTCCTCATCGGCGGGTTGGCAACCGCCACCCCCGCGTCCGCCGCCGGCAACTACAGCTGTGGCAATTGGAAGCAGACCGTCAACTCTTGGAGCGCGACCTGCACCGTCAAGAGCGGCCAGGCTCGCGCCGTCACTGACTGCAGCAACGGCAAGACGATATACGGCGCGTGGACGGGTCGCGGAACGTGGAGGTTCGGGGGCGAGTGCGGCAAGTACTTCGTCGTCTCCCAGGACACTCAGGGACGCAGCTAGCATCACAAGATGCGATGGCCTTCTGACGACTCGGAAGGCCATCGTTCCGTCCACGAAGACATCAGTTTCAGGACGCAGGTGCGCCGTTTCCGCATCGGGCAGAAATTCAGGTTGAGGTTCTTCCGAGATACGGGAGAGACCTGGCGGCAGGTCAGCCGGACCCCACAAGAGGAGCGCTGGCCACAGTCGCACCGAGAAAACGCCTCGCTTCGCCACTGCGGAACCTACAGAACTCGCTGTGTCCGCGCGGACCGTGGACCGTGGACCGCACCAAGATTCGGTATGTCGAGTACATCGCCCGCGTCTGACGCGAGGAGAATCTGAAGCCCTTCCGGTCGGGAAACATCGAACTCTCCAAAAAGCTGGCGTTCACGGCAAAGGTCACCAACATCGTCAAGCGGCACCTACCCTCGCCGGGCAGCGCGGTAGTTCTGCCGGCCGACGACAAGATGCAGATCCAGGCGCTGAACCCGACGCTGCCCGTGCTTCCGGCTACTCTTGGCCTCGTACTTTCGCGAGTACGGTGCCCATTCGCTGCTCTCCTCTGACTGGCAAGAATGAGGATTGTCGAGGCCCTCGTTCCCGCAATCGCCGGAGGAACTTATCCGGTGAAGAACACTATCGGGTCGTACCCGCGTGTCCGCATCGAGGACGGTGACCGCGGGTGCTCTCGCAGAGCATCGCCGTGCTGTTGATCGAAACGGCCCGCAAGACCGCTCTGGATCAGGCGATATCGACGGCACTGTCGCGGTGGCACAATCCGCGGGCAGTACACGATGTGGGCAAGACCCTTCTGAATGTCGCGCCCGCGGTCGCCGTCGGCGGGGACTGCCTGGCCGATGTGGGCGTGCTGCGGCCCGGACCCGACGTGTTCGGGCCGACGGCCCCGATCCGACCGTCTCCCAGTTGATCGACACACTCAGGCGGCAAGCGCGCCCTGGCCGCGATCCGCACCGCCCGCGCCGAAGTATGCCAGCGTGTCTGGAAGTTGGTTGTCGCCTCAGCGCCGAACGCCGGTGGGCAGGTGATCCTGGACCTCGACGGGGCGCTCGTCATCGCGCACTCCGACAAGCAAGACGCCCACGACCTGAATGAAGGCCCTCGCCGCCCGCTGACGGGGTTCGTCGACCACGGCCGAGACGGGACCGGAGAGCCAGTGGCGGGACTGCTGTGGCCGGGGAACGCGGGCTCCAACTGTCGCACCGATAGCCGCCGCCGTAACGAAAACGCCCACAGGTCGCGTTGAGTGAGGTTGGATTATTCCGCATGCGCAACGGAGATCGCGACACACGAGCCAGTCCAGCGTGCGAGCCAGCCGAAATTGCAGAATGAAACAAATTTCATCGGACAACTTCGGATCTTTGCGAGCCGAGATGGAGTAGAAAAACAATAGTGAGGTGACACTGCCGCGAACCTCATCCTGAGGGTTAAAAGCAGTTACGCACCCTTTAGGGGGCCAAGGTGGAAGATCACACGTCTACGATTCCATGAGCTCCTAGCAGTCCTCCCCGTCCCTGCCTACCATGAAGAGCGGCGTGTCAGGTTGCTGCAAGCTCGGAGGCTCATAGGTGACGCGGCGACAGGTCGACGATCTTCACCGCGATGTCTTCCGGAGCTCAACGCTTCAAGGGTTCCGTCACTAGGCGAGAGGGGGATATGGGTGGGCCTGCTGGAGGATTCTAGTGATCAGGACCTCCTCACTCGCCATGTCGCCGGCGACCGCGACGCGTTCGGGGAGATCGTCCGGCGGCATCGCGACCGGCTCTGGGCGGTGGCACTGCGGACCCTCGGCGATCGTGAGGAAGCCGCCGATGCCGTGCAGGACGCGCTGGTCTCCGCCTATCGCGCCGCACACTCCTTCCGCGGCCAGTCCGCCGTGACGACCTGGCTGCACCGCATCACGGTCAATGCCTGTCTGGACCGGGCCCGCAAAGCCGCCTCGCGCCGCACCTCTCCGGTCGCCGAGACCGAGCGCCTGGAGCAGCTTCTCGACCCCGAGGAGTCCGCAGCCCTCCCGGCCGAGCGCCAGGACCTGCACCGGGAACTGCTCAGCGCGCTGCGCACCCTCCCCGAGGAGCAGCGCGCCGCCCTCGTGCTCGTCGATATGCAGGGATACTCCGTCGCGGAGACCGCCGAGATCCTCGGCGTTCCGACCGGGACGGTGAAGAGCCGATGTTCACGCGGCCGAGCTCGCCTCCTGCCCTTGGTCACCCATCTGCGCGGCGACGACGGGGGTAGCAATCCCGCGAGCGGGGGAAGGAACCGGGCGCAGGGGACATCCGTCCCACCGACGGCAGGGCCGAAGGGAACAGGTGCCGTGAAGGGCGGAGGTGGGCGAGCGTGACGTCGACGACCGGCACAGGTGAGCACCCGGAGGTCTCCGAGATCTCCGATCTCACCGGTGGGCTGCTGTCCCCCTCTCGCACCGCGGATCTGCGAGATCACCTCGCGACCTGCGCGCTGTGCGAAGACGTCCATGCCTCCTTGGAGGAAATCCGGGGGCTGCTCGGCACACTCCCGGGGCCGATGCGGATGCCTGCCGATGTCGCCGGACGCATCGATGCGGCCCTCGCAGCAGAGGCGCTGCTGGACTCCACCGCTGCCAGGCCCGAGACGCTCGTTTCACATGAAACGTCGACGGTTTCACGTGAAACACGGAAGGCCGCCGTCACCGTTTCACGTGAAACCGAGACGGAAGCGCCCCGACGCGAGGTGCCGCCCGCCCGCCCGGCCGACCGGCCCCGTGGCTCCTCCGGACCGGGCCGTCAGACACCGAGGCGCCCGGCACGCTCGCGGCTCTGGCCCCGGGTCCTGCTCGGCACCGCGGCGGCAGCAGCGGTGTTCGGCATCGGCGGCCTTCTCATGCAGAGCGCCACCACCAGCGGCACCCAGGCCGGCAAGGACAGCGTGTCCTCGGCCGGCGCGGCTGGTTCGGGCGGACTGACCGCCGCATCGCTCGGGTCGCATGTGCACGACCTGCTCGCGTCCACCCAGTCGCACAAGGTTCCGGAGATCGGGACCCGCAGCTCTCCCCAGACGCCGCTGCGTGGCGAGGCCAACACCGTCCCGTCGTGCGTGCGCGAGGGCATCGGGCGTCCCGAGACCCCGCTGGCATCGAGCCGAAGCATGTACGAGGGTAAGGACGCCTTCCTCGTGGTACTGCCGCATCCGTCCGACCCGAAGAGCGTCTCCGCCTATGTCGTCACCGCCTCGTGTGTCTCAGCCACGCCGCCGGCACCCGGGAAGGTCCTGCTGACCCACTCGTATCGGCGAGACTGAGATACGGGATGTGCGCTGTGGCACTCCGGGAATGCTCGCCCCTTAGGATCCGTTGGGTGGGGTGAGAGTTCCGAGACCCCAGCAAGCCGTCGGCAGAGACAAGGAAGACACCCGTGAGCGACGTCCGCAACGTGATCATCATCGGCTCCGGGCCCGCGGGATATACCGCAGCGCTCTACACCGCCCGCGCGTCCCTGAACCCTCTGGTCTTCGAAGGCGCCGTCACCGCCGGCGGTGCGCTGATGAACACCACCGACGTGGAGAACTTCCCCGGCTTCCGCGACGGCATCATGGGGCCGGACCTGATGGACAACATGCGCGCCCAGGCCGAGCGCTTCGGCGCCGAGCTTGTGCCGGACGACATCGTCTCGGTCGACCTCTCCGAGGAGATCAAGACCGTCACCGACACCGCGGGCACCGTGCACCGCGCCAAGGCGGTCATCGTCGCCACCGGCTCCCAGCACCGCAAGCTCGGTCTGCCCCGTGAGGACGAGCTGTCCGGCCGCGGCGTCTCCTGGTGCGCGACCTGCGACGGGTTCTTCTTCAAGGACCAGGACATCGCCGTCATCGGCGGTGGCGACACCGCGATGGAGGAGGCCACCTTCCTCTCGCGCTTCGCCAAGTCCGTCACGGTCGTCCACCGCCGCGACGCTCTGCGAGCCAGCAAGGCGATGCAGGATCGTGCCTTCGCCGACCCGAAGATCAAGTTCGTGTGGGACAGCGAGGTCGCCGAGATCCACGGGGAGAACAAGCTCTCCGGTCTGACCCTGCGCAACGTCAAGACCGGCGAGACATCCGAGCTCCCGGTGACCGGGCTCTTCATCGCGATCGGCCACGACCCGCGGACCGAGCTGTTCAAGGGTCAGCTGAACCTCGACGACGACGGCTACCTCAAGGTCGAGGCGCCCAGCACCCGGACGAACCTGCCGGGTGTCTTCGCCGCCGGCGACGTTGTCGACCACACCTACCGTCAGGCCATCACTGCGGCCGGCACCGGCTGCTCCGCCGCCCTCGACGCCGAGCGTTTCCTCGCTGCGCTCTCGGACGGTGAGGCCACGGCCGAGCCGGAGAAGACCGCCTCCGCCTGATCCGAGTACCCCCAGCTTTCCCACCACCCACCCCATGAAGGAGATAGCCATGGCCGGCGCCACGGTGACTGTGACGGACGCCAACTTCGAAGAGGTCGTCCTCAAGAGCGACAAGCCCGTCCTCGTGGACTTCTGGGCCACCTGGTGCGGTCCGTGCCGCCAGGTCGCCCCCTCCCTGGAGGCTATTGCCGCCGAGCATGACGAGATCGTCATCGCGAAGCTGAACACCGACGAGAACCCGGCGACCACCGCCAAGTACGGCGTCATGTCCATCCCGACCATGAACGTCTACAAGGACGGCGAGGTCGTCAAGACCATCGTCGGCGCAAAGCCGAAGGCAGCCATCGAGCGCGACCTTGAGGACTACCTCGCCTGAGGTACGCCGTCGCGTTTCACGTGAAACAGGCCCGCCCCCTCCGTGGGGGCGGGCCTGTTTCACGTGAAACGCGACGCGCAGACCGACTTAGAGCGGCCGGAGGGCAGGCTCCTTCTGGACCGCTCCGAGCAGCCGGTCCAATGCAAGCTCCACATCTTCCTTCCACGAGATCGTGGTCCGCAGTTCGAGCCGCAGCCGCGGAAAGCGAGGATGGGGGCGGACCGTCTTGAAGCCCACCGCGAGAAGATGATCGGCGGGCAGCACACATGCCGGTTCGGTCCAGCGAGCATCACCGAACGCCTCAATGGCCTTGAAGCCACGCTGAATCAGATCCTTGGCAACCGTCTGCACCATCACCCGGCCCAGCCCCTGCCCCTGGTAACCAGGCGTCAGCCACGCCGTCAGCAACTGCACGGCGTCCGGCGACACCGGACTGGTGGGGAAGGCCAGAGAGCGCGGCACATAAGCCGGCGGGGCGTACATGACGAACCCGGCCGGCACCTCATCGACATAGACGACGCGCCCGCAGGATCCCCACTCCAGCAGCACCGCCGAGATCCAGGCTTCCTTCTCCAGCTCTGGCCGGCCCGCCCTTACCGCGGCTTCGCCGCTGACGGGGTCGAGCTCCCAGAAGACGCAGGAGCGGCAGCGCTTGGGGAGATCCGGAAGGTTGTCCAGCGTAAGCGGTACGAGCCGACGGCCCATGGAACCAGGTCCTCGCTTCCCTCGCCTGCCGCACCACGCAGCGCAGTCAGCGCCGCCTGCTCCCTGAGCAGACCACCCACGAACCCTCCGATGGTTGCAAGGCCGAAGCCCGCCGCCAGCAGTCCGGTGCGGCTCACTGATCGCATGGCCCTCTCCTCAGTGTGAGGTCTCTCCACGTGGATGCGTGCCATACCCGATCGCATCGTATCCACCCTTTACGGGCACGGGTACTGCCGGAAAGCAAAGGGCGGGCCGTGTTCCGGTATCCACTCCGGAACACGGCCCGCCCTGAGGCCGAATGGATCAGGTCACTCTTCTTCGCCGCTCTCCTCGGACAGCGACTTTCCCAGCACCGATCCCTCGCCGGGAGCGAGGGTGCCGAGGATCCGCTCCAGATCGTCCATGGAGGCAAACTCGACGACGATCTTTCCCTTCTTCTGGCCGAGGTCGACCTTCACCCTGGTCTCGAAGCGATCGGACAGCCGAGAGGCAAGACCGGTGAGCGCGGGGGACACCCGGGCGCCGGCTCGCGGCCCCTTCGCCTTGCTCGCGCTCTTAGGGTTCGAGCCCATGAGCGTGACGATCTCCTCGACCGAGCGGACCGACAGCCCCTCCGCCACGATCCGGCGCGCAAGCTGGTCCTGCTCTTCCGAGTCCTCCAGGGACAGCAGGGCACGGGCATGTCCGGCGGAGAGCACCCCTGCCGCGAGCCGCTTCTGTACGGCCGGCGACAGCTTCAGGAGCCGCAGCGTGTTGGAGACCTGCGGACGCGAACGCCCGATCCGGTCGGCCAGCTCGTCATGCGTGCACTTGAAGTCCTGCAGCAGTTGGTCGTAGGCGGCAGCTTCTTCCAACGGGTTGAGCTGAGCCCGGTGCAGATTCTCCAGCAGCGCATCGAGCAGCAGCCGCTCGTCTTCCGTGGCTCGCACGATGGCGGGGATCTTCTCCAGCCCGGCCTCACGGGATGCCCTCCAGCGCCGCTCGCCCATGATGAGCTCGTAGCTGCCAGGCGCGGGCTGACGGACCACCACCGGCTGGAGCAGCCCCACCTCCTTGATGGAGGTGACCAGTTCCGCGAGGGCATCCTCGTCGAAAACCTCACGCGGCTGCCGCGGGTTCGGCCGGATCGCATCCAGCGGCACCTCGGCGAAGTGGGCACCCGCTACCTCTGACACGGCTTCCGCGGTCTTCTCCGCTTCGGCCGGTGCCTCTGTTTCACGTGAAACACCGGGCGTCGGCAGCGAAGCGACCTTGGCAGCCGCTACTCCTCGTTCCGAGGCCAGAACCGGCACGGACGACGGTGACGTCGCTCCTCGTCCCGCTGTGGGCCCGGCAGGGTCCGTGTTCTGCGGTGCCGCGGGGATCAGCGCACCGAGCCCACGGCCCAGCCCTCTACGTCGTTCGCTCACTGAGTCCCCTCCGAGATGCTGTGCTGTGCTTCATAGTTCACACTCAGGCCCTGGCCCCCCGTCTGCGGAGCGCCACGCACCGCGATCTCTCTGGCCGCTTCGAGATACGAAAGCGCGCCACTGGATCCCGGGTCGTAGGTGAGCACCGTCTGCCCGTAGCTGGGTGCCTCGGAGATGCGGACCGAGCGCGGGATGCTCGTACGGAGCACCTCGCTGCCGAAGTGACTACGCACTTCATCGGCGACCTGTGACGCGAGCCGGGTACGCCCGTCGTACATCGTGAGCAGAATCGTCGAGACATGGAGCTTGGGGTTGAGATGCCCCCGCACCAGGTCGACGTTCCGGAGCAGCTGCCCCAGGCCCTCCAGCGCGTAGTACTCACACTGAATCGGAATCAGTACCTCGGCGCCGGCGACCAGGGCGTTCACGGTCAGCAGCCCGAGCGAGGGCGGACAGTCGATGAGGATGTAATCCAGCGGCTGCTCATACGCCTTGATAGCTCGGTCCAGCCGGCTCTCGCGCGCGACCAGTGAGACCAACTCGATCTCGGCACCGGCCAGATCGATCGTGGCAGGGGCGCAGAAAAGGCCCTCCACTTCCACCACCGGCTGCACCACGTCGGAGAGTGGCTTGCTCTCGACCAGCACGTCGTAGATGGACGGCACTTCGGCGTGGTGGTCGATACCCAGAGCCGTCGACGCGTTGCCCTGGGGGTCAAGGTCTATGACCAGTACCCGGGCCCCGTGCAGCGCCAGTGAGGCCGCCAGGTTCACCGTGGTGGTGGTCTTGCCGACCCCGCCCTTCTGGTTGGCGACCACCATGACCCGGGTCTGTTCAGGTCGGGGCAGCGCCTCACCCCCGCGGCCGATTGCCTCTACCGCCAGCTGAGCTGCACGACCGATCGGGGTGTTGTCCATCGGGGGCGGCGTTTCACGTGAAACGTCGTCCCCGAACGACTCGCTACGGGGACCGGGGACCGGATCGGTCATCGGTCCCGCGATGTTGGCGTCGGACCGCAAGGATTCACTCTCCTCGACATCAGGCTCGCATTGGTCAGAGCCTGCCATGCTTTCGGCACCGTGAACCAGTGAGGTCCGTTCTCCTGTGGATGAATCCACATCTGTGGATGCTTTCGTGACCCTTGCGGGTTTCCGGTCGCGCGGCGCGGTAGCCGCACGACCACGGCCGATGATCCCTTGCAGCAGAGAACGACGTTTCACGTGAAACACGATGCCAGCGCCGCGTCCGATTAAGTCGCGACACTCCGTCTTGTGGCTTTTTATGGCGCTTGCGGAATTCGCCCTATCCGCTGTTTCGCGGATAGCTACGCCCACCGCATTGCAGCCGGCCGGGACCTCTCCGGCGTCAGGGCATCAACGCCGGCGGCCCCTCGCCGCCCGGCTGACACGCGCAGCCTTCGCCCTCTTCGCGGCGAAGCGCACCCCGCCCGGGCTCTCGCCCACCTCGACCCGCACCACGGTCGACGGCGGATCCACCACGCCCTCGCCCACCTGCACGACCGAGGTCTCGACCACACCGAGCTTGCTCAGCGCCGCACGGGCCGCCTTGAGCTCCTCCTCCGCCGTGTCGCCCTTGAGCGCCAGCATCTCGCCGTACGGACGCAGCAGCGGAACACCCCACCCGGCCAGCCGGTCCAGCGGCGCGACCGCCCGCGCGGTCACCACATGCACCTGCGGAAGCTGGCCCATGACCTCTTCGGCCCGGCCCCGGACGACCGTGACATGGTCCAGCCCGAGCAGCTCGACCACTTCCTGAAGGAAGTTCGTCCGCCGCAACAGCGGCTCCAGGAGCGTGATCTTCAGGTCCGGGCGCACCAGCGCCAGCGGGATACCGGGCAGCCCTGCCCCCGAACCCACATCACAGACCGAGACACCCTCCGGAACGACCTCGGAGAGCACCGCGCAGTTCAGCAGGTGCCGCTCCCACAACCTCGGCACCTCGCGTGGACCGATCAACCCGCGCTTCACACCGGCGTCGGCGAGCAGTTCGCCGTACCGTACGGCCTCGGGAAAGCGCTCGCCGAATACCTCCTGCGCCGCTTTCGGCGCGGGAGGGAGCTCCGCTGCTGCCTCCGTCACGGGAACCGCCCTTCCTCTGGACTGCTTTTCCTGCCGGGGCCCCGGGCTGTTCCCGGGGGTATCACAGAAGGCTGACAACTTTTGGCCCCGCCTGCGAGCAGACGGGGCCAAAGAAAGACTGAGCGCTGAGCGATCAGGCCGGGAGGACAACCACGCAGCGCTGCGGCTCCTCGCCCTCGGACTCGCTCCGCAGCCCGGCCGCGGCCACCGCGTCATGCACGACCTTGCGCTCGAACGGCGTCATCGGGTCCAGCTTCACCGGCTGCCCGGTGCTCTTGGCCTCCGCCGCCGCATTCGCGCCGATCTTGGTGAGCTCCTCGCGCTTACGCGCCCGGAAGCCGGCGATGTCCAGCATCAGACGGCTGCGGTCACCGGTCTCGCGGTGGACGGCCAGCCGCGTCAGCTCCTGCAGCGCCTCCAGCACCTCGCCGTCCCGCCCCACCAGCTTCTGGAGGTCGCGGCTGGTCGAGTCGCTGATGATCGACACCGCGGCGCGGTCGGCCTCGACATCCATGTCGATGTCACCGTCGAGGTCCGCGATGTCCAGCAGACCTTCCAGGTAGTCGGCCGCGATCTCGCCTTCCTGCTCCAGGCGGGTCAGGGTGTCGGTGCCCTTGGTGGCAGGGGTCGTGTCCGTCACGTCAGGACTCCTTCTTACTTCTTGGACGGGTGCTTGGGGCGCTGCTGGCCCTTGCGCTGACCGGATTTGGTGGTACGGGATCCGGAGGCGGAGCCGCCCTTGTCGGACGTGTCGCCGGTCCCCTCGCTGTCCTGCGCGGACGCCTTCGAGGACCCGGCTGCCGTATCACCCGACGCCGAGCCGGCACGCGTACGGTTCTGCGCGCCGCCCGTCGGCGCACCCGTGCCGGACTGCCGCTTGGCCTTCGTCTGGCGCTTGGGCTGCTGGCGGTTCTGGCGGGCCTCGTCGGCGGCCTTCTTCGCCTCGATCTCGGCGGGGCTCTCGACGACCTTGCCCTTGGCGCGCAGCCGCTCCTGACGCTCGGTGAACGCCTTGCTGCCCGGGGTGGGGTTACGGCGGATGACGAACATCTGCTGCCCCATGGTCCACACGTTTGTGGTCAGCCAGTAGACGAGCACACCGACGGGGAAGTTGATACCGAAGACGGCGAACATGACCGGGAAGACGTACATCAGCATCTTCTGCTGCTGCATGAACGGCGTCTTCACCGTGAGGTCGACGTTCTTGGTCATCAGCTGGCGCTGGGTGTAGAACTGCGACGCCGACATCAGGACGATCATGATGATCGTGACGACGCGGACGTCGGTCACCGATGCGCCGAGAGTCTGGATCTTCGCCGCGCTGTCCATGAACTTCGCCGCGAGCGGGGCACCGAAGATGTGCGCCTTCTGCGCGCTCGCCAGCAGCGACGGGTCGATGAAGCCGACCGTCTTGTTCTGGGCGATGTGACTGAGGACCTGGTACAGCGAGATGAAGAACGGCGACTGGGCCAGAATCGGGAGACAGCTGGAGAGCGGGTTGGTGCCCGTCTCCTTGTAGAGCTTCATCATCTCTTCGGACTGGCGCTGCTTGTCGCTCTTGTAGCGCTCCTGGATCGCCTTCATCTTCGGCTGGAGCGCCTGCATGTTCCGCGTCGACTTGATCTGCTTCACGAAGAGCGGGATCAGGCAGACACGGATCAGCACCACCAGCGAAACGATGGACAGACCCCACGCAGCTCCACTGTCCCGGTCGAAGACGAGGCTGTAGAACGAGTGGAACTGGACGATGATCCAGGAAACTGCGTAATAGAGAGGACCGAGGATCGTGTCCACGAATCAGGCTCCTTGGGCGTTGGGCTGAGTCTCGGGCTGGGCGACAGGCTCAGGGACGGTGGGCCCGCCCAGGCGGCTCCTCAGCCGCTGATGCCAAACCGGACGCTTCCGGGGAGGGACGTGGTCGACGCCACCGAGCGACCACGGGTTGCACCGCAGGATGCGCCAGGCTGTGAGCGCAGTCCCTTTCACCGCGCCGTGCCGGTCGATGGCCGTATAGCCATAGTGCGAGCACGACGGGTAGTACTTACAGACCGGCCCCAGCAGAGGGCTGATGGTCCACTGGTAAATCTTGATCAAAAGCAGCAGCGGGTACTTCACTGTGCGCTCCCTCCCGGGTCCCGTCCGGGGTTCCGGGGGCCCGCGGCGGAGCCGCCGTCGGTCACAGCCCCTGGGGGATTGCAGCCTTTCGACACCTCTCCCAGCAGCCGCGCGAGCGCGGCGTCCAGGTCGCGGGCCAGCTGGTCGTGATCCGCGTCACCCGCGCCGGGCAGGGCCCGTACGACAACCAGGCTACCGGCGGGCAGCCGGTCCAGCCGATCGCGCATGAGGTGGCGAAGCCTCCGCTTGACCTTGTTGCGAACGACGGCGATGCCAACGGCTTTGCTGACGACGAAACCCGCACGCGCCGGGGGAACACATTCCCCCGCTGCGTGCGGGTCCGTTGCACCGCTACGAAAATGAACGACGAGGAGCGGGCGCCCGGCCCTGCGTCCCCGGCGTACCGCGGTCGCAAAGTCCTCGCGCCGCCTCAGCCGATGTTCGGTAGGCAGCACGTCATGGACCTAGGTTCAGGCTGCTCAGGCCGACAGGCGGGCGCGACCCTTGCCACGGCGGGACGCGAGGATCGCGCGGCCGGCACGGGTCCGCATGCGCAGACGGAAGCCGTGGGTCTTCGCACGACGGCGGTTGTTCGGCTGGAAGGTGCGCTTGCTCACTCGGGGGCTCCAGGAATCCTTGTTGTCTCTACGAGACAGATGTGGGGCGTCGACTGGCTGTCACCGTGCGCCCACGAGTAGCTCGCAACGCCTGAGTGCACCGCTACACGATCACTTGAGCGCGATCTTTGCCCATCGGAGGCAGGCGGCAGCAGCCATCGACAACTCGACCTGGTCACGGTACGCGCGGCTACGCCATCCGGTCAAACCGGCTCTATGGCAGCGCGGACGCCCCTCGCCAGGACACACTATGCACAGCCTGTGGACAACAACTTGAATCCCCAGGCCCGCCCTGACTACCGTGACTGAACTCCGATTCCTTCCCGCCCGTCCTGAGAATCACACATTCGTGGGACTGTGAGAGAGCGTGCCCTGTGGCTGATGTACCTGCCGATCTTGCCGCAGTGTGGCCACGCGTACTCGATCATCTTCTCCGGGCCGAGGCCGACGGCCTCAAGCCGAAGGACCAGGACTGGCTCAAGCGCACCCAGCCGCTGGCGCTGGTCGCCGACACCGCGCTGCTCGCCGTGCCCAACGAATTCGCCAAGGGCGTCCTCGAAGGCCGGCTGGCACCGCTGATCGGGGAAGCGCTCAGCCATGAGTGCGGCCGGCCGATCCGGATCGCGATCACCGTCGACGACTCCTCCGAGGAGCCCCCGGCCCAGCAGCCCGCGCCGCAGCAGCCACAGCACCCGCAGACGCAGCAGCACCAGCAGCACCAGCACGACGCGTACGACGGCTACGACGGGCGGCACGAGACCCGGCACGGCTACGGGCACCAGGGCGACAACCTGCCCTCGGTACGTCCCGCGTATCCCGATTACCCGCAGCCCCGGCACGAGCCCGGGGCCTGGCCCCAGCACTCCGCCGTCGACGCGGTCGGCCCGCGCGAGGAGTACGGCTGGCAGCAGCAGCACCTCAGCGGCTACCCCGACCGCGACCCGTCCGCGGAGCAGTGGCGCGAGCCGTACGCCTCCCCGCAGCCGCCGCACCTCCAGCACCAACAGCATCAGCAGCCGCCGAACGACTACCGCGCACAGGCGCCCGACCGCAGCGGGCCGCCGCGGCACGGCGAGGGCCCGCGCTCCCCTTATGACCAGCAGCGCCGCGATCACTCCGAAATCCCGCCGCACGGCCCCAACGGCCGGCCGGTCGGTCCCGGCGGCACGCTGCCCGCGCCCAGTGGCGCGCCCGGTCCGCTCGCCGCGCAGCCCGCGCCGGCGACCGGTCCCGGGGAGCCGACCGCGCGGCTGAACCCCAAGTACCTCTTCGACACCTTCGTCATCGGCGCCTCCAACCGCTTCGCGCACGCCGCGGCGGTCGCGGTCGCCGAGGCGCCGGCCAAGGCGTACAACCCGCTGTTCATCTACGGGGAGTCGGGGCTGGGCAAGACCCACCTGCTGCACGCCATCGGGCACTACGCGCGGAGTCTGTATCCCGGCACCCGGGTGCGGTACGTGAGCTCGGAGGAGTTCACCAACGAGTTCATCAACTCCATCCGCGACGGCAAGGCGGACGCGTTCCGCAAGCGCTACCGGGACATGGACATCCTGCTCGTCGACGACATCCAGTTCCTGGCGAGCAAGGAGTCGACGCAGGAGGAGTTCTTCCACACCTTCAACACGCTGCACAACGCGAACAAGCAGATCGTGCTCTCCAGTGACCGGCCGCCCAAGCAGCTGGTGACCCTTGAGGACCGGCTGCGCAACCGCTTCGAGTGGGGGCTGATCACCGACGTCCAGCCGCCGGAGCTGGAGACCCGGATCGCGATCCTGCGCAAGAAGGCCGTGCAGGAGCAGCTGAACGCGCCGCCGGAGGTGCTGGAGTTCATCGCGTCCCGGATCTCGCGCAACATCCGCGAGCTGGAGGGTGCGCTGATCCGGGTCACCGCGTTCGCGTCGCTGAACCGGCAGCCGGTGGACCTGGGGCTCACCGAGATCGTGCTGAAGGACCTGATCCCCGGCGGCGAGGACGCCGCGCCGGAGATCACCGCGACGGCGATCATGGCGTCGACCGCCGACTACTTCGGGCTGACCATCGACGACCTGTGCGGATCCTCACGCAGCCGGGTGCTGGTGACGGCCCGCCAGATCGCGATGTACCTGTGCCGGGAGCTGACCGACCTCTCGCTGCCGAAGATCGGCGCCCAGTTCGGCGGGCGCGACCATACGACCGTGATGCACGCCGACCGCAAGATCCGTGCGCTGATGGCCGAGCGGCGCTCCATCTACAACCAGGTCACCGAGCTGACCAACCGCATCAAGAACGGCTGACGGGCGGCCTCGCCGCCGGCTGCCACAGGCGCTCCCAGGGCGCTCCGGGACCGGTTCCCGGAGCGCCCTTCGCCGTCCGGGAGCCCGCGGTGCGCCAGGACCCCGGCGGCCCGCTGTACGGGCGAGCCGTGCCGCGGGTGCTCGGGTCGGCTGCAAGCCGCTGTGAGGTCCCGGTGGGCTCCTGAAGCCCACCCCGAGGGTTCCGGGCCGCTTTCCGAGGCTGTCCGGCACCATCCGCCGCCGACCCAAACCTGTGGACCGCACCGTCTCTGTTCGATTCCTGGCCCGGTCACGGCCTCTCTCCACAGATTGGGCAAGAATCTTCCGTCCACACCCTGGGGAGAGGAAAGTTATCCCTGTGGGATCCACAGGCCGGTGTTCTGACGGGCCATCGGACAAGGTCAGCGGCGTGTGGAATTGTGGCCAACCGTGATCCACAGGTTGTGGACAGAGATCTCGTCCACAGGGCTGGGGGCGGCTTGTCCACCGGCAACCCACAGCTCAGCCACGGTTGTCCCCAGTGATCCCCAGCTTCTCCACACCCCTGTCCACTGTTCGGCAACGCGACACCCCGCCTCACCGCGCCGAGTGAAAGCGGTCACACCAAGGTGGTGGGTTGGGCTGTGGGGAACGTGGGTAAACCTGGGGACGGCACTGGGGAGAAGTAGCCCTGCCCTGTGCATCGGGTGTGCAGAACTTCGGGCGGTCCACAGAAGAGGCCGCTTATCCACGGCGGTCACCCACAGGAGCAGTGGACAAAAAATCCGCGTTGACCTGCGCAAAGGCAGTTGTCCACGGTTTCCACAGGCCCTACTACTACGACCACGGATATCTACCGGGGAATTCGCTCGGAAACGGGGCCTGTGCACAACTCGCCTCCGGAGCGCCCGGCACCGGTCGAGCCGACTTGACCCCGAGCCGCACCGAGTGTCGGTGGCGTGCGTCAGACTGGTCTCCGGCAACTCAGCCGACGACGAAGAGCCAGCAGGCCGAGAGCCAGCAGGGCGAGAGCCAGCAACAGCAGGAGGCGGTTTCCGGTGAAGATCCGGGTGGAGCGCGATGTACTCGCGGAGGCAGTGGCCTGGGCGGCCAAGAGCCTCCCGGCCCGTCCGCCGGTGCCCGTCCTCGCGGGCCTGCTGCTGAAGGCGGAGGACGGCGCACTGAGCCTCTCCGGCTTCGACTACGAGGTCTCGGCGCGGGTCTCGGTGGAGACCGAGGTGGAAGAGGAGGGCACGGTCCTCGTCTCCGGCCGGCTGCTCGCCGACATCTGCCGGGCCCTCCCCAACCGCCCGGTGGAGATTTCCACCGACGGTGTACGGGTGACCGTGGTCTGCGGCTCCTCGCGCTTCACCCTCCACACCCTGCCTGTGGAGGAGTACCCGTCGCTGCCCGCGATGCCCACCGCCACCGGCACGGTTCCCGGTGAGGTCTTCGCCGCTGCCGCCGCCCAGGTCGCCATCGCCGCCGGCCGCGACGACACGCTTCCCGTTCTCACCGGCGTCCGGATCGAGATCGAGGGCGACACGGTCACCCTGGCCTCCACCGACCGCTACCGCTTCGCGGTGCGCGAGTTCCTGTGGAAGCCGGAGAGCCCGGACGCCTCCGCGGTCGCGCTGGTGCCCGCCAAGACGCTGCTGGACACCGCCAAGTCCCTGAGCAGCGGCGACACCGTCACCCTGGCACTGTCCGGCTCTGGGCAGGGCGAGGGCCTGATCGGTTTCGAGGGCGCCGGGCGGCGGACCACGACCCGCCTGCTGGAAGGCGACCTGCCGAAGTACCGGACGCTCTTCCCGACCGAGTTCAACTCGGTCGCGGTGATCGAGACCGCCCCGTTCGTCGAAGCCGTCAAGCGTGTGGCGCTGGTCGCCGAGCGGAACACCCCGGTGCGGCTGAGCTTCGAGCAGGGTGTGCTGATCCTGGAGGCCGGCTCCAGCGACGATGCACAGGCTGTGGAGCGGGTGGACGCCGAGCTGGACGGCGACGACATCTCGATCGCCTTCAACCCGGGCTTCCTCCTGGAGGGCCTGTCGGCCATCGACTCCCCGGTGGCGCAGCTGTCGTTCACGACGTCGACCAAGCCCGCGCTGCTGAGCGGGCGCCCGGCCAAGGACGCCGAGGCGGACGACGCGTACAAGTACCTGATCATGCCCGTCCGGCTCTCGGGCTGACCCGTGCGGCGCCGCTCGTCAGGGCCCTTCTGCCGACTGGCTGACAGGCCCTGATGAGCGGCTGAGCCCACAGCTGTGCACGGGGTCGCGGGCGTAGGCTCGGACTCAGGTACGACAGCAACGACTACGTGCAAAGAGGGTCTCTGATGGAGCTCGGTCTCGTCGGTCTCGGCAAGATGGGCGGCAATATGCGCGAGCGCATTCGCCGCGCCGGCCACACCGTCATCGGATACGACCGCAACCCCGACCTGGCCGATGTGGACAGCCTCAAGGAGCTTGTGGACAAGCTCAAGGGCCCGCGGGTGGTCTGGGTCATGGTTCCGGCCGGTGCCGCCACCCAGGCGACGATCGATGAGCTGGCGGAGCTGCTCTCGCCCGGCGACATCGTCGTGGACGGCGGCAACTCCCGCTGGACCGACGACGAGAAGCACGCCGAGGAGCTGGCCGCCAAGGGCATCGGCTTCGTGGACTGCGGTGTCTCCGGCGGTGTCTGGGGCCTGGAGAACGGCTACGCCCTGATGTACGGCGGCGACAAGGAGAACGTCGCCAAGGTGCAGCCGATCTTCGACGCCCTCAAGCCCGAGGGCGAGTTCGGCTCCGTCCACGCCGGCAAGGTGGGTGCGGGTCACTTCGCGAAGATGGTCCACAACGGCATCGAGTACGCGATGATGCAGGCGTACGCCGAGGGCTGGGAGCTGCTGGAGACGGTCGACTCGGTCACCGACGTGCGCGAGGTCTTCCGCTCCTGGCAGGAGGGCACGGTCATCCGCTCCTGGCTGCTGGACCTGGCCGTCAACGCCCTCGACGAGGACGAGCACCTGGACAAGCTGCGCGGTTATGCACAGGACTCCGGTGAAGGCCGCTGGACTGTGGAAGCCGCCATCGACAACGCCGTACCGCTGCCCGCGATCACGGCTTCGCTGTTCGCGCGCTTCTCGTCCCGGCAGGACGACTCCCCGCAGATGAAGATGATCGCCGCGCTGCGCAACCAGTTCGGTGGCCACGCGGTCGAGAACAAGAAGTAAGCAGCAGCAACCAGCTCAGCAGCCGGGGGAGGTCGGCGCGTAGCTATGCACGTATCGCATCTGTCGCTCGCCGACTTCCGCTCGTACGCCCGGGTCGAGGTCCCGCTCGACCCGGGCGTCACGGCGTTTGTCGGCCCCAACGGGCAGGGCAAGACCAATCTCGTCGAGGCGGTCGGCTATCTGGCCACGCTCGGCAGCCACCGGGTCGCGTCGGATGCGCCACTGGTGCGGATGGGCGCGGACCGGGCGATCATCCGGGCCGCGGTCGTCCAGGACGAGCGGCAGCAGCTGGTGGAGCTGGAGCTCAATCCGGGCAGGGCGAACCGCGCCAGGATCAACAGGTCGTCGCAGGTCAGGCCGCGCGATGTGCTGGGGATCGTACGGACCGTGCTGTTCGCGCCGGAGGATCTGGCGCTGGTCAAGGGCGACCCGGGCGAGCGCCGGCGGTTCCTCGATGAGCTGATCACCGCCCGTTCGCCGCGGATGGCGGGCGTGCGCTCCGACTACGACCGCGTCCTCAAGCAGCGCAACACCCTGCTGAAGACGGCGGCGCTGGCCCGTCGGCACGGTGGCCGGCAGATGGACCTGTCGACGCTGGACGTCTGGGACCAGCATCTGGCCCGCGCGGGGGCCGAACTGCTCGCGCAGCGGCTCGACTTGATCGCCACGCTGCGCCCGCTGGCGGACAAGGCGTACGAGCAGCTGGCGCCGGGCGGCGGGCCGCTGGGGCTGGAGTACCGCGGTTCCGCGGGCGAGGCGATGGCCGCCGCGGCGAACCGCGAGGAGCTGTACGGCGTGCTGCTGGCAGCGCTGGGCGAGGCCCGCAAGAGCGAGATCGAGCGCGGTGTGACCCTGGTCGGGCCGCACCGCGACGATCTGCTGCTGAGGCTGGGGCAGTTGCCGGCGAAGGGCTATGCCAGCCACGGCGAGTCCTGGTCGTACGCGCTGGCGCTGCGCCTGGCGTCGTACGAGCTGCTGCGGGCCGAGGGCAATGAGCCGGTGCTCGTTCTCGACGACGTCTTCGCCGAGCTGGACGCGCGGCGCCGGGAGCGGCTGGCGGAGCTGGTCGCGCCGGGCGAGCAGGTGCTGGTGACGGCGGCGGTGGACGACGATGTGCCGGGGGTGCTGATCGGGGCGCGTTACACGGTGTCCGACGGCGCCGTGGAGAAGGTGGACCGGTGACCGAACCGCAGCCGGAGCGCCCCAGGACTCCGGAGCTGTCGGGTGTGGATCTGGCCCGTCAGGCGCTGGTCGCCGCCAAGGAGCAGGCCCGCGCCCGGGGCGCCGCGGCGCAGCAGAAGAAGCAGGCCCGGCGCGGCGGGCTGCGTTCGGGTGCGCGGGCGGACGGCCGCGATCCGCTGTCGCTGGGTGCGGCGATCAACCGACTGATCACCGAGCGCGGCTGGGAGACCCCGGCGGCGGTCGGCGGGGTGATGGGCCGCTGGCCGCAGCTGGTGGGGCCCGAGGTGGCGCAGCACTGCGAGCCGCAGAGGTACGACGAGGACGCCCGCGTGCTGACCGTGCAGTGCGATTCGACGGCCTGGGCGACGCAGCTGCGGCTGCTGGCGCCGCAGCTGGTGGCCCGGCTGAATGAGGACCTGGGCCATGGCACGGTCAAGATGATCAAGGTGCTGGGGCCCGGCGGCCCCGCTCGCAGGTACGGGTCGCTGCGGGCGCCCGGCAGCAAGGGCCCGGGCGACACCTACGGCTAGATCCCGGCGCGAGGAGATCCCAGAGAGCGAGGTGGGGGGGGGGTTTCACGTGAAACACCGCNGTTTGCGGAGTCTCATGCGTCACACGTGTTTACAGGCGCCCTACACCCCGTCCCGCCGCCCGATCCGTTTCACGTGAAACGGCCCAGAGAGCGAGGTGGGGGCGGTGTTTCACGTGAAACACCGCCCCCACCTCGCTCTCTGGGCCGTTTCACGTGAAACGGATCGGGCGGCGGGACGGGGTGTAGGGCGCCTGTAAACACGTGTGACGCATGAGACTCCGCAAACGGTAGCCGGTGGTTGACATCCCGAAGCGCTGAGTGCCCGTTTGAGCGTCCTGAGGCCCCTTCTCGCATATGGGGAGTCGGCGGACGTCAGTTCAGGGCGGCACATGACGACTCAGGCGCCTGCAAACCCCCATGAGTGTCCGCCCTACCGGTAGACTGGTAGACAATCCCGCCCACTCGCGGAACATGTCGAACGACGAGCCGCTCCCGCCTGTCTTCCCAGGGGTCCTCCCCGCAGGTGCGGAAGGGCTCGTGCTGTGCCAGAAAGGGCGCTTCGTGGCCGACTCCGGCGACCTCAACGAGAACAACATGGCTTCTACCGAAGAAGGGGTTCCCGCAGGTGCCGTGGGCGACTCCTCGGTGGAGAAGTCGTACGACGCCAGCGCGATCACCGTCCTTGAGGGCTTGGACGCGGTTCGCAAGCGCCCCGGCATGTACATCGGCTCGACGGGCGAACGCGGTCTGCACCACCTCGTGTACGAGGTCGTGGACAACTCGGTCGACGAGGCACTGGCCGGGCATGCGGACACCATCGACGTGACGATCCTGGCCGACGGCGGTGTCCGCGTCGTCGACAACGGCCGCGGTATCCCCGTCGGCATCGTGCCGTCCGAGAACAAGCCGGCCGTCGAGGTCGTGCTGACGGTGCTGCACGCCGGCGGCAAGTTCGGCGGCGGCGGTTACGCGGTCTCCGGTGGTCTGCACGGCGTGGGTGTCTCCGTCGTGAACGCGCTGTCGACGCGGTTGGCCGTCGACGTCCGCACGGACGGCTACCGCTGGGCGCAGGACTACAAGCTCGGTGTGCCGACCGCGCCGCTGGCCAAGCACGAGGCCACCGAGGAGTCCGGCACCTCGGTCACGTTCTGGGCCGACGGCGACATCTTCGAGACGACCGAGTACAGCTTCGAGACGCTCTCCCGGCGCTTCCAGGAGATGGCGTTCCTCAACAAGGGTCTGACGATCGCGCTGAAGGACGAGCGCCCGGACCATGTGGACGAGGACGGCAATCCGCTCTCGGTGCGGTACCACTACGAGGGCGGCATCGTCGACTTCGTGAAGTACCTGAACTCGCGCAAGGGCGAGCTGGTGCACCCGAGCGTGATCGGGGTGGACGCCGAGGACAAGGAGCGGACGCTCTCGGTCGAGATCGCGATGCAGTGGAACACCCAGTACAGCGAGGGTGTCTACAGCTTCGCGAACACCATCCACACCCACGAGGGCGGCACCCACGAAGAGGGCTTCCGCGCCGCGCTGACGGGTCTGATCAACCGTTACGCCCGCGACAAGAAGCTGCTGCGCGAGAAGGACGACAACCTCACGGGTGAGGACATCCGCGAGGGTCTGACGGCGATCATCTCGGTCAAGCTCGGCGAGCCGCAGTTCGAGGGCCAGACCAAGACCAAGCTGGGCAACACCGAGGCCAAGACCTTCGTCCAGAAGGTCGTGCACGAGCACCTCACCGACTGGCTGGACCGCAACCCCAACGAGGCCGCGGATATCATCCGCAAGGGCATCCAGGCGGCGACGGCGCGGGTCGCGGCCCGCAAGGCGCGCGATCTGACCCGCCGCAAGGGGCTGCTGGAGACGGCGTCGCTGCCCGGCAAGCTGAGCGACTGCCAGTCCAACGACCCGACGAAGTGCGAGATCTTCATCGTCGAGGGTGACTCCGCCGGCGGTTCGGCCAAGTCCGGCCGCAACCCGGAGTACCAGGCAATCCTCCCGATCCGCGGCAAGATCCTCAACGTCGAGAAGGCCCGGGTCGACAAGATCCTGCAGAACAACGAGGTCCAGGCGCTGATCTCGGCCTTCGGCACCGGAGTCCACGAGGACTTCGACATCGAGAAGCTCCGCTACCACAAGATCATTCTGATGGCGGACGCCGATGTCGACGGCCAGCACATCAACACCCTGCTGCTCACCTTCCTGTTCCGCTTCATGCGTCCGCTGGTCGAGGCCGGGCACGTCTACCTCTCGCGCCCGCCGCTGTACAAGATCAAGTGGGGCCGGGACGACTTCGAGTACGCCTACTCCGACCGCGAGCGGGACGCGCTGATCGAGCTCGGCAAGCAGAACGGCAAGCGGATCCGCGAGGACTCCATCCAGCGGTTCAAGGGTCTCGGCGAGATGAACGCCGAGGAGCTGCGCATCACGACCATGGACACCGACCACCGTGTCCTCGGCCAGGTCTCGCTGGACGACGCGGCCCGCGCGGACGACCTGTTCTCCGTGCTGATGGGCGAGGACGTCGAGGCACGCCGCTCCTTCATCCAGCGTAACGCCAAGGACGTCCGCTTCCTCGACATCTGAGCCCTGTCGGCCCGAACAACAGCCGCAGCTCGAAAGGACTTTGAACCACCATGGCCGACGAGAACCCCCCTGTGACCCCTGACGGTGTGACCGCCGAGGGCGCGCCCGCCACCATCGAAGGCGTCGGGATGCGCGTCGAGCCCGTCGGGCTCGAAACGGAGATGCAGCGCTCGTACCTCGACTACGCGATGTCCGTCATCGTGTCGCGTGCGCTGCCCGACGTCCGCGACGGCCTCAAGCCGGTGCACCGCCGCGTGCTCTACGCGATGTACGACGGCGGCTACCGCCCCGAGAAGGGCTTCTACAAGTGCGCCCGCGTCGTCGGCGACGTCATGGGTACGTACCACCCGCACGGTGACACCTCCATCTACGACGCGCTGGTCCGCCTCGCGCAGCCGTGGTCGATGCGGATGCCGCTGGTCGACTCCAACGGCAACTTCGGCTCCCCGGGCAACGACCCGGCCGCGGCCATGCGGTACACCGAGTGCAAGATGAAGCAGCTGTCGATGGAGATGCTCCGGGACATCGACGAGGAGACCGTCGACTTCCAGGACAACTACGACGGCCGCAACCAGGAGCCGACGGTCCTGCCGTCCCGCTTCCCCAACCTGCTGATCAACGGCTCGGCCGGTATCGCCGTCGGTATGGCCACCAACATCCCGCCGCACAACCTCCGCGAGGTCGCGGACGGCGCGCAGTGGGCGCTGGCCCACCCCGAGGCGTCCAGCGAGGAGCTGCTGGACGCGCTGATCGAGCGGGTCAAGGGCCCGGACTTCCCCACCGGCGCGCTGGTGGTGGGCCGCAAGGGCATCGAGGAGGCGTACCGCACCGGCCGCGGCTCGATCACGATGCGCGCGGTGGTGGCGGTCGAGGAGATCCAGAACCGCCAGTGCCTGGTGGTCACCGAGCTGCCCTACCAGGTCAACCCGGACAACCTCGCGCAGAAGATCGCCGACCTGGTCAAGGACGGCAAGATCGGCGGCATCGCGGACGTCCGCGACGAGACCTCCTCCCGTACCGGCCAGCGGCTGGTCATCGTCCTCAAGCGGGACGCGGTCGCCAAGGTCGTCCTCAACAACCTCTACAAGCACACCGATCTGCAGACCAACTTCGGCGCGAACATGCTCGCGCTGGTCGACGGGGTGCCGCGCACGCTCTCCCTGGACGCGTTCATCCGCAACTGGGTCACGCACCAGATCGAGGTCATCGTCCGCCGGACGAAGTTCCGGCTGCGCAAGGCCGAGGAGCGGGCGCACATCCTGCGCGGTCTGCTCAAGGCGCTGGACGCCATCGACGAGGTCATCGCGCTGATCCGGCGCAGCGACACGGTCGAGACCGCCCGCGAGGGCCTGATGGGTCTGCTGGCCATCGACGAGATCCAGGCGAACGCGATCCTGGAGATGCAGCTGCGCCGGCTGGCCGCCCTGGAGCGCCAGAAGATCACCGCCGAGCACGACGAGCTCCAGCGCAAGATCCGCGAGTACAACGCGATCCTGGCCTCCCCGGAGCGCCAGCGCCAGATCATCAGCGAGGAACTGGCCGCGATCGTCGAGAAGTTCGGCGACGACCGGCGCAGCATGCTGGTGCCCTTCGAGGGCGACATGTCCATCGAGGACCTGATCGCCGAAGAGGACATCGTCGTCACGATCTCCCGTGGCGGCTATGTGAAGCGGACGAAGACCGACGACTACCGTTCGCAGAAGCGCGGCGGCAAGGGCGTACGGGGCACCAAGCTCAAGGAAGACGACATCGTCGACCACTTCTTCGTCTCCACCACCCACCACTGGCTGCTGTTCTTCACCAACAAGGGCCGGGTCTACCGCGCCAAGGCGTACGAACTCCCGGACGCCGGGCGGGACGCGCGGGGCCAGCACGTGGCCAATCTGCTGGCCTTTCAGCCGGACGAGCAGATCGCGCAGATCCTGGCGATCCGCGACTACGAGGCGGCGCCGTACCTGGTCCTCGCCACGAAGGCCGGCCTGGTCAAGAAGACCCCGCTCAAGGACTACGACTCGCCCCGCTCCGGCGGTGTGATCGCGATCAACCTCCGCGAGCGGGAGGACGGCACGGACGACGAGCTGATCGGCGCCGAGCTGGTCTCGGACACCGACGACCTGCTGCTGATCAGCAAGAAGGCGCAGTCGATCCGGTTCACCGCGACCGACGACGCGCTGCGCCCGATGGGCCGGGCCACGTCGGGTGTGAAGGGCATGAGCTTCCGCGAGGGCGATGAGCTGCTCTCGATGAACGTGGTCCGGGACGGTACGTTCGTCTTCACCGCGACCGACGGCGGGTACGCCAAGCGCACCGCGGTCGACGAGTACCGCGTCCAGGGTCGCGGCGGCCTGGGGATTAAGGCCGCCAAGATCGTCGAGGACCGGGGTTCGCTGGTCGGCGCGCTGGTCGTCGAGGAGTCGGACGAGATCCTCGCGATCACGCTCGGCGGTGGCGTGATCCGGACACGGGTCAACGAGGTCCGGGAGACCGGCCGTGACACCATGGGCGTCCAACTGATCAACCTGGGCAAGCGCGATGCCGTCGTCGGCATCGCACGGAACGCCGAGGCCGGCCGGGAAGCCGAAGAGGTCGACGGGCCCGAGGGAGCCGACGAGACCGGCGCGGCGGAAGACGCCGCGCCCGTGGCGGCCGGGGGCGAGCAGCCCGCGGCGGAGTAACCGAGGAGTAGGTCGTGAGTGGAGCCACGGGCGCTGCGGCGGGCGGACCGGGAGTCGGCAAGGACTCCTCGGCGGGACCCGCAACCGTGACGGAAGACGGCGTCCGTGGCTCTTCCATGTCCGAAGGCACCGGGGACGACGGTGCCCATGAGGGAGGACCCATGGCCGATACCCGACAGCCCCAGCCCCAGCCCCAGCCGCCGCAGGCCCGGACCGGCGGCCAGGTGACGCCGCAGGGGGGCGCGCAGCAGCCCTACCAGCCGCCTCAGGCGTACCGCACGGGCGGCGGGCAGGAGGGCGCCGGACAGGCGGTGCGCAAGCCGCGTACGGGCGCCAGTACGGCCCCCAGGACGCGCAAGGCCCGGCTCCGGGTGGCGCGTACCGACCCGTGGTCGGTGATGAAGGTGAGCTTCCTGCTGTCCATCGCGCTGGGTATCTGCACGATCGTGGCGGTGACGGTGCTGTGGATGGTGATGAACGCGATGGGCGTCTTCTCCACCGTCGGCAGGACGATCAGTGAGGCGACCGGCTCGGCGGACGGCGGCGGCTTCGATCTCCAGTCGTTCCTGTCGCTGCCGCGGGTGCTGCTGTTCACCTCCGTCATCGCGGTGATCGACGTGGTGCTGGCGACCGCGCTGGCCACGCTCGGCTCGTTCATCTACAACCTGTCGGCCGGCTTCGTCGGCGGTGTGGAGCTGACCCTCGCGGAGGACGAGTGAGTCCTCGGCCGGCGGGCGGTCCTGGAGCCTCGGGAACCGATTTTGGGAACGCCTCTGAAGTGCGCTAATCTTTCGTTGCAGCGAACGAGCGGCTATAGCTCAGACGGTTAGAGCGCTTCCCTGATAAGGAAGAGGCCCCAGGTTCAAGTCCTGGTAGCCGCACCGCACCATCGGCCCGGCCGGAGATTTCTCCGGCCGGGCCGATGCTTTTGCCGGGGCGATGGGAACCGACGGCGTGGGCGATTCGTTGTAGAGGGACGGAAGTTGAGGCCCTTCGGCGCCCGCGGAAGAGGTGTTGCCGAGTGCGGGCTAGATAACCGATCGGTATCGGCCGGTGTGTATCATCGGCCGACATAGGGTCCCCTACGTCAACGAAAGACGAGGTCGCGCGGTGAAGAAGCTTCTCCTGGTCGCACTGGCCGCCATCGGCGGGCTCCTCGTGTACCGCCAGATCCAGGCGGATCGCGCCGAGCAGGATCTGTGGACGGAGGCGACCGACTCCGTGCCCGCAGGTTCGGGTGTGTGAGACCACACGCACAGCACAGTTTGTAGGGACCCCGGTTGCCGATGGGCGGCCGGGGTTTCGTATGTCCGGGGTCGGGCAGACGGGCAGGTGGGTTTGCTGTCGCATAGCCTTCGATTGCAACAGCAAAGACCATGTCCGTGATGGTGGTGTCTGTGATGTGATCGGCGGGACGCGAGGGGGACGACATGGCACGACGACCATGCCGCGGGGCGGTGGCGGCGTTCGGGGGGCTGTTCGTGGCCCTCACCGCGGCGGTCCTCCCCGCCGCGGCGGCACCGTCCGCGGCGCCGGCCGCCGAGGGCACGGGCAGGGCGTACGGCGCCCCGAACGCCCGGGCGCTCTCCCGCCATGCGCAGCGATCCGGCCAACTCTCCGCGCCCGGCTACCGGTTCAGCGGTAAGCCGGTCCAGGGCACGGCCGACCGGCAGAGCGCGCCGGCCATCTCGCCGGGGCAGTATCTGGACAGCATCGGCCCCAACGAAGAGCGGTACTACGCCACCGACCTGGACGCGGCGTCGGCGGCGGACTTCTCGGCGACGGCGGTCCCGCCGCCCGGGGCGGCGGTCGACTCCCCGGACGCGCTGCACACCAAGGTCGTGTACGGCACGGACGGTTCCTGCGAGTCCACGACGGCGATGTTCGGGCAGCGGGAGGGAGCCGCACCGCTGACCTCGGGCGTCAGCCGGATCCCGTCGCAGCGCGGCACCAACAGCTGTGACAAGGCGGGCCGGTACTGGCTGGTCGTCGAGCGCACGGCGGCCAAGGGGGCGGGCGCCGCGCGCTGGCCGCTGGAGCTGACGTTTCACGTGGAACCACCGCTGGCGAAGGGCGTCGCCCCCGCCCCGGCCGAGCCGGACTACGGCGCCGGCGGCAAGGACGCCACGCTGCCCACCACCGCCCCCGAGGAGGTCTCCGGCGGCACCGGCTTCAACGACGCCCGGCTGCTGCACCAGGGCGTCTGGCGGGACAGGATCCTTCCGGCCCAGACGCTCTGGTACAAGGTGCCGGTCGGCTGGGGCCAGCAGCTGCGCTACGACGTGGAGTTCGCCAAAGAGCCCAAGGCCAAGGGCGCCGTCACCCGGACGTCCTTCGGCAGCACCCAGGTCTACACGCCGTACCGGGCGCCGGTCGGCAGCGGCACCGGACAGTTCATCCCGCAGGTGCCCTACAACGGGCGGGTGGCGTCGCTGAAGATGGGGACCGTGCCGGTCTCCTGGACCAACCGCTACGAGACCCACCCCGACGTCGTCCCCGTCCACGCCAAGGGCGACTTCTACATTGCCGTCACGCTGGGCGCCAGAGCCGCCCAGATCAGCCAGAATTCGCAGATCGACCTGGTGCTGCGGGTCGCCGTCCTGGGCAAGGAGAAGGCCGGACCGGAGGCCGCGGCGACCGCGGTCAAGAGCCTTGCCACGGGCGGCGGTTCGGGGTCCGTGGCGGGCCGCGGCGGATGGCCCGCGATCCGCGTGGCCGGGGTGTCCGTCGGCGTGGTGGGCGTCCTGCTGCTGGCCGGCCTCGGGACGTCGTACGTCTGGGCCCGCCGGAAGCCGCGGCCGACCGGTGCGGCGGCGGATCCGCGGAAGAGCGGCTCGTGCTGAAGGGGCGGGCGGCGCCGACCGGGGGCTCGCGGCCCTGGCGGAGCTGACCGGGCCGGCGCTCGCACCGGGCACGGTGGGCGTGGCCGCGGCCGGCGGCTTGCCGGGCTGTGCGAGGGCGCCCGACGGCACGGCGGTCAAGGGCAGCGCGGACACCGCCAACGCCCCGCAGCTCGCGCCGGGGCAGCACGCCGACACCATCAAGCGCGGTGGGACCAAGTACTACGCCGTCTCTCTCGACGCCACCGGCAACGCCTACTTCTCCGCGGCCGCCGCGCCGCGGCCCGGGACCAAGGTCGCGGACCACGCCGCCCGCCTCATCGGCCCGGACATCCCGCCAAAGCCCCTGGCCCGCAGGTGTCAGGCGGCGAACAGGGCCCAGACGCCGACCGCGATGCACAGCAGCGCCACGATGAGTACCGGGATCGCGACCTTCGGAGGCGGCCCCGGTCTGCGGTCCGGGATGTCGGGGCGCGGCGCCGCGGCGGAGCCCGGGGAAGGCGTCACCGGGGCGTGGGCGGCGCCCGGCGGCGGGCCGGGGAGCGGGGGCTGCCCGGTGGTGTACGGGCGGGTCGCGGACGCCTCCGGGTGGCCGGCGGCGGTCGGCTCGTAGCGGGGCATCGGGGCGGGGGTCCGCGGCGGGGTGCTCGGCGGGGCCGGGACGTTCCGGGCGGGCGGCGGTCCCGGCGGCATCGGCGCCGGGGTCGGCGGGGTGCTCGGCTGCGGCGGGATCTGCGGCTCCGGCGGCGCGAGCTGGAAGCTCCCGGTGTCCGACAGGGAGCCGGGCCCGACGGCGGCCGGCTCGCCGGTCCCGGAGGTGGCCACGATGGTGCTGTCGGTCGCGCCGTCGCCGCCGGCCGGGCGCAGTGGCCCGTCCGGCCCGAATCCGGCGGGCAGCGGCCCGATGTGGTCGAAGACCTCGACGACCTCGTCCTCGATCGTCGCCTCGGGCAGCAGCTCGGCCGCCGCCAACAGCGCCTTCCGGGCTCCCGTCGCCGTCTTGAAGCGGGCGTCCGGATCCGGGTGCACCAGTGAGGCCAGCACCTGCCACAGCGGTTCCGGTACGCCTTCGGGGGCGTTCGGTATGCCGTGGTCCGCGAAATGCCGGATCAACGCCTCCGCATCCGGCTTGACGCCGGTGAGCAGGGACAGCGCGACCAGCCCGGCGGCGAACAGGTCGGCGGGGAAGTCCGGTTCGGCGCCGAGCATTTGCTCCGGCGCGAAGTAACCGGGCGTGCCCACCACGTAGTTGGTCTCGGTGAGCCGCGGCTCTCCCTTGCGCATCGCGATGCCGAAGTCGGACAGCCGCAGATGGGGGCGGCCGGTGCCGGTCGCCTCCAGCAGGAGGTTCGCCGGTTTGATGTCCCGGTGCACCACGCCCTCGGCGTGTACGGCGGTCAGTCCGGCCAGCAGCTGGTCCATCAGGGTGCAGACCATCCGCGGCGGCAACGGGCCGTAGTCGCCGGACAGATGGGCCAGCGAGCCGCCGTGCACCAGATCCATGGTGAACAGCACCTTGTCGTCGTCCGCGGCCCAGCTCGCGGGGGCCAGCACATGCGGGTGGTCGATCCGCAGTGCCTGTTCGCGGACGAAGCGCAACAGCGTGTGCGCGTCGCTCTGCTGGAGCACTTTGGCCGCCACGTAGCGGCGCCGCCGGTGGTCCCAGGCGCGCCAGACCGCGCCCACTCCGCCCCGTCCGATCGGATCCACGAGCTCGTACCGACCGGCGAAGATCTCACCCATTGCGCCCCGTCCGCTTCTGGCTCACGAGTCCCCTGCGACCGACTCTCGGCTGGCCAACGCTCCCCGGCTAACTCTGGTGCGCCTCGTAATGGGCGACCGCGTCCGCGGTGCGGCCGGCACCGTAGACCCTGAGGAACTCTGCCAGTTCGGGGTGCGTGGGGGCGAGGGTGGTCGCCGCCTCGATGATGTCCCCGGCGTCGGAGACCGACCGCAGGAGCGACTGGATCTCCCGCACCACCCGGCGCACCGTGGTGGCTCCCGTGGAGGACGTGGTCTGCGCGGTGTTGTTCAGCACCGAGCCGCCCGCCGTCTTCTTGATCTCCTCCATCCGGTCGGTGGCCTCCGCGGCGCTCACGCTGCCGTCCGCGACCTGCCCGGCCAGCTCCTGGAGCGCCTGGACCCGCTGGACCACGGCCGGGTTGCCTATCTTGGCGCGCTGCCCGCTCATCAGCTGGGACAGCATCGGCGCGGACAGGCCGAGCACCGAGGCCAGCCGGGCCTGGTTGAGCCCGAGGTCGTCGATCAGCCGGCGGAACAGCGCGCCCAGAGGTTCCCCGTACCAACTGCGCTGGAGCTCCCGGGCCCGCGCGGTGGCTTCCTGCTGTGCTGCGTCCATGCCGTCTCCCCTGTCTCCCCGATCGCGCTTCGCTGCCGCGAATCTCGCGAAGCATCCTACGGAGAGCAACGGTGTGCGGCGATACCCGGTCGGGAAAGCGCGCCCACACCGGGTACCCTGTTCCGCGAAGGGGCCTTAGCTCAGTTGGTAGAGCGCTGTCTTTGCATGGCAGATGTCAGGGGTTCGACTCCCCTAGGCTCCACTCCATCAGACCTCTCTGACCTGCGGAAACGCGGTTGGAGGGGTCTTTTTGTCCCGGTTTTCCGTGCTGGCGTGTCAGCGCGGCGGCGCTGACGAAGAGCCTTGCGGCTCCCTGTTCACGGGCTGCGGGGCGGCTCTTGTTCCCCCGGTGGATCCCCTGGACCCCGTGCAGCTCGTCCGATGCGCCCGCAGCCGCTGGGCGGTGGTGTACGTCGTGCGGCCCGGATCCGGGACAGCCGTACTTCTCAGGGAGGCGACCGGCCGGGGCGGCGGCGCGGTCGAGTTCACCGAGCCTGAGCCGCGGAAGGAGCCGAGGAACCTGGGCAAACTCATGTGCTCTGCTTCAGCGTTCCTCGGGGAAGGCGTCGCCGTACATCGGAAGGCCGCTCACCGACTGCTCCCGGGAGACCTCCTCTTCGATCACGTACCAGTCGCGTCCCGGTTGCGGGTTCGCCCCCTGGGCTCCACCGCATGAACCCCTCCGACCTGCGGGGACGCGGCCGGGAAGTCTATTTGTACGGTCTGTGTGGTCTGTGCGGTCCGTGCCGCGGTGCGGACCGGTGCGGCGGGCGGGGCCCGCCGTCACCGGCGGGCGGTGGCACCCGCGCGGAAGACCAGCAGCAGCGCGGCCGATCCGATGACGACGAGTACGCCGCCCGCGCCCGGCAGGCCGCCCAGGGTGCCCAGGACCGCGACGCCGAGCGCCGAGCCCGCCTGCCGGATGCCGTTGAGGGCGCCCTGGCCGGTCGCGGCCAGCTCGGCCGGCGCGGCGACGGCCATCTCCGCGGCGGCGCCGGGGATGGAGAGGGTGCCCGCGGCGGCGAGGGCGAGCTCGGCCGCGACGACCACGGCGAGCGGGGCGTGCCCGCCGCCGGCGAGGAGCAGCAGCGCCCCGGCCAGCGCGGTGGCCGACATTCCGGTCAGCAGCACCGGGCGGGCCCCGTGCCGGGCCACCAGGCGGCCGGTGAAGAAGGGCATCACGCACACCGGGAAGGTGAGCGGCAGCGACGCCAGGCCGGCCGCCAACGGGGAGAGCCCGTAGGCGTGCTGGAGCCGGACGGCGAGCAGGTACATCCCGCCGAAGTAGGCGAAGCAGGACACCGCGGCGGCCAGCATCGCGGCCCGCACCCGGGGCAGGGCCAGCAGTGTGGGCGGCAGTACGGGAGCGGCGGCGCGGCGTTCCACGGCGGTCAGCGCGGCGCCGGCGAGCAGCGCAGCGGCGATCGGCCCCCAGGCGTACGGCGCGGCCCAGCCCTCGATGCCGGCCTCGACCAGGCCGAAGGTGAGCGCGGCGAGTGCGGCGGTGGACAGCAGCAGCCCGGAGCGGTCCAGGGCGGTGCCCGCGGACCGGGCGGCCGGCGCCGGGAGCCGGCGGGCGAGCAGCAGGGCGGCGAGCGCGAGCGGCGGGTTGACGAGGAACACCAGCCGCCAGCCGCCGAGTTCGATCAGCCCGCCGCCCAGTACGGGCCCGGCGGCGGCGCCCAGGCCGCTCAGTGCGGCCCAGGCCCCGATGGCGCGGGTGCGCCGGGCGGGGTCCGGGTTGAGGGCGATCAGCAGCGCGAGCGAGGCGGGGACCAGCCCGGCGCCGGCGGCTCCCAGCAGGGCCCGTCCGGCGATCAGCGACCCGGCGTCGGGCGCCGCGGCGCACAGTACGGACAGCACGGCGAAGGCGCTGAGGGCGGTGACGTAGACCCGCCGCGCGCCCCACCGGTCGGCGAACACGCCTGCCGCGAGGAGCAGTCCGGCGAAGACCACGGTGTACGCGTCGACGGTCCAGGGGAGTGCGGCGGCGGCCGGGTGGAGGGAGTGCTGGAGGTCGGGGACGGCGACGTTGAGGACGGAGGTGTCCAGGAGGACGAGCAGGTTCCCGGCGGCGATCCCGGCGAAGGCGAGCCGGGACCGTACGGGCGCCGGCGGTGCGGCGGCGGCGCAGCGCGCCATGGCATCGGTGGTCATGGGGGAACGGTGGCCCGGCGGGCCGGGGTTCGGCGACGCCGCACTCTCGATGGCCCCATCGGAATGTCCGATGGCGGTGGCATGCTGGTGGGGTGGACTCCCGTTATCTGCGTGCCTTCGTCGCCGTCGCCGATCACGGCGGAATATCCGCCGCCGCCCAGGAGTTGGGCTATGCGCAGTCGAGTGTGAGCGCACAGCTCAAGCGCCTGGAGGCGGAGCTGGGCGCCGCCGTGCTGGTTCGCGCCGGCACGGGCGCGACGCTCACCGACGCCGGGCGCCGGCTGCTGCCGCACGCCCGTGAGGCGCTGGAGCTGGAGGAGCGGATGCGCCGGGCCGCGCTCGGCGACCGGCCCCGGCTGCGCATCGGCTCCCAGGAGTCGCTGGCGCACGCCTGGATGCCGGAGGTGCTGGCGGCGCTGGAGTACGGCGCCGGCGGTCCCGGTACGGACGTCGAGGTCGAGCTGACCGTCGGCAGCCGCAGCCTGGTGGAACGGGCCTTCGGCGCGGGCGAGTTGGACGTGACGTTCCAGTACGACAACGGGCGGCGGGCGGTCGGTCCGCACGTGGTCGTGGGCCATGACCGCACGATGCTGGTGGCGTCCTGCGGCCATCCCCTGGCCGGGAGCGCGCAGGTGACGCCGGATCAGCTGCTGGCGTACGACTTCCTGGTCGCCGAGCCGGGCTGCACCTCCGAGATGCTGGTGGACCGCTTCGGGCGCGACCTGCTCGCCGGGGCGCACCTCGCGATGATCACCGGCTCGCTGTCCGCGCTGCTGCGGCTGACCGGGCACGGCCGCGGTGTCTCGCTGCTGCCGGAGCTGGCGGTGGCGCGGGAGCTGGAGACGGGGGAGCTGGTCGCGCTGCGGCTGACCGAACCGCTCCGCCCGGTCAGCATCGTCGCCCAGTGGCGCCCCCGCCTCGGCCTCGCCGAGCGCCCGCTGCACGCCCTCCTCGACGTGGCCCGGCGCGCCGACCCGCTGCCGGCGGCCGGGCACCGGGCCGAGGCGTCCTGAGCGGCCGTACGCCGCGGGCCGCGCCCCCGTGGGGGAGCGCGGCCCGTGGCGGTACGGATCAGGCGGTGGAGCCGCCGCCCCGTTCGTCGTCGTCGGCCTCGGCCTGCTTGGCCTGGACCTCGGGGTCGAGCGGGGCGCCCTCGCTGCCGTCGACGGCGCTCAGATGGCCGCGCTCGCCGACCTCGGTGGGGGCCGGCGGCTCGACCAGCCAGTCCGGGTTGGCCTGCTTGTCCCACCACTTCCAGGCGGCGACCGCGCCGGCCACCACGATGCCCAGCAGCGCCAGCCGCTTGGCCGCCTTGCCGCAGGCCGCCCGCCGCTGCTGCTTCTTGTGGAGTTTCTCGATCTCCGCGGCGGTCACCTGGCCGCGGAGCGCGGCGAGCGCGGCGGTGCCGCGGGCGAGCGCCTCCTCGCGCACCGGCTCGGCCGCCGCGCGGGCGCTGTCCACGGCGTTCTCCAGCCGCGGGGCGGCGTAGTCGGCCGCCTGGCGGGCCGCCTTGCGGGTGCGGCAGGCGGCCCGGGTCGCCGCCTCGTCCACCTTGGGCGGCAGCGCGCCGCGGGCGTGCTCGATACGCGGGTACAGATGGGCGTCGTACTGGGAGCGGGCCTGGTGCGCCGCCTCGACCACCACGGGGGCCAGCCGCGTACGGGCCTCGTGGGCGTACTGGACAGCGGCGTCCTTGGCCGTACCGGCATAGGGAGCCACCACCTCCGCTGCGTGCCGCACGCTGTCCTTGGCGGTGCCGGTCGCGGCGCGCACGCTGTCCTTGCGGGTCACGGGGATCCTCCTCCTCGGCGGTGTGTCCGGGTAGCGGGGGCTGCTGCCCCGTTGCTGCTCTGTCGCCTGTCCACCCGATTGACGAGCATGCCCGCTCCGGCGTCGTACGGCATGTGTGAGCGGGCATCCGGGTCATTGGGGACCTTCCGGAACCTTGTGACGACCATGCCACGCTGCGCCGCATCCTGCGCGAGAAATGAGTACGAACACCGTCAAGAGGTGGCGGCCGGGCGCTCGGCGGGCGCTTCGTGCGAGGATCAGGGACCGTCAGTGAAGACTATGGAAGGTAGATCGTGGCTGAGCAGCTCTACGCCACCCTGAAGACGAACCAGGGCGACATCGAGATTCGGCTCCTGCCGAACCATGCCCCCAAGACGGTCAAGAACTTCGTCGAGCTCGCCAACGGCGAGCGGGAGTGGACCCACCCGGCGACCGGTAAGAAGTCCACCGACCGCCTCTACGACGGCACCGTCTTCCACCGGGTCATCAGCGGCTTCATGCTGCAGGGCGGTGACCCGCTGGGCAACGGCACCGGCGGCCCCGGTTACGAGTTCGCCGACGAGTTCCACCCCGACCTGGCGTTCAACAAGCCGTACCTGCTGGCCATGGCCAACGCCGGTCCGGGCACCAACGGCTCGCAGTTCTTCATCACCGTCTCGCCGACCGCGTGGCTGACCGGCAAGCACACCATCTTCGGCGAGGTCACCAACGACGCCAGCAAGAAGGTCGTGGATGCCATCGCCGGGACGCAGACCAACCCGCGCACCGACCGTCCGGTGAAGGACGTCGTCATCGAGTCGGTGGTCATCGAGACCCGCTGAGGCGCGTCTTGTGCCCCGGCGAGGTCCGGGGGAACCATTACGCCCCGTCCGGTCGTACACCGGGCGGGGCGGTGTGTTCACGCGCTCAGGCGAGAAAGAGGACAAGGGGACAAGGGGACATGGACCAGGTGCCAGGCAGCCCGCAGGAGCCGCAGGACGCGCACGGCCGCGACGGCCGCTCCGGCTGCTACCGCCATCCCGACCGGACGACCGGCATCTGCTGCACCCGCTGCGACCGGCCGATCTGCCCGGAGTGCATGGTCAGCGCCTCGGTCGGCTTCCAGTGCCCGGACTGCGTACGCAGCGGCGGCGGCACCGGCCACGCGCCGGGTGCGAGCGCGCCGCGCACGATAGCGGGCGGCACGGTCACCGCCGACCCCCGGCTGGTCACCAAGATCCTGCTGGGCGTCAACGCCGCCGTCCTCGTCGCGGTGCTGGCGGCCGGCAGCGGCCTGGTCGACCGGCTGGACATGCTCGGACTCGCCGTCGACCCGAGCAGCTACCACCTCGTCGGCGTCGCCCACGGCGAGTGGTACCGCCTGCTGACCGCGATCTTCCTGCATCAGCAGATCCCGCACATCGCCTTCAACATGCTCTCGCTGTGGTGGCTGGGCCCGCCCCTGGAGGCGGCGCTCGGCAGGCTCCGCTACCTCACCCTCTACCTACTCGCCGGCCTCGGCGGCAGCGCCCTGACGTATCTCCTCGCCGCGCAGAACCAGCCCTCGCTGGGGGCGTCCGGCGCGATCTTCGGGCTGCTGGGCGCGACGGCGGTGCTGATGCGCCGGCTGCGCTACGACATGAAGCCGGTGCTGATCCTGCTCGGCCTCAACCTGGCCTTCACGTTCCTGTGGCCGAACATCGCCTGGCAGGCGCATGTCGGCGGGCTGGTCGTGGGCGCCGCGGTGGCGTTCGGGATGGTGCACGCGCCGCGCGACCGCCGGACGCTGGTGCACGCCGGGACGTGTGTGCTGGCGCTGCTCGCGATCGTCGCGGTGGTGTGGGTACGGACCCTTCAGCTGGTGGGCTGAGAGCCCTACCCACACCACCGCGCCACGTTGTCCACAGTGCGTGGCGGATCTTGTGCATGCTGTGCGGAAGATCCTCCCGGACCCCGACGGTCTGCGTTTCCCCAGGAAGGACAGGGGGAGACGCGGTCCGCGGACGGCTACCGCCGGTCACACCGGCGTCAACCTCCCGAAGGTTATCCACAGATCTTCTGAAGTTTTCCCCGGCTGTGGATAACTGTGTGGATGGCCTTGGGTAGGGCTTGCGCTACTTCCACTGCGTGGAGATGCCGAAGCCCACCGCGATGAAGCCAAAGCCGCAGACGATGTTCCAGTTGCCCATCGCCTTGATCGGCAGATCGCCCTCGGACACGTAGAACAGCACGATCCACGCCAGGCCGATCAGGAACATCGCCAGCATCAGCGGCGCGACCCAGCCACGGCCTGAGTTCATCTTCAGGGCGGTGGTCTTCGCCGGCGGCGGCGTGAAGTCGTCCTTCTTGCGGATCCGTGACTTCGGCACGAGGAACTCTCCTGTCGATGTGCTGCTCCCCCGCTCTCCACGGCGAGCGGGCGGTGCCCCCATCCGTGCGGGGGCGGTACGGAACGGGAGCCAGGGTACGGACACGATGGGAACGGATTTCCTTCCCGGGCGTCCGTTAGCGTAGTGCTTCCGCGGCGTCGTAAGGAGTAAGGGTACGTTGAGCAATTCCGCTGACATCCCCGGGCGTCCGGCCCGCCCGCGGCTGCGGCCCGTCCGACTCCTCACCCTCGTCGTCTTCGCGCTCGCCGGGCTGCTGTTCTGGCTGAGCTTCGACACCGCCCGCGGCACCAACCTCCGCTCCGACGACTCGATGCTGCGGCTGTCCGACCTCATCCAGGAACGCAGCCACAAGAACGGGGCCCAGGACGGCCGCAACGCCGCCCTGCGCGCGGAGGTCGACGCGCTGGCCCGGCGCGAGACCAGCAGCGCCTCCACGACCGAGCAGACCAGGCTCAGGGAGCTGGAGAAGACCGCCGGCCTGGATCCGCTGTCCGGTCCGGGCCTGACCGTCACGCTCATGGACGCCCCGCCGAACGCCACCGCCAAGATCCCCGGCATCCCCGAGCCGCAGCCCAACGACCTGGTCATCCACCAGCAGGACCTCCAGGCCGTGGTGAACGCCCTGTGGCACGGCGGCGCCAAGGGCATCAGGGTCATGGACCAGCGGCTGATCTCCACCAGCGCCGTCCGCTGCGTCGGCAACACCCTGATCCTCCAGGGCCGCGTCTACTCACCGCCCTACAAGATCACCGCCGTTGGCGACCGCGACGCCCTCAACCGGGCGCTGACCGCGTCCCCCGCCATCCAGAACTACCTGCAGTACGTCAACGCCTACGGCCTCGGCTGGAAAGTCGACCAGCACGAGGCGGTGACTCTTCGCGGCTACTCCGGCACAGTGGATCTCCACTACGCACAGCCTGTGAAGCCGTAGCCCGCAGCCCGCGGGACGGCGGGGAGGGGCGGTCCGGATGACGGTGCGGTGGATCGTGCGGACGGGTAGCGAAATCTGCGTCACCGCCGGCACGCTGATCGTCCTCTTCGTCGCCTACCTCCTCTTCTGGACCGGCGTACGAGCCGACAGCGCGATGGCCGGCGAGATCGGCAGGCTCCAGGACCAGTGGTCGGCCGGCTCGGTCACCGCCCCCGCCGGCCGGCCCGCCAGCCCGCCCACCGCAGGCCCCCGCCCCTACGAGCCCGGAAAGTCCTTCGCCGTCATGTACATCCCGCGGCTCGGGGCGGACTGGGCCAAGCCCGTCCTGCAGGGCACCGCCACCGACGTCCTCCAGCGCGGCCTCGGCCACTACGACCGCACCGCCCGGCTCGGCGAGATCGGCAACTTCGCCGTCGCCGGCCACCGTCGCACCTACGGCGACCCCTTCAAGGACTTCCCCCAACTCCGCCCCGGAGACGCCGTCGTCCTCACCGACGGCACGACCTGGTTCACCTACCGCATCGACAACCGTCCCTATACGACGCTGCCCGGCGACATCGGCGTGATCGACCCCGTACCGCAGAAGTCCGGCTACCGGGGGCCCGGACGCTATCTGACCCTGACCACCTGCGAGCCGGAGTGGGGCCACAGCCACCGGCTGATCGCCTGGGCCCACCTGGATTCCACCCAACCCGTCGAGCAGGGAAGGCCGTCGGCTTTGACCGGCTGACCCACCTGCCCACAGCCTCTCCCCTTACTCTGGTGTCCAATCGACATCGTCAACGGGCATCGGCAAGGGGACAGCGACAGCATGTACGGCTGGATCTGGCGGCAGCTGCCGGGCAACACGTGGGTGAAGGCGCTGATTTCCCTGGTGCTCGTGCTGGCGGTCGTCTTCGTGCTCTTCCAGTGGGTCTTTCCGTGGGCGGAGCCGCTGCTCCCCTTCAATGACGTCACTGTCGACCAAGGGATGGCAGCCAACCGATGACCGCACGCATTCTCGTCGTCGACAACTACGACAGCTTCGTCTTCAACCTCGTCCAGTACCTCTACCAGCTCGGCGCCGAATGCGAGGTGCTCCGCAACGACGAGGTCGCCCCGCGCCACGCCCAGGACGGCTTCGACGGCGTGCTGCTCTCCCCCGGTCCGGGCACGCCCGAGCAGGCCGGGGTCTGCGTCGACATGGTCCGGCACTGCGCGGACACCGGCGTCCCGGTGTTCGGCGTGTGCCTGGGCCTGCAGTCGATGGCCGTCGCCTACGGCGGTGTGGTGGACCGGGCGCCCGAGCTGCTGCACGGCAAGACCTCGCCCGTCCTGCACGAGGGCGCCGGCGTCTTCGCCGGACTGCCGTCGCCCTTCACCGCGACCCGCTACCACTCCCTGGCCGTCGAGCCGGACACCGTCCCCGACGCGCTGGCGGTCACCGCCTGGACGGAGGCCGAGGACGCCCCCGGCGGCCGGATCATCATGGGCCTGCGGCACCGTGAACTCCCGGTGGAGGGCGTGCAGTTCCACCCCGAGTCGGTGCTGACGGAGTGGGGACACAGGATGCTCGCCAACTGGCTGGTGGAGTGCGGCGACGAGGGAGCGGTGGGGCGTTCGGCGGGGCTGGCCCCGGTGGTCGGCAAGGCCGGCGCGTGACCGCCCTGCGCCCCGAGCGTGACGGCAGATCCTCCGACCCGTACGAGCCGGAGCGGCCGTACGCGGCGCAGGATCCGTACGAGCCGGGAGCCCCTGACGGGCCCCCCGACGCGTTCGAGGCGGCGGTACGGCAGCTCAGCGACCCGCTGAACGACCCCCTGCCGGACCGGGCGGCGGCATCGCTGCCGGGACCGTACGAACCGGAGGAGCGGGCACCGCGGACCGACGAGGGGCCGGGCTCCCCCTGGTTCCGGCCGCACCACGAGCCGCCCGCCCAGAACCGGCCGCCGACCCAGCCCCAGCCCCGTCCGGCGGCCCGGCACCGGAAACCCACCCCCGAGGACACCCCACCCACCCCGCCCGCCCCGCGCCGTCCGCAGTCCTACGGCCCCGAGCGCGACGACTTCGGGCAGGTCAACGGCGGCCTGGGAAGCGGAGGTTACGCCGCACGGACCGAGCCGATACCTCCGCCGTTCACGGTCGCCGAGGCCCTGACGGCGCCGCTCCCCACGATCCCACCGCTGGTCCCGAAACCCGCCGCTCCCGCTGCTCCCGCCGCTCCCGGACCGCAGCGGGACGAGGAGACCATGGCCCTGCGCCAGGCGGAGGGTGACCGGGACGCCGTTTCACGTGAAACCGGCACCGCCGCGGTCGTTTCACGTGAAACCGGGACCGACCCGGCGCCGGAAGGCCGCGCGGCCCGCCGCAAGGCCGCTCAGCAGGCCGCCCGGCGAGGTGGCCGCCACGGCCGCCATGGAGTCGTGGCAGCCGAGGCCACCGCTGCCGCCACCGCGACGGCCGCCGAATCGCCCAAGGCCCCCATGACCCGGGTCGAGGCCCGCCGTGCCCAGCGCGCCGCCAAGGACAGCCCCAGCCTGATCGCCAGCCGCGCACTGGGCGAAGTGTTCATCACCCTCGGCGTGCTGATGCTGCTCTTCGTCACCTACCAGCTGTGGTGGACGAACGTGCGGGCCGACGAGGAGGCGGGCGGCGCCGCCAACACCCTGCAGCAGCAGTGGGACAAGGGCGGCGGCGAGAAGAAGAACCTCGCGGTCGGTGAGCGCTTCGGGATCATGTACATCCCCAAGCTCGACGTGAAGGCCCCGATCGCCGAGGGCATCGACAAGACCACGGTGCTGGACCACGGCATGATCGGCCACTACAACGCCAGCAGCGGGACCAAGACGGCGATGCCGTGGGACCCGAAGGGCAACTTCGCGGTCGCGGCCCACCGCAACACCCACGGTGAGCCGTTTCGGTACATCAACCGGCTCACCAAGGGCGACAAAATCGTCGTGGAGACGCAGAGCGCGTACTACACGTACGAGATGGAGAGCGTCCTCCCGCAGACGTCGCCCAGTAACACCAGCGTGATCGGTCCGGTACCGCCGGGTTCGGGATTCACCGGTCCGGGTCGCTACATCACCCTGACCACCTGCACACCGGAGTTCACCAGTACCTTTCGGTTGATCGTCTGGGGCAAGATGGTCGACGAGCGACCGCGGAGCAAGGGCAAACCGGAAGCGCTCGCCGGCTGAGCGAAACAAAAGAAGGGTGCGCCGCGGTGACTGCCAGCGGAATCGACCAGGACAGCGACCGGTCCGCGCGGTCGTCGAACCCGCGCCGGAGGTGGGCGGCCGTCGCCTCCGTCATCAGCGTCATCGGTGAGCTGCTGATCACGGCCGGCGTGATCCTGGGGCTGTTCGTCGCCTACTCGCTGTGGTGGACCAACGTCCTCGCCGACCGCGAGTCGCACAAGCAGAGCGACCAGGTCCGCAAGCACTGGGCGGCGCCGCCGCCCGCCGGCCCCAAGGGACCGGGGGAGCTGGACACCAAGGACGGCATCGGCTTCCTGCACGTACCGGCGATGGACAACGGCGAGGTGCTGGTCAAGAAGGGCACCGACACCGACGTCCTCAACGAAGGCGTCGCCGGCTACTACACCAAGCCGGTCAAGTCGGCGCTGCCGCAGGACACGAAGGGCAACTTCGCCCTCGCCGCGCACCGCGACGGTCACGGCGCCAAGTTCCACAACATCGACAAGCTCAAGGACGGCGATCCGATCGTCTTCGAGACGAAGGACACCTGGTACGTCTACAAGGTCTTCGCGACGCTGCCGCAGACCTCGAAGTACAACGTGACCGTCCTCGACAAGGTCCCCGCGGAGTCCGGCAAGCACACGGCGGGCCGCTACATCACGCTCACGACCTGCACCCCCGTCTACACCTCGGACTACCGCTACATCGTCTGGGGCGAGCTGGTCCGCACCCAGAAGGTCGACGCGGACCGCACGCCCCCCGAGGAACTCCGCTAGGACCCGCGCACCCGGCCCCACACGACAAAGCCCCGGCCGCCCTCCATGGGCTGCCGGGGCTCCGTCGTACGACGCGGTGCGGGCCGCTAGTTGTTCTTGCCTCCGAAGGCCCCGCCGAAGAACCCTCCGCCGTTGCCGTTGTCGCCCTGGCCACCGGCGGTGGTCAGCGTCACGGTGGTCGACGCGGGGTCCGCGGGGGTCCCGGGCTGCGGGTCCTGCGCCATGACCATGGCCTTGTCGTCCTGCGAACTACCGCCGGCGAACTGGATGTTGTTGAAGCCTGCCTGCTGCAGCGTCTTCTTCGCGTCCTTCACCTTCTGGCCGACCACGTTCGGCACCGGCGTCTGCGCCGCCGCCTTGCCGACCGTCAGCGTGACCGTGGAGTTCGGCGCCGCCTGGGTGTTGCCGTCCGGGCTCTCGCCGACGACCTTGCCGTTCTGCGACGGGTCGGTCACATTCCGGTCCGGCCCCCGCTGGACCGTGAAGCCCTGGTCCTGCAGCTGCTTGGTCGCGGCATTGACGTCCTGCCCCTTGACGTCCGGGACGGTCACCTTCGGGGTCGCCTGCGCGATGGTCAGCGTGATCTGGGTGTCCTTGGGCGCCTCGGACTGAGGGTCGGGGCTCTGTTCCGTGACGGTGCCAGGCTTGGCGTCCGAGACCTTCTGCTGCTGCTGGACGTTGGTGAAGCCCTTGCCGGCCAGAATCGTCTTGGCCTTGTCGAAGGTGTAGCCCGTCACATCCGGGACGGCGACCTTCACCGTGCCCGAGCACATCGTGACGGTGACCGTGCCGTCCTTGTCGATGTTCGAGTCGGCCGCCGGGTCCTGCTCGGTGACCTGGCCCTTCTTGGCGTTGTCGCAGGCTTTGCTGCCGCCCTTGACGACATTGAAGGAGCCGTTGTGGCCGAATTCCGTGGCCTCCGCCAGCGTCTTGCCGACGAGGTTCGGCACCGGGACCTTGGAGCCCTTGTTGCCGCCGCTGAACATCGCCTTGCCGATGAAGATGGCACCGACCAGGACGAGGATGGCCGCGAGGACCAGCAGGATCGTCGAGACGTTGCTCTTCTTCCGGCCGCCGCCCCGGCGCCGGTCGGTGCGCTCGTCGTAGCCGTAGCCCCCGTCGTCCGCGCTTATCGGCGGCATCATCGACGTCTTCGGGCCGCCCGGGTCCTGCGGGCGCAGCATCGTCGTGGGCTGGTCCTGGTCGTAGCCGACCGCACCCAGCGCCGCGGTCGCCGCGACCGGCTGGCCGTCCAGCGCCGCCTCGATGTCGGCGCGCATCTCGTCGGCCGACTGGTAGCGGTAGTCCGGGTCCTTGACCAGCGCCTTGAGGACGATGGCGTCCATCTCGGGCGAGATCTCGGGATCGAAGTTGCTGGGCTTCTGCGGCTCCTCCCGGACGTGCTGGTACGCCACCGCGACCGGTGAGTCGCCGACGAACGGTGGGCGCACGGTCAGCAGCTCGTAGAGCAGGCAGCCGGTGGAGTACAGGTCCGAGCGGGCGTCGACCTGCTCGCCCTTGGCCTGCTCCGGCGAGAGGTACTGCGCGGTACCGATCACCGCCGCGGTCTGCGTCATGGTCATCCCGGCGTCGCCCATGGCGCGGGCGATACCGAAGTCCATGACCTTGACCTGGCCGGTGCGGGTCAGCATGACGTTGGCGGGCTTGATGTCGCGGTGCACGATGCCGGCCCGGTGCGAGTACTCCAGCGCCTGCAGGACGCCGGTCGTCATCTCCAGCGACCGCTCGGGCAGCAGCTTCCGCCCGGAGTGCAGCAGCTCACGGAGCGTCGACCCGTCGACGTACTCCATGACGATGTACGGGATCGACACCCCGTCGACGTAGTCCTCGCCGGTGTCGTAGACCGCGACGATCGACGGATGGTTCAGCGAGGCGGCCGACTGGGCCTCACGGCGGAACCGGGCCTGGAAGGACGGGTCGCGGGCGAGGTCCACCCGCAGTGTCTTCACCGCTACGGTGCGGCCGAGGCGGGTGTCATGCGCGAGGTAGACCTCGGCCATGCCACCACGGCCGAGCACCGAGCCCAGCTCGTACCGGCCGCCGAGGCGACGCGGCTCTTCCATAAGCTTCTCCAGCCCTCTCCGTCAGTCCCGACCGCACCGGTGTGTGGTCCGGCGGTGTGCTGTCCGGGCATACCGTACCCGGCACGCCGTATCGGACCGGGCCGGAGCCGCAACCTGATACGTGACCGGTATGGGCATGACCCGCGTCACTTCTCGCCCGAGATGACCGCCTCCATCACGCCTTTTGCGATCGGAGCGGCCAGCTTGCCACCGGCGATGTCGTCCCGGAGCGTGTCCGATCCCTCAATGACGACGGCGACCGCGACCGGGGTTCCCTTGGCGGTCTTCGCGTAGGAGATGAACCAGGCGTACGGGTTGTCCTTGTTGTTCTCGCCGTGCTGCGCGGTGCCCGTCTTCCCGCCGACAGTAACGCCGGGGATCTGCGCGTTGGTTCCCGTGCCCTCCTTGACCACGGTCTCCATCATGCTCTGGATCTTCTGCGCGTTCTCCGGCTTGAGCGGCCGGCTCATCTCCTGCGGCGTGTGCTGCTGGACGACGTTGAGGTTCGGCGCGACCAGCTGGTCGACCATGTACGGCTTCATCAGCTTGCCGCCGTTGGCGACCGCCGAGGCGACCATGGCCATCTGCAGCGGGGTGGCGCGGTTCGACGCCTGGCCGATGCCGGCCATCGCGTTCTGCGGCCGGTTGTCCTTGGGGAAGATGCTCTCGGCGGCGCGGACCGGAGTGTCGATCATGTCGTTGTTGAAGCCGAACTTCTCCGCCTCGGCCTTCATCTTCTTGTTGCCGAGATCCCCACTGATCTTGCCGAAGACGGTGTTGCAGGACCACTGCAGCGCCACCCGCATGCTGGCGTTCTCGCAGGGGATGTCGCCCTCGTTCTTCAGCTGCACGCCGGCGGTGTCGGGGAGCGTGTACGGCACCGGGGAGTCGGTCTTGGCGTCGACGTCGGTGTAGAGGCCGTTCTCCAGGGCCGCCGAGGCGGTGACGATCTTGAAGGTGGAGCCGGGCGGGTAGGTCTGGCGCAGCGCCCGGTTGAGCATCGGCTCGTCCGGGTCGTTCTTCTTCTGCAGCGCGTTGTACGCCGCGGCGTCCTTGTTGCTCATTCCCGCGAACGTGGACGGGTCGTACGACGGGGTGCTGGCCAGCGCCAGGATCGCACCGGTCTCCGGGTTGAGCGCGACGACCGCGCCCTTGCTGTTGCCGAGACCGTCGAAGGCGGCCTTCTGGGCCTTGGGATCCAGCGTGGTCACCACGTTGCCGCCCTTCTGCTTGCCGCCGGTGAACATGTCCACGGTGCGGCTGAAGAAGAGCCGGTCGTCGGTGCCGGTGAGGATGGCGTCGTTGAGCTTCTCCAACTGGTTGGAGTCGAACGCCTGCGAGGCGTAGCCGGTGACCGGTGCCCACATTTTGCCGTCTTTGTACGTGCGCTTGTACTTGAAGTCGCCGACGTCGGTGGTCGCCGACCCGGTGATGGCCTTGCCGGCGACGATGATGTTGCCGCGCGGCGTGCTGTAGCGCTCGATGGCGACCCGGCGGTTGTGCGGGTCGTTCTTGAGCTGGTCGCTCTGCACGAACTGCACCCAGTTCACGCGGATCAGCAGGGCGAGGACGAGCAGGCCGCAGAAGATCGCGACCCGGCGCAGGGGCTTGTTCACGGGCGGACCACCTGGGTCATCTCGGCGTCGGTCGACGGTGCGGGAGTGGGAGCGGGACGGCGCGCGGTGTCGCTGATGCGGATCAGGATCCCCACCAGCGCCCAGTTCGCGATGACGGACGAGCCGCCCTGTGCCAGGAACGGCATGGTCATGCCCGTCAGCGGGATCAGGCCCGTCACACCGCCGGCCACCACGAAGACCTGCAGGGCGAAGGCGCCGGTCAGACCGACGGCCAACAGCTTGCCGAACGGGTCGCGGGCGGCCAGCGCCGTACGGATACCGCGCTCGATCAGCAGACCGTACAGCAGCAGGATGCCCATCAGCCCGGCGAGGCCGACCTCCTCGCCCACGGTGGCCAGGATGTAGTCGCTCTTCGGCGCGATGCCCTGGATCAGCCGGGAGTAGCCCTGCCCCAGACCGGAGCCCAGGAGGCCGCCGGACCCGAAGGAGTACATCGCCTGCGCGGTCTCGGTCACCCCGCCGTTGACCAGCTCCAGCGGGTTCAGCCAGTTGTGCACCCGGGTCTGCACATGCGACTCGAAGCTGGCCACCGCGACCGCGCCGCCCGCGCTGAGCAGCAGACCGAACACGATCCAGCTGGTGCGCTCGGTGGCGACGTAGAGCATCACCACGAACAGGCCGAAGAACAGCAGGGACGTGCCGAGGTCCGTCTCGAAGACCAGGATCATCAGGCTCAGCGCCCAGACCACCAGGATCGGGCCGAGGTCCCGGCCGCGCGGCAGGTAGAGCCCCAGGAAACGGCGGCTGGCCAGCGCCAGCGCGTCTCGCTTCACCATCAGGTACCCGGCGAAGAAGATCGCGATGACGATCTTCGCGAACTCGCCCGGCTGCAGCGATCCGAGCCCCGGAATCGTGATCCAGATCTTCGCACCGTTCACACCGGGGAAGAACACCGGCGCGATCAGCAGCACCAGCGCGACCACCATCGAGACGTAGGTGTAGCGCTGCAGGACGCGGTGGTCCTTGAGGAGGATCAGCATGCCGATGAACAGCGCGACACCGAGCGCCGACCACAGCAACTGGTTCGGCGCCATCGCCTTGCCGAGCGAAGGCTCCTGGTCAAGGCGCCAGATGAAGACCAGACCCATGCCGTTGAGCAGCGTCGCCACGGGCAGCATCAACGGGTCGGCGTACGGCGCCCACTTGCGCACGATGACATGCGTCACACCCGCCAGCAGCCCCAGACCCACGGTGTAACCCAGCGCACCGGCCGGCACCGAACCGTCCTTCGCCAGGCCCACGTTGACATACGCGAACACCGGGATCAGCACCGCGAAGACCAACAGCGCCATTTCCGTGTTGCGCCGGCTCGGCGCCGCGAACGTGCCGATGGTGGTCGTGGTGGTGATGCTGCTCATGAATCTACGGCCCCCTACGCCCTCACTGGGTGCTGCAATTCTTTTCCAGCTTCTGCTGCTCCTCTGAGGGCGTCTGGCTGGGCGTGGGGGTGGGGGTGTTGGCGGTCGCCGAGAGCGTCCCGGCCAGGCCGCTGCCCGTGCCGGTCTTGCCCGTCTTGTCGCCGGCCGTGGGCTTGCCGCCGGGCTTGGTGGGCTGCGTTTCCTTGCCCTTGGCGGCGGCCGCGGCGCGCTCGGCGGCCTCCCGCTGCTCCTTGGACTGGCAGGCACTGGCCTGCTTGCCGAGCTCGGTGACCTTCTCGCTGGCCTGGCCGCGGTTGTCGACCGCGATCGTCTCCTTGACCTGGTTCCGCTGGTAGACCGGCAGGTACTTGAGTTCGATCTCGGGGTGGTCCTCGTCGACGGAGTTCAGCTTGATCCAGGCCAGGTCCTGGCTGATGCCCCGGTAGAGCGCGACGTGGTCGTCCTTGGCGCCGACGAAGTACTGCGTCTGCGTCCACTGGTAGCCCGCGTAGAGCCCGCCGCCGATCACGGCCAGCGCGAGCGCGGTGAACAGCGACGCCTTGAGCCACCGACCGCGCCGCCGCGGCTTGAGGAAGTCCTCGTCGGTGAACGCGCCGAACGAACCCTGCGGCATCCCGCCGACCTCCGGGTCACCGCTTCCGGGCGGCCCGAAGGCACCCCCGGGAGCAGGCGGAGCGTCCCGGCGGCCCAGCTCCGCGGCGCGGGCGGCCGGCGTCTGGAGCGTGCTGGGGTCGTTGAGCTGATGCTGGTTCTCGGCGACCGCGCCCACGATCACCGGGGTGTCGTTGAGCTGGCCGGCCATCGCCTCGTTGCCGTCCACGTCCAGGACGTCGGCGACGATGCAGGTGATGTTGTCGGGCCCGCCGCCGCGCAGCGCGAGCTGGATCAGCTCCTGCACGGTCTCGTGCGGCCCGTGATAGCTCGCCAGGGTCTCTTCGAGGGTCTGGTGGCTGACCACCCCGGACAGCCCGTCCGAGCAGATCAGATACCGGTCCCCGGCCCGCACCTCGCGGATCGACAGGTCCGGCTCGACGTGGTCGCCGCTGCCCAGCGCCCGCATCAGCAGCGACCGCTGCGGGTGGGTGGTGGCCTCCTCCTCGGTGATGCGGCCCTCGTCGACCAGCCGCTGCACCCAGGTGTGGTCCTGGGTGATCTGCGTCAGCACCCCGTCGCGCAGCAGATAGGCGCGCGAGTCGCCGACGTGGACGAGACCGAGCCGCTGACCCGTCCACAGCAGGGCGGTCAGCGTCGTCCCCATGCCCTCCAGCTGGGGATCCTCCTCGACCATCACCCGCAGCTGGTCGTTGGCGCGCTGCACGGCGGTGCCCAGAGACGTGAGGATGTCCGAGCCCGGGACGTCGTCGTCGAGCTGGACGAGGGTGGAGATCACCTCCGACGAGGCGACCTCACCGGCGGCCTGGCCGCCCATGCCGTCGGCGATGGCGAGCAGACGGGGCCCGGCATAACCGGAGTCTTCGTTCCCCTCGCGGATCATGCCCTTGTGCGATCCGGCGGCGAAGCGCAGCGACAGACTCATGCGCACCTCACCCGTCGGCTCGGGGTACAGCCGGTCTCGTCGAGCCACACTGCCCACCCTCCGGTCGGGAGCACGCCCGGGTCCGCCGAGTGGACCGTCACGGCTCGCTCGCTCCGCTCGCTCATTGTCGTACTACTTCCGCAGCTCGATGACGGTCTTGCCGATGCGGATCGGGGCTCCCAGCGGAATGGGTGTCGCGGTCGTCAGTCGGGTCCGGTCAAGGTACGTGCCATTGGTGGAACCCAGATCCTCGACGATCCACTGGCCGTCACGGTCCGGGTAGATCCTGGCATGCCTGCTGGACGCGTAGTCGTCGTCCAGCACGATCGTGGAGTCGTGCGCCCGCCCCAGGGAGATCGTCTGCCCCTGGAGGGCGACGGTCGTACCGGCCAACGTGCCTTCGGAGACCACCAGTTTGGTGGGGGCACCGCGCCGCTGGCGGTTGCCGCCGCGACCGCCTTCCTGGCGCCGCTGCTGCGGCGGCGCGGACTGGCGCTGGGCGCGCGGTTCCCCGCCGCGACGGGCGGCACCGCGTTGTGTGACGCGCGTGCCGAACAGGTCGCTGCGGATGACCTGGACGGCCACGATGACGAACAGCCACAGTACGGCGAGGAAACCCAACCGCATGACCGTGAGGGTCAGCTCTGACATTGGCCCCGCTTCACCCTTCGGCTTGCCGGTAAACGATGGTGGTACTGCCCACGACGATCCGCGAGCCGTCGCGGAGACTAGCGCGGGTGGTGTGCTGCCCGTCCACCACGATGCCGTTGGTGGATCCCAGATCCTGGATCGTGGGGGGCGTTCCGACCCGGATCTCGCAGTGACGCCGGGAGACCCCCGGGTCGTCGATCCGTACGTCGGCGTCGGTGCTGCGGCCCAGCACCAGGGTCGGACGGGAGATCTGGTGGCGGGTGCCGTTGATCTCGATCCAGCGCCTGGTCTGCGCGTGGGGCTGCGGCCCCGCACCGGGCGGCGCCGTACGGGGTACGGGCGCCGCGCCGCCGGGGGGCGGGGACGTGGGCATGGGGGGCGGACTCACATGACCGCCGCGGGGCACCGCGGTGCGGGCGGCCGCCGCGGCCTGGCCCGGGTGGTCCTGGGACGTGCTGGAGGCGAGCGTGCGGCTGCGGACGCGGTAGAGGCCGGTGTCGAGGTCGTCGGCCTTCTCCAGATGGACCTTGATCGGGCCCATGAAGGTGTACCGCTGCTGCTTGGCGTAGTCGCGGACCATGCCGGAGAGCTCGTCACCGAGCTGCCCGCTGTACGGGCTCAGCCGCTCGTGGTCCGGGGTGCTCAGTTCGACGATGAAGTCGTTGGGGACGACCGTGCGGTCGCGGTTCCAGATGGTGGCGTTGTTGTCGCACTCGCGCTGCAGCGCGCCGGCGATCTCAACGGGCTGCACCTCGGACTTGAACACCTTGGCGAAGGTGCCGTTGACGAGACCTTCGAGTCGCTGCTCGAAGCGCTTCAGTACTCCCACGGGGCACCTCCTTCCTCAGTCTTCCTCAGGGTCGTCCTGATACTGCTTACTGATCGTATCCACGCGCCGGGAAATCAGCTGGTTCCCCTTTCCTGCCTGGAGGACGAGTGTCGCCCACCACAGGGTTGCCCGTGCCCGTCGTCGTCCCCGCCAGCCTCCTCGTCGTTCCGTGTCGTTCCGTGTCGTTCCGTGTTGTCGCCTCGTGTGCACTGCGATCGTAGATGTGCCCCGTTAACAGTGTCCCGCAACCGCCGACCCGTCCGAGGGGGCGGGGGCCGAGTCCGGCCAGCGCCGGGGATCCTCCCGGCGAACGTACGAGGACGCCGCGGAGTGCCGACCGGTCCCCGCAGGCCGGGGACCGGGGGAAAGGCGTGTGAAGGCTCCCCAGACAGCGTGCTAGTGTTCTGCATGTCGGAAGGCGCTCGCACAAGACCCGGACGGAACAACCCGGATCGCGTGAGAGAATAAACCGGCAGCACCCATGCGCGGGTGGCGGAATAGGCAGACGCGCTGGATTCAGGTTCCAGTGCCCGAAAGGGCGTGGGGGTTCAACTCCCCCCTCGCGCACAGATGAGACCCCCGGTCTCCGGAGAAATCCGGAGACCGGGGGTCTTTCGTCATGCCCGCGGCCCGCCCCGCACGGCGTGACGGGGGCGACTTGAGTCATACGTCACATTCGCGCCGCCGCCCGGCTGTTCGCGTATCCCGGCGGCGGATTCTGTGGCCGCGGTCACCGCCGCACCGCACACGCGGACCCGGGCGGTTTCGCGGGCGGAGCGGCGCCGGCGGTGGGGCTGCCGATGCCGGCGGTGGGGCGCGACGCGGGGGTGCCGGGGCGGCGGTCCTGGTGGCCGTCCGGGGGTCGGCCTACGGGGGCCTGTCGGCCGGTACGCGGACCTGGCTGACGGCGGGCGGCACCGGGCGCCCGGGAGGCCGCCGCCGCGCTGTTCGTGGCGGTGTTCAACGGGGCCGTCGGGTTGGGCGCGCCGGGCGGGCCGGCCGGCGGGCGGGGCGTGGACGGCTGGGGGACCGTCGGTGTGCTGGGGCCGGGCGGCGCGCTCGCCGTCGGGGCGCCGGCGACGGTGGCTCTGGGGAGGGCACCGGGTGGGGAGAGTCGGGGCGGCTGAACGGGGCGCGGGCCCGGGGGCGTTGGGGCACGGGCGGCAGGCTCGTGACCGCAGCCCCGGGGCGGGCGCGTCAGGGCCGGACGTGCGCGCGGTGTCCGGCCGGTGGGGGAGGCCGTCCTGTCAGGCGGCGAGGCGCTCGACGAGGGCCTTGGCCTTGGCCGCCGCCTCCTCGTGGGCCTTTTCGCGGGAGGTCTCGTACAGCGGGACCAGCTCGGCCATCGCCGGGTTGACGGGCGCCATCGTCAGCTCGGGCACGATGAAGTCGACCTCCAGGCCGAACCCGCCGTTCAGCACGGCCTCCAGGTAGTTCTGGACGTACTCGAAGGGCTCGCGCGGGGTGCCCGGCGCGTACGAACCGCCGCGGCTGGCGACGACGGTGACCGGCTTGCCCTTGAGGGACGAGTTCTCACCGGCCGTACGGCCCATGATGATCGCCTGGTCGAGCCACGCCTTCAGGGTGGACGGGATCGTGAAGTTGTACATGGGCGCGCCTATGACGATCGCGTCGGCCCGCTCCAGCTCCTCGGCGAGCTGGGTGCGCAGCGCGAAGGCGGCCTGCTGCTCGGGGGTGTGGGTGGCGGGGTCGGAGAAGCCGGCGGAGGCGCCGACGCCGTCGAGGTGGGGGACCGGGTCGGCGCCCAGGTCGCGGTGGATGACGGTGCCGTCGGGGTGCTGCTCCTCCCAGGTCTTGCGGAAGGTCGCGGTCACCGAGCGGGAGGCGGAGCCGCCCTCGGGGAAGACGGAGGAGTCGATGAGCAGAAGCGTGGCCATGGGGACCCGTCCTTCGGTACGCGGCCGGAGGGTGCCCGGCCGCTGGTTGAAATCCGTACGTCACTATTCATAGCACAGGAACTTACTTTTTTTTAGCAGCCAACCGGAGGGCGGTACCCTGGGTGCATGGCGGACCACAGCGAGGCGACGTGCAGGAAGGTCGACGACGGCATGACGCGCGTCTTCGAGCTGTTCGGAAAGCGCTGGACGGGCCTCATCGTGGCGACCCTGATGCCCGGACCCGTGCACTTCGCGGACCTGCGCCGGGCCATCCCCGGGATCAGCGAGCGGATGCTGTCCGACCGCCTGATGGAGCTGGCGGCGACCGGCCTGGTCGTCCGCGAGGTCGATGCCGGGCCCCCGCTGCGGGTCGCCTACCGGCTCACCGAGGCCGGACGCGCGATGGAGTCCGCGCTCCAGGAGCTGGGGCGCTGGGCGGAGACCTATCTGGCCGACGGCGGGCAGTGCCCGGAGCGGTTCCGTAAGTAGCCCCTCGGCCCCCGAGGGCGTGCGGGTTCAACCGAGCCGCTCCTGCGCGGCGTTGTAGCGCGCCAGATACGACGCGAACCGGTCGAGATCGGCCTCGTCCCAGTCGGCGAGCCGCTCGTGGAACGCCTGGCGGCGACTGGCGGTGACGTTGGCCAGCACCTGGGCGCCCTCCGCTGTGGGATGCAACACCTGGACGCGCTGGTCGTCCGGGTCCACGCGGCGCTCGACGAACCCGAGCTTCTCCAGGGCGGCGATCTGCCGGCTGACCGTCGACTTGTCCAGGAGGTAGTGCGCCGCGAGGTCGGTGGCACGGCATCCGTGCTGGTCGTCGAGGTGCGCCAGCAGTGTGTAGGAGACCAGGGACAGCTCGGGGTGCATCCGCGCGGCGGTCGCGCGGGCGCGCCGGGCGAAGGCGGTCATCTCCTGCTGGATGGTCTCGACGGAGTCGTCGCGGTGGGTCACGTGGTTGCCTTTCGCCGAAGTAGTTGTATAGTACAACGTGGATTGAGAGTTGTAATTGCCAACCTTATGAGTGGCAAGTGCCACCTACTGGCCGCGCGCGACCCGACCACCCGGAGCCGCCGACCGGCGACAACTCCCCCGACGACCAGACGACCAGCGGAGAAGGCTTGCCCATGAGCGCGGTCCGACGCACCGACCACCGAAACGACCACCGAAACGAACGGCGCGGCGCCCAACGGGGCGAGCTGCGGCACGTACTGACACACCTGATCACCCCGCTCCTGATGTGCATCGGGATGGGACTGGCCTACCTCGGCGCATTCGCCCACCCCACACCCCACCAGCTGCCCGTCGCGGTCGTCGGATCCGGCACCCACGCCCAGGTGCTCGCCCAGACCCTCAACGACACGGCACACGGCGACCTGGAGGCACGCACCGTGCCCGACCGCGCCGCGGCCGTCGAGCAGCTGAAGCACCAGGAGATCTTCGGCGCGTACGTGATGGGCGGCACCGGCCCCGCCGCCGGCGGAGCCGCGGCATCGGACACCGTGCCGGGGACCGCTCCGGGCACCACGGCCTCGGAGGCGGCGCCTTCCCGCGGCACCGCCGCCAAGCCCGCCCCCGAACTGCTCGTCGCCACCGCCGGCTCCGACACCAGCGCCTCCGTCGTGCAGAAGATCTTCACCCCGCTCGCCGCCCGGCAGGGCGCCCCCCTGAAGGTCACCGACGTGGCGCCGACCGCCAACGACGACCCCACAGGACAGGGCATCTTCTTCCTGCTCGTCGCCATCAGCATCGGCTCGTACGCCTCCGTCGCCGTCATCGGCGGCGCCGGAGCCGCCCTCCCGATGCGGCTGCGGGCCATGCTGGCCATCGGCACGTCCTTCGTGGTCAGCATCATCGGAACGCTGTTCGCCGGCCCCGTCTTCCACCTCGTCGACCACGGCAGGTGGGGACTGTGGGGCATGGCCTGGCTGTACTCCGCGGGCATCCTGCTGATCGGCACCGGCCTGCACACCTTCCTCAAGCGCTGGACGACGCTCGGAGTCATGGCGCTGTTCGTGATGCTCAACTTCACCTCGTCCGGCGGGATCTTCCGCCCCGAGATGCAGAACGGGTTCTTCGCCGCCCTCCACTCCTTCTGGAACGGCGCCGGCTTCGTGGAAGGCACCCGCAGCCACGTCTACTTCGACGGCTACGGCCTCGCCCGCCACGTCTGGACGCTGGTCGGCTGGCTGCTCGCCGGCCTGCTCGTGGTCGGCGTCGCCACACTCGCCGAACGGCGGCGGCGCGCAGCCGAAGCCGACGCCGTGGCCAACGCGACGGCAGTGGCGGCAGCCGCGATCGCCGCAACGGTGCCGGAGCGGGCACCGCGGCGGCCGGCGGCACGACAGCCGGAACGGGCGGACGCCGAAGAGGAGATGGAAGAAGCGGTGGGGGTGTAGGCCGGGGCTCTGGGCGTGTGGGCCGTGGGTGTGCGGGTGTGCGGATATCCGGGCGTGGATGCGTGAGCCATGGACGTCGGATGTGGGGGCCGGACGTGGTCCTTTCCACCCTGTCCCTCAACTCCGCACCTCCACCCGGTCGTTCCCGGCGCGCGGAGAGTTATCCACAGGCCCTGCAGCCTCCGCACGAGTCTCGGTAACGTCGTGATCGGCGCACCGGAAACAGCCGGTGAGCCGGACGGATGTGGGGGCGCCGGTGTGCCGGGCTACCGGACACCGCGCGCAGCCAGCGTCGTGAAGGGGGAGGTGGCCCGCCATGTCGCGTGTGCCGTACGTACCGGGGTTCGCCAGGGCGGACAAGGAAACACCCTCGGCCAAGGCCAGAGGCCGGGCGCTGCGGGAACGACTGCCGCGCGCCGAACAGGCCGCACTGCGCATCGCGGCCGACCGACCCGACGCCGTGGCGGCGGTCGAGGAGTCCAACGCGGGGCGGCTGCCCGAACTGACACCCATCCGCGTCGGACGGATGTCTGCCAGCCCGTTCGCCTTCCTCCGCGGCTCGGCCGGACTCATGGCGCACGACCTGGCGACAAGCCCCGTCACCGGCATAGGGGCCCAGATATGCGGCGACGCCCACGCCGCCAACTTCGGCCTCTACGGCGACGCCCGCGGCGACCTTGTCATCGACCTCAACGACTTCGACGAGACCGTCCACGGCCCGTGGGAATGGGACACGAAACGCCTCGCGACCTCGATAGTGCTGGCCGGTCGGGAGGCGGGCGCCGGAGAGGACGACTGCCACACCGCGGCACGGGACGCGGCCGGCGCGTACCGGCGCACGATACGGCTGCTCGCGAAGCTGCCGGTGACCGACGCGTGGAACGCCATCGCCGACGAGGAACTGGTGTCGCACACGGACGCCCGGGATCTGCTCGGGACCCTGGAGCGGGTCGCCGCCAAGGCCCGCAAGAACACCAGCGCGCGGTTCGCGGCGAAGTCGACGGAGCAAGGACCGGACGGCGGCCGTCACTTCGTGGACGCGCCGCCGGTACTGCGGCGGGTGCCGGACGCCGAGGCGGCGACGGTCGCCTCCGCGCTCGCCGGCTATCTGGAGACGCTTCCGGAGGACCGTCACCCACTGCTCGCCAGGTACGCGGTACACGACGTGGCCTTCCGGGTGGTCGGCACGGGAAGCGTCGGACTCCGGTCGTACGTCGTGCTGCTGCTCGACCACCGAGGCGAGCCACTGGTGCTCCAGGTGAAGGAGGCACGCCCCTCGGCGCTGGCACCGTTCGTGACGAAGGCGGGCTTCCCGGTCCCGCCGGCCACACACGAGGGACGCCGGGTGGTGCTCGGGCAGCGGCGGATGCAGGTGGTGAGCGACCTGCTGCTGGGGTGGGCGACGGTGCCGGACGACGAAGGGGGAGCTGACGGCCCGGGCATAGCGTCGTCGGACGCGGGTGGCGCCGGCGTTGGGACGGGTACCGGAGATACGGGCTTGTCGGACGGCCGGAGTCCGGGACGGCCGTACCAGGTACGGCAGTTCAGGAACCGTAAGGGGAGCGTGGATCCGGCCCGGCTCTCCGCGCCGCAACTGGACGACTACGCCCGGATGACCGGCGCGCTGCTGGCCCGCGCCCACGCCCACAGCGCCGATCCGCGGGTGCTGGCCGGGTACTGCGGCAAAGGCGAGGAGCTGGACGAGGCGATAGCGCGCTTCGCGGTCGAGTACGCGGACCGGACGGAAGCGGACCATGCGGTACTGGTCGCGGCGGTGCGGAGCGGACGCATCGCGGCGGAGAGCGGCGTCTGAGGGGCGGAGGGCCGAGGGGCGGGCGGGAACGCGGGGGGAAGGGGGCACGGGGCCGGGGCATGGGCAGGGGTGGGCGAGGGGCGGGGCTGGGGGAGGGTGGGGGGAGGGGGAGGGCCCCGAGGGGAGAGCTCGAAGGTCACCCACAGCCCCAGCCTCCTCACCACCCCCCACCCCCACCCCCCAAGCACCCCCAACAACCCTCCCCCCCACACCCCCCCACCCCCCCCCCCCTCCCGCACCCCCACCGATCGTCCCCCCCCCACCCCCCCCCCCCTCCCTACTGCCCCGAGGGGAGAGCTCGAAGGTCACCCACAGCCCCAGCCTCCTCACCACCCCCCACCCCCACCCCTCAGGCACCCCAAGCGGTCGTCCCCCCCACGCGCCCCCGCCCCCCTCGCCCGGTGCGGCCCGAGGGCCGGTGCTGGTGGGGGCCGTACGCTGACCGGGTGACGAACTCGCACGCGGAGAACGCGCAGGACGGCCAGGACCGACCGGACGTACCGGGGGCACCCGGTGCCCCGGCCGAACCGCGGGCGGTGGACGCCCGCGGGGAGGCGCGGGGCGAAACGGGGCGTGATGCGGCGGATGCCGCAGGCCCGGAGGGGGGCGTTGCGGAGGGTTCGGACGCGGCGGCCGACGGCCAGGGCGGGCACGACGAGGCCACGCGGCGGCTGGCGAAGGCGGTGCGGGCCGCCGAGCAGGCGTTGATCGAGTTCGAGATCGCGGTGGAGACGTTCCGGGTGGAGGTGGAGAACTTCTCCCGGCTGCATCATCAGCGGCTCGGCCCCATGTACGCGCGGCTGGACGAACTCGATGCGCAGATCGCCGAGGCGGTGGCGGCTCGTACCGGCGATCCCGAGGACATCCGCAAGGCCCGGGAGGCGCGGGCGTCGGTGCTGCCGATGCCGGAGGTGGAGGAGCTGTTCCACGGCTGGCTGGGGTCGGAGGGGCTGTTTCCGGAGGCTCAGGCGATGCTCACGGATCAGCCGGTGCGCCCGCCGCAGAAGGTGCGGCCCAGCGAGGAGGCTCGCAAGATCTACCGTGAGCTGGTGCGCAAGGCGCATCCGGATCTGGCGCGGGACGACGCGGAGCGGGCGCGGCGTGATGGGTTCATCGCGCGGGTCAATGCCGCGTACGGGCGGGGTGACGAGGCGGCGCTGCGGGAGCTGGTGCGGGAGTGGGAGGCCGGTCCGGTGCCGGTCGAGGAGCGGCTGAGCGAGAGCGAGGAGCTTTACGCCCGGCTGGAGTGGCTGGCCCGGCGCAAGGAGCTGCTGGCCGCTGTCGCGGGGGAGCTGGAGACCAGCGCGATCGGCGCGATGATCAAGATGGCGCCGGAGGACCCGGACGGGCTGCTGGACGAGATCGCCGAGAAGCTGCGCGCCGACGTCGCAGAGCGCGAGGCGTACCTTGCGCGGCTGGTCGGGTAGCGTCGGGAGTATGCAATTTGGTTCTCTGCCCACGGTCGGTGTCGATGATCTCGCGCCCGGGGACTTCCTGCTGGACGTACGCGAGGACGACGAGTGGGAGGCGGGGCACGCCGAGGGTGCGCTGCACATCCCGATGAGTGAGTTCGTCGCTCGTTACGGTGAGTTGACGGAGGCGGCGCCCGAGGGCGGCAAGGTGTTCGTGTTGTGCCGGGTCGGTGGGCGTTCGGCGCAGGTGGCGCAGTATCTGCTCCAGCAGGGCATCGACGCGGTGAATGTCGCGGGCGGTATGCAGGCGTGGGAGGCGGCCGGGCGTCCGGTGGCGGACGGCAGGGGCGGCCTGGGGACGGTCGTCTAGCCGTCCCCACGGTCGGCCCATGGCCGTCCGGCGGGGCGGGCCGGCATTCGGTGGGTGGCGGATCGTCTGCCGGACTTGCGCATCGTCGGCCGCGCTCGGCGCGCCGGCCCGGCGTCCGCATCGGCGTTTTCACCGGCCCCGCATCGGCGTTTTCACAAGTCTGCCGTCCGCGCGGGGCATGGTGCCTCCGGCCTTCCGGCGCAGCTGCTTCCGCTTTGCGGGACACCGGCTCCGCTCCTCGGCCGCGGCTCAGCTCAGTGGGTGTGCCGCGAGCAGTTCGCCGAGTGCTTCTTCGTGGGCGGCGGCCGGGCCCAGGGAGAGTTCGAGCTGTTTGGCCCAGGCGTGGTAGCGGTGCAGCGGGTAGTCGGTGTCGGCGCCGAAGCCGCCGTGCAGGTGCTGTGCGGTCTGTACGACGCGGCGGACGCCTTCGGCAGCCCAGATCTTGGCGACCGCGATGTCTCCCGCGGGCGGCAGTGGCCCGGCGGCGTCGGTGGTGATGCGCCAGGCGGCTTGCCAGAGGGTGGCTTCCATGGCGCGCAGGTCGATGAAGCGGTCGGCGGTCTGGACGGCGACGGCCTGGAAGGTGGCCACGGGGAAGCCGAACTGTTCGCGTTTGCCGGTGTAGTCGCTGGTCATGGCGAGAACGCGTTCGCCGAGGCCGAGTGCGAGTGCGCAGGTGCCGGTGGTGAGCAGGTTGCGCAGGGTTTCCCAGGCGGCCGGGTCGGTGATCGTTTCGCGGGTGCCGAGGCGTACGGAGTCCAGCCGGATCTCGGCGTGGCGCTCTCCGTTGGTGGAGGTCTGGGGAGCGAGTGTGACGCCGGGGTGGGTCGGCGGGACGAGCGCGAGGACGGCATGGCCGTCGGGGGTGTGGGCGGGCAGCAGGATCCGGTCCGCGGTGTGGGCCCAGGGGACGGTGGTGTGGGTGCCGTCGAGGAGCCAGTCGGTGCCGTCCTGGCGTGCGGTTGCGGCGAGTTCGGCCGGGTCGTGGCCGGTGCGTCCGGCCGCGGCGGTGGTGATGACGAGATCGCCGGTGGCGATCTGCGGCAGTACGTCCGCCCGGAGGCTGTCGGTGGCGTGTTTCTGGAGGGTGAGTGCGGCGGCGCCGGATTCCAGCAGGGGTACGCGGGCCAGTACTTTGGCCGACTCGCGCAGCACCAGGCAGAGGGCGATCGGGTCCAGGCCGGAGCCGCCGTACTCGGGTGCGATGGGCAGGCCCAGGAGGTCGGCGTGGGCGAGCTTGCGCCACAGTGGGCGGTCGAAGTCGTCGGCGACGGCGCCTGGGGTGAGTGCCGGGCTGGGCACGCTGTCCGGTGCGACGCCTGAGAAGACGGCTTTGGCCGCTTCCACGGCGGCCTGCTGTTCCTCGGTGAAGGTGAAGTCCACTGGTCTGTCCTCCCGCACGCCGCCTGAATCTGACGAAGCGTCAAGGTAGAACATGTTCCGGGAATGGGGAATGGCGCGGTGGGTGAAGGACAGCGCGTAGGGACCGGGTTGCGGCTGCGGCGAGCCTCCTCTCAGCGGTCGAAGTCCAGCTCGACCTTCTCCGTGGCGGGGTGGGACTGGCAGGCCAGCACATAGCCGGCGTCGACCTCGTCGGACTCCAGGGCGAAGTTGCGGTCCATCCGGATCTCGCCGGAGACGAGGAATGCGCGGCAGGTGCCGCAGACGCCGCCCTTGCAGGCGTACGGCGCGTCCGGGCGGTTGCGGAGCACCGCTTCCAGCAGTGATTCGCCGTCGTGCACCGGCCAGTTGCCCGAGCGGCCGTCGAGGGTGGCGGTCACCGTGCTGTGGGCGGGCGCGGTGGCGGCGGGTGCCGGGGCCGCCGCGCCGTTGTCTATGTGGAAGATCTCTTCGTGGATGCGGCCACGCGGCACCTTGAGGGCGCGCAGGGCCCGTTCGGCGCCCTGGACGAGTCCGAAGGGGCCGCACAGGAACCAGCCGTCGACGGATGCGACCTGGAGCAGTGCGGGCAGCAGCGTGAGCAGCCGCTGCTCGTCGAGGCGGCCGGACGGGAGGCCGGCTTGCTGCTCCTCGCGGGAGAGGGCGTGGATCAGCTGGAAGCGTTCCGGATAGCGGTCCTTGAGGTCGGCCACCTCCTCCAGGAACATCGTCGAGGCCGCCGTGCGGTCGCTGCGGATCAGGCAGAAGCGGGCGTCCGGCTGCTCGGCGAGCAGGGTGGAGGCGATGGAGAGGACGGGGGTGATCCCGCTGCCGCCGACGATGCCGGCGAACTGGCCGGGGCGCGGTTCGAGGGTGAAGCGGCCGGCCGGGGCCATGACGTCGACGGTGTCGCCGACGGCCAGTTCCTTGAGCGCGTAGGTCGAGAAGGCGCCGTCCTCGACCAGTCGGATTCCGACCCGCAGTACGGGTTCGCCGGTGGCCGGGGTGCAGATGGAGTAGGTCCGGCGGATCTCCTGGCCGTCGACCGTTCTGCGGAGGGCGATGTGCTGCCCGGGGGTGTGCCGGAACGTCGTGCGCAGCTCGGGCGGGACGGTGAAGGTGACGGCCACCGCGTCGTCCGTGAGCTGCTCGATCTCCCGCACCTGGAGCGGGTGGAACATCACAACTCCTTGAAGTGGTCGAAGGGTTCGCGGCAGGACTCGCAGCGGCGCAGTGCTTTGCAGGCCGTGGAGGAGAAGCGGCTGAGCAGGGTGGTGTCGGTCGATCCGCAGTGCGGGCAGCGGATCGTGAGGTCGACGGAGACCGGTCCGTCGGCCGGGGCCGTGGGGCGCGGTGGGGCGATGCCGAATTCCGCGAGCTTGCGGCGGCCTTCGTCGGTGATCGCGTCCGTGGTCCATGGCGGGCTGAGGACCGTGTGGACCTCGACTTCCGGTATTCCGTGGTCGTGCAGTACGCGTTCTATGTCGGCGGACATCGCCTCGATGGCGGGGCAGCCGGTGTAGGTGGGGGTGAGGCGGACCTCGACGCGGTCCGGGGCGGTGAGCCGTACCTCGCGCACTACGCCGAGTTCGGCGAGGGTGAGGACCGGCAGCTCCGGGTCGGGGACCGAGCCGGCCAGGGCGAGCAGTTCTGCTTCGAGGGCGGTGGGGGTCACCATGTCGCCCCCGGGTGGCTGCGGTGGAGGTGCTGCATCTCGGAGAGCAGCCGGCCGAACGGTTCGGTGTGCAGGCCCTGGCGTCCGGCGCCGGCGGTCCAAGCGCCGCGCTGGGGGCCTTCGGGGACGCTGAGGGTGGCGCGCTCCAGGATCGCGGTGATGCGGGCGGTCCACCGGTCGTAGAGGGCCGGCCAGGGGACGGTTTCCAGCCCTTCCACCGGTTCGAAGAGCTCGCCGGTGAAGCGCCAGAGGGCGTCCAGCGCGCGCTGCATGCGGGCGTGGCTCTCGTCGGTGCCGTCGCCCAGGCGCAGTGTCCACTGCTCGGCGTGGTCGCGGTGGTAGGCGACCTCCTTGACGGCCTTCCCGGCCAGGGGGGCCAACTCGCTGTCTCCGGTGGCGAGATGGGCGTACAGCAGCTCCTGGTATGTGGAGAAGTAGAGCTGGCGGGCGATGGTGTGGGCGAAGTCGCCGTTGGGCTGCTCGACCAGCTGGAGGTTGCGGAACTGCCGTTCCTCGCGGAGATACGCCAGTTCGTCCTCGTCGCCGGCCAGGGAGAGCAGGACGCGGGCCTGGCCGAGGAGGTCCAGTGCGATGTTGGCCAGGGCGACCTCCTCTTCCAGGACGGGGGCGTTGCCCGCCCATTCGCCCAGGCGGTGGGAGAGGATCAGCGCGTCGTCGCCGAGGGGCAGGGCCGGGGTGGCCGTCAGCTGCGTCACAGGTGGTGCACCCCCTCCGGGATCTCGTAGAAGGTCGGGTGGCGGTAGGGCTTGTCGCCGGCCGGTTCGAAGAACTCGTCCTTCTCGTCCGGTGACGAGGCGGTGATCTGGGCGGAGGGGACCACCCAGAGGGAGACGCCTTCCGAGCGGCGGGTGTACAGGTCGCGGGCGTTGCGCAGCGCCATTTCGGCGTCGGGGGCGTGCAGGCTGCCGGCGTGGGTGTGCGACAGGCCGCGGCGGCTGCGGACGAAGACCTCCCACAGCGGCCAGTCGGCGGGGCGGGGGGCCGCCCCGGCGCCGGTGTCCGCCGCCGTCGCCGCGGATGCCGCTGCGGCGGACGGCGTCGGGGTGTCCGAGGGACGTGCTGTCGTCATCGGTTCGCCTCTCCCGTACCGGCCGTGCGGGCCGTGTGCCCGGCGTGCTTGTTCTTTGCGGCGTGCGCGGCGGCTGCCTCGCGTACCCAGGCGCCCTCTTCGTGGGCGCGGCGCCGGCGGCCGATCCGCTCTTCGTTGCAGGGGCCGTTGCCCTTGAGCACCTCACGGAACTCGGTCCAGTCGATCGGCCCGAAGTCCCAGTGGTCCCGCTCCTCGCTCCACCGCAGGTCCGGGTCGGGGAGTGTCAGCCCGAGGGCCTCGGCCTGCGGGACGCAGATGTCCACGAAGCGCTGGCGCAGTTCGTCGTTGGAGTGTCGCTTGATCTTCCAGGCCATGGACTGCGCGGAGTGCGCCGATTCGTCGTCGGGCGGGCCGAACATCATCAGGGAGGGCCACCACCAGCGGTTCACCGCGTCCTGCGCCATGGCGTGCTGGGCCTCGGTGCCGCGGCTGAGGGTGAGCAGGAGCTCGTATCCCTGCCGCTGGTGGAAGGACTCCTCCTTGCAGACGCGGATCATCGCTCGGGCATACGGGCCGTAGGAGCACCGGCACAGGGGGACCTGGTTCGTTATCGCCGCGCCGTCCACGAGCCAGCCGATGGCGCCGACGTCGGCCCAGGTCAGGGTGGGGTAGTTGAAGATCGAGGAGTACTTCTGGCGGCCGGAGTGGAGCTTGTCGAGCAGTTCGTCGCGGCCGGTGCCGAGGGTCTCGGCGGCGCTGTAGAGATACAGGCCGTGGCCGGCCTCGTCCTGCACCTTGGCCATCAGGATCGCCTTGCGGCGCAGCGACGGGGCGCGGGTGATCCAGTTCGCCTCGGGCTGCATGCCGATGATCTCGGAGTGGGCGTGCTGTGCGATCTGCCGTACCAGTGATGAGCGGTAGGCGTCCGGCATCCAGTCCCGTGGTTCGATCCGCTCGTCCGCGGCCACGGTGGCGTCGAACACGGCCTCGCGGGCCGTTTCCTCCGGCGCGATCGTCGTCATGTACTGCCCCCTCGCTCCCGACCGACCGATCGTTCGGTTCAATGGTGAGTGGCCGGACCGCGGGTGTCAAGCCTGTGGATAAGCCGGGGGAGGGTGTGCCCGGTGCGGCGGCATAGGTACGGTTCCGGGGCGGAGTCAGCCGCGGAAAATCTCGGAACGGGGCGGGAATGCAGTCATACGGGGACGAATCGCGGCCACTGGCCGCGCTGTCGCTGCCCTCGCGGATCGTCATAGGCGTAGCGGCCTGCGCCATCGCCGTCAGCGTCGCGCTGCATCTCGCCATGATGTTTCTGCACGTCGCGCCGTCGAACACGCTCAGCAAGCAGCAGAGCAAGCTGATCAGCGACTACGTCTATCCCGAGTACGAGCAGAACTGGAAGCTGTTCGCGCCCAACCCCCTCCAGCAGAACATCGCGGTCCAGGCCCGCGCCCAGGTGCGCACCCAGGACGGCACGTTGCAGACCACCGGCTGGACCGATCTGACCGCCCAGGACGGCCGAGCCATCCTCCACAACCCGCTGCCCAGCCACACCCAGCAGAACCAACTCCGCCGCGGCTGGGAGCTCTTCACGAACACCCATGACGCCCAGGACCGCCCGATCGGCAGGCGCGGCGAGCTGTCCGAGCGCTACATCCGGCGGATCGCGATGCTCCGGATGTCCGCGGAGTGGACCAAGGGCGGTGGCCGGGTCGAGCAGATCCAGGTTCGGTCGCAGACGACGGCGGTGCAGCCGCCCCCGTGGAGCGACGAGAAGATCAGCGACAAGCCCGTGTACCGCGTGCTGCCCTGGTGGCAGGTCACCGCAAACGACCTGCCCGAGGGGGCGACGAACAAGTGACTTCGCCGACGCCGCAGCAGCCGGACTCCGCACCGCCGACCCCCGGCATCCCCGAGGAGGCCGCCGTCCAGGAGGCCCCTCCCCAGGAGACCCCGACCTCCTACGAGGAGACCCGCATCGAGCGCGCGATAGGCCGCGGCTTCATATGGGTCACCGGCCGGGCCATGGCCCCGTACCAGACCGCCGTCATCCGGATCGGCTTCGCCGCCACCTGGCTGCTGTTCCTCTTGCGGGAATGGCCCAACCGCCAGGAGCTCTACGGGCCCGGCGGCCCCTGGAACGCCGGGATGGCGCGCGAGCTCCTCCACGGCAACCACGCCTTCTCCGTCCTGCTCTGGTCCGACAGCCAGAGCTGGTTCGAGTGCGTCTACCTCCTCGCCATCGTGGCCAGCGCCCTGCTGATGCTCGGCTGGCGCACCCGCACCATGTCGGTGCTGTTCATGCTGGGCGTGCTCTCGCTGCAGAACCGCAGCGTCTTCATAGGGGACGGCGGCGACAACGTCATCCACCTGATGTCGATGTATCTCGTCCTGACCCGCTGCGGGCAGGTGTGGTCGCTGGACGCGCGCCGCGCCAAGCGGGCGGCCGCCGCGGCGACCGGGGAGGGCGCGGCGGGCGCCACACCGCCCCGCGACCTGCCCGGCATCGTCCTGTGGGCGGTGCTCGGCCTCGGCCTGGCCGCGGCCCAGGTACAGGGCGGCTACGCGCTGACCTGGTTCGGCCACGGGCCGTTCCCGTATGTCGGCTGGAGCCTGGTGCTGTGGGGCCTGTGGGCGACGCACGGCCTGTGGTGGGCGGTGCGGCGCCACGCCCCGGGGGAGCCGCGGATCGTCCTCGACACCCTCGCCAAGCTCGCGCACAACGGCGCACTTCTGGTGATCATGGTCGAGGTCTGCCTGATCTACTCCACCGCCGGCTGGTACAAGATCCAGGGCTCGCGCTGGCAGGACGGCACCGCGGTCTTCTACCCGATGCATCTGGACTACTTCTCCCCCTGGCCGGCGCTGTCCCAGATGTTCGGCGGCAACGGCTTGATGATCATGCTGGTGACCTACGGGACGGTGATGGTGCAGGTCGCCTTCCCGTTCACGCTCTTCAACCGCCGGCTCAAGAACGTGCTGCTGGTCGTGATGATCTGCGAGCACCTCTCGATCGCGTTCCTGCTCGGGCTGCCGTTCTTCTCGCTCGCGATGATCACCGCCGACGCGGTCTTCCTGCCCACGAACTTCCTGACCTGGCTCTCCGGGAAGCTCTCCGGGCTGCGCCGGCGGCTGTTCCCGCGCGGCGCCGGCACCGGTCCGGACGCCGGATCCGGCGGCGTCGAGCCGGAGGCCCGTACGCATTCCGCCGGCGGTGGCCAGCCGCTCGTGGGCTGAGCAGCGAGAACACCGCCCCCGCCGAGCCCCTCCCGTACGACGAGGAGTACGGACCCAGGCGCCGGCGGCCGGGCCCCGGTCCGCTGCGGGCACCCCGAGCCCTGATGGACGTCCTCCGGCGCTGTCCGGGGTGGGGTGCGGTTCTGGGCGAAGGCCCTGGTAGCGGCCATGAGCCGTAGTCTGATGTGGTGAGCGAGGACGAGATCACGAGAGTCGTACGGCAGTGGCGGGACGCTGCGCCCCAGACGGTGCTGCTGGACGGGTTCCATGCCGTGAAGCACGCGCTTCGCTTTGCGGCGGACGTTCGCCTCGCGATCTCCAGCGACAAAGGCTCTGTCCTGGCACTGGCGGAAGAGCTGGCCGACGACCTCACGGACCGCATCGACGATCTTGTGACCGAGGTGCCGGCCGAAACCTACCGGGACCTTGTGCCGAGGGTGCACCCCACACACGTGGCCGCTCTGGCGGTCAGACCCGGCCTGCGACGGAATCTGGACGACTTGTCGAGAGCCCCACGGCAGGCACCGGTCGTCGTCCTGGAGAATCCTCGCAACCTGGGGAACGTCGGTGCCGTGGTCCGGCTTGCGGCGGGGTTCGGGGCCACCGGCGTGGTCACGACCGGCGACATGGATCCGTGGCACCCCAACGTGGTGCGCGCAGCAGCGGGCCTTCATTACGCGACCGCCGTGGAAGGTCTCCCGCTCGACGACCTACCGCCGGGGCCGGTGTACGCGCTGGACCCGGAGGGAGACGACATCAGATCTGTGGTGCTTCCTGATGACGCGCTGCTGGCGTTCGGATCCGAGCGGCACGGGATATCGCCAGAACTCCGCAAGCGGGCCACCAGGCTCGTGGCACTCCCGATGCGGCCCCAGGTGTCCAGCTACAACCTGGCCACGAGCGTCGCCATGGCTCTCTTCCACTGGGGAGGCCCGCCTCCAGCGCCGTGAGCAGGCGGGACGGCGGGCCGCCGCACCCCCGTCAGCTGACCACACTTCACCAGCGGCTCGGCCGTAGGGACCGCGAGCGCCTTCCTGGCCAAGGAGGTCCGCACCGTCGGGCAGCGGCGCTGGAACCGGCGCGACGCGACGGCGACCGACCGCAATCAGACGTCCGCTCCTGCCCGGTCATCGCCGAGCTGACGGCCCGGGCCGCTGCCGAGGGGTGGCCGACCATCGGGCTCGGCAACCTCCCCGGCTCCGCCCGCTGGAGACGACCGAGCTGCGCCGCCGCCGTGTGCTGCACTTCGGCCAGGAGGGGCCGGGGCTCGCCGAAGAGGCTCGTCGGCACGCCTCCCCGGTCTGCTCGACCGCCCGGTTCGGATCGACCCGCTCGATCAACGCGTCGGATCGACCCGCTCGATCGACGCGGGGGCCGCGGCGGCCATCACGATGCACGCCCGGATCACGCGCCAGGACCAGCTCCGAGGTCCGCTCTGCGGGACCGCGAGCAGCGGCCCGCGGACAGGGGCCTGCGAACAGGGGGCCCGGTACGGCGGTACCGCCCGGGCCCCGGGCCTCACGCCTCCCGCCTCACCTCCACCGTCCGGAAGCGGTTCGCCACGAACGCGGCGTCGCACAGCACGGCGTTGGCCGCCGGATTGCCGCCCGAGCCGTGGAAGTCGGAGAACGCCGCGGTCTGGTTCACATAGACCCCGCCGGTCAGGTTCAGCGACAGCTGCGCGCACTCCTCCAGGCAGGCGTCCTCGACCAGCCGCTCCACCTCGGACGAGGTGGTGTAGGCGCCGACCGTCATGGCCCCCTTGTCGCGGATCGTGCGCCGCAGCAGAGCGACCGCGTCGGCCGCGGAGTCGACGGCCACCGCGAACGACACCGGGCCGAAGCACTCCGAGAGATACGCCGCCTCGGCGTCCGGCTTGGCGCCGTCCAGCTTGACGATCACCGGCGTGCGGACCGTGGCCTTGGGGAACTCCGGATGGGCCACCTCACGGGAGGCCAGCCCCACCTCGCCGAGCCCCGAGGCCGCGTCGATCCGCTCCTTGACCTGCGGATTGACGATCGCGCCGAGCAGAGCGTTGGCCCGCGCGTCGTCGCCGAGCAGGCCGCTCACCGCGCCCGCCAGATCGCTGACCACCTCGTCGTACGACTTCGGCCCGGCGTCCGTGCCGATGCCGTCCCGGGGGATCAGCAGGTTCTGTGGGGCGGTGCACATCTGGCCGCTGTAGAGAGACAGCGAGAACGCGAGGTTGCCGAGCATGCCCTTGTAGTCGTCGGTGGACTCGATGACGACGGTGTTGACGCCGGCCTTCTCCGTGAAGACCTGGGCCTGGCGGGCGTTCTCTTCCAGCCAGTCGCCGAAGGCGGTCGAGCCGGTGTAGTCGATGATCCGCACTTCGGGGCGCACGGCCAGCGTCTTGGCCAGCCCCTCGCCCGGCTTGTCCACGGCCAGGCACACCAGGTCCGCGGGGAAGCCGGCCTCGGCCAGCACCTCACGGGCCACCCGGACGGTCAGCGCCAGCGGGAGCACCGCGCGCGGATGCGGCTTAACCAGCACCGGATTGCCGGTGGCCAGCGAGGCGAACAGGCCGGGATAGCCGTTCCACGTCGGGAAGGTGTTGCAGCCGATCACCAGGGCGACACCGCGCGGCACGGCCGTGAAACTCTTGGCCAGCTCCAGCGGATCGCGCTTGCCCTGCGGCTTGGACCAGGTGGCCTTCTCCGGCGTCCGGGTCTGCTCGGCGTACGCGTACGCCACCGCCTCCAGGCCGCGGTCCTGGGCGTGCGGCCCGCCCGCCTGGAAAGCCATCATGAACGCCTGCCCACTGGTGTGCATCACGGCCTGGGCGAACTCATGGGTGCGCGCACTGATCCGCGCCAGGATCTCCAGACAGACCGCGGCGCGCGCCTCGGGGCCCGCGTCCCGCCATGCGGGGATCGCGGCCCGCATGGCCGGCAGCAGCACCGAGACGTCCGGATGCGGATAGGTGATGCCCAACTCCGGGCCGTACGGCGAGACTTCCTCGCCCGTCCAGTCGTCCGTGCCGGGCTGGTCGAGGGCGAAACGGGTGCCGCGCAGCGCCTCGAAGGCGGCCAGGCCCTCCGACGCGGCGTTCTCGCCGTACGCCTTGGGGTGCTCGGGGTGCGGGGACCAGTACTCACGGGTGCGGATCGCTTCCAGCGCCTTGTCGAGGGTCAGGCGGTGCTTCTCGATCAACTGCGCTGCGGTCGGTTCGGCGGCCATCGGTGACCAACTCCTCGTCGGGTGCTGGGCGGAGATGTGGATAGGGCTGGGAGCTGTCAGGGCAGCAGGGCTAGAGTAACCGAACGATCGGTCGGGGCAAGAGGGCCCGGCGAACCTGTGGAAAACTCGGTCGGGGAGGATCAGCTGCCATGACGGCAATCGGAACCAGCAGCACGGTTGCAGTGGTCGGTACCGGCACCATGGGGCAGGGAATCGCGCAGGTGGCGCTGGTCGCCGGCCATCGCGTATGCCTCTACGACACCGCGCCGGGCCGCGCGGAGCAGGCCGCCCGGGCCATCGGGCAACGGCTCGACCGGCTGGTGGAGAAAGGCCGGATCCCGACGGCGGAGCGGGACGCCGCACGCGAACGCCTCTCCCCCGCCGCGTCCCTCGGTGAACTGGCCGACGCCGCGCTGGTCGTCGAGGCGATCCTGGAACAACTTCCGGCCAAACAGGAGCTGTTCCGCTCCCTGGAGGACGTGGTCGCGGCGGACTGCCTGCTCGCCACCAACACCTCCTCCCTGTCCGTGACCGCGGTCGCGGGCCCGCTGCGCCACCCCGGCCGCTGTGTGGGCCTGCACTTCTTCAACCCCGCACCGCTCCTCCCGCTGGTCGAGGTCGTCAGCGGCTTCGCGACCGACGAGGCCGCCGCCGCCACGGCGTATGAGACCGCCGCGGCCTGGGGCAAGACCCCGGTGCGCTGTGCCGACACCCCCGGCTTCATCGTCAACCGCGTCGCCCGCCCCTTCTACGCCGAGGCGCTGCGCCTCTACGAGGAGCGGGTCGCCGACCCCGCCACCATCGACGCCGTGCTGCGCGAGGGCAGCGGCTTCAAGATGGGCCCGTTCGAGCTCACCGACCTCATCGGGCAGGACGTGAACGAAGCGGTCACCCACTCCGTGTGGACCGCCTTCTTCCAGGACCCGAAGTTCACGCCCTCCCTGGCGCAGCGCCGGCTGGTGGAGTCCGGGCTGCACGGCCGCAAGACGGGGCGCGGCTGGTTCGACTACGCCGATGGCGCCCGCCGGCCCGCGCCGCACACCGCCGAGCCCTGCCCGGCCCCCGCCTCGGTCGCCCTGCACGCGAAGCTGCCCGGCCCGGCCCGGGTGCTGCACGAGTTGATCGAGGAAGCCGGCATCAAGATCACCCGCGACCGGGCACCAGGGGAGTCCGAGGGCTTCGTCCGGCTGCCCGGCGGTGCCTGCCTCGCGATGACCGACGGCTCCCCGGCCACCAGCGCGGCCCGCGGCGCCTCCATCCGCTTCGATCTCTCGCTCGACTACCGGGCCGCGACGCGGATCGCCCTCGCGCCCTCGGCGGCGGTATCCGAAGCGGACCTCGCGGAAGCCGTCGGGCTGTTCCAGGCGCTGGGTAAAGAGGTCAGCGTGATCGACGACGTCCCGGGCATGATCGTCGCCCGTACGGTCGCGATGATCATCGACTTCGCCGTGGACGCCGCGGCCCGCGGAGTCGCCACCCCCGAGGACATCGACACGGCCATGCGGCTCGGTGTGAACTACCCCGGAGGCCCCATGGAGTGGGCCGAGCGGCTCGGCGCCCGGTGGGTGTGGGATCTGCTGGATTCCCTGCACCACCAGAATGCCGGCGGACGCTACGCACCGTCCTGGGCGCTACGGCGCCGTGCGGACCACGAGGAATTGGTGCTCTAATCATGACCATGGCCAAGCGCGACGCCTATACGCCCGATTCGCTGCTCGCGGTCTCGGTGGAGGTGTTCATCGAGCGCGGCTACGACGGCACGTCCATGGAGCACCTGTCCAAGGCGGCCGGCATCTCGAAATCGTCGATCTACCACCATGTGCGCAGCAAGGAAGAGCTGCTGCGCCGTGCGATAACCCGCGCCCTGGACGGGCTGTTCGGGGTCCTGGAGGAGCCTGGCGCCGTCCGGGGACGGGCCATCGAGCGACTGGAGTACGTCACCAGGCGCGAGGCCGAGGTGCTGATGGACGAACTCCCCTATGTGACGCTGCTGTTGCGGGTACGCGGAAATACGGACACCGAGCGGTGGGCCATGGAGCGCCGCCGGGAGTTCGACCACAGGGTCGCCGAACTGCTCAAGGAGGCCGCCGCCGACGGTGACCTGCGGGACGATGTGGACATCCGGCTGGCCACCCGGCTGCTCTTCGGCATGATCAACTCGATCGTCGAGTGGTACCGCCCGGGACGCGGCGACGCGGCCAGCCGCGACGAGGTCGCCGAGGCCGTGGTCCGCACGGCGTTCGGGGGGCTGCGGAGCGCCTGAGGGGTGGGTGAATGCTCGTTGAGGGTGGAATCTCTCGGGGCGGGGCGGGTTGAGCGCTCGCCAGGGGCCGCTCTGCCACCGACCGTCCCGCCGGGCGGCTCCGCCACCGAGCCGCCCCCGACGCCGGCCCAGCGCCCCGCCCCCACCCGTATCCGCACCCCTACCCCCACCCCTGTCTTTATCCTTCCTCCACCCCCAGATCGGTCTCCTCGAAGACCAGCAAGGTGCGGGTGCTGAGCACTTCCGGTATCGACTGGATGCGGGTGAGGACCAGCTCCCGTAGCTCGCGGTTGTCCTTGGTGTGGACGAGCAGCAGGACGTCGAAGTCGCCGCTTACCAGAGCGATGTGGGCCGCTCCGGGCAGCGCGGTGAGCTGCCTGCGCACGGTCCGCCAGGAGTTCTGAACGATCTTTAGCGTGATGTAGGCGGAGGCACCCTGACCTGCTCTTTCCTGGTCTACGAGGGCGCTGAAGCCACGGATGACGCCGTCGTCGAGCAACCGGTTGATCCGGGCGTAGGCATTGGCGCGGGAGACGTGCACCTGCTCGGCGACGGAGCGTATGGAGGCCCGGCCGTCGGTGCGCAGCAGGCGCAGGATGGCTCGGTCGATGGTGTCGAGGGGGCGCGCGGCCGGAGCGGGCGTCGCCGGTGGCTGCCCGCCTGGATTGGCCATCTGTTCCTCCGGCATGTGATCCCGCCTCCCCCTTGTGGACGACCTGCCTTCATCACAAGCTGTGGAGAACCGTTTGTCCACAGGCTGAACCCGCCTGTAGCCAAAATGCATCAGCGACCGAACAATCGGTAGGGAAGGGCGTACCCGCCCCGACCGACTTCATCCTGCCCGTGCGTCGCCCGCCCACCACCCCTTTTGAGGCGCCTCGCGCCGCCCCTTCGATCCGAGGAGGTGCTCGTCATGACGGTCCTTGAGCAGCCCGGCAGCAGCAGGCACACGAGCGGCCTGGCCGGACCGCCGCCCGACTGGCGTCCCCGTGTAGACCCGGCACCCCTCCTGCCCGACGCGGAGCCGTTCCGACTCCTGGGGACGGACGCCGCCCGCGGGGTCGGCTCCGGACTGCTGAAGCGGCTGTACGCGGAGCTGGTGCGCGGCCGCCGGTACAACGCCCAGGCCACCGCGCTGACGCGGCAGGGGCGGCTGGCGGTCTACCCGTCCTCCACAGGGCAGGAGGCATGCCAGGTCGCCGCGGCGCTCGCGCTCGAAGACCGCGACTGGCTCTTCCCCAGCTATCGCGACACCCTGGCCGCCGTGGCCCGCGGCCTCGATCCCGTACAGGCGCTGACGCTCCTGCGGGGCGACTGGCACACCGGGTACGACCCGCACGAGCACCGCATCGCCCCCCTGTGCACCCCGCTCGCCACGCAACTCCCCCACGCCGTGGGCCTGGCACACGCCGCCCGCCTCAAGGGCGACGACGTGGTCGCGCTGGCGATGGTCGGCGACGGCGGCACGAGCGAGGGCGATTTCCACGAGGCGCTGAACTTCGCCGCGGTGTGGCAGGCGCCGGTCGTCTTCCTCGTGCAGAACAACGGCTTCGCGATCTCCGTCCCGCTCGCCAAGCAGACCGCCGCGCCGTCGCTCGCCCACAAGGCGGTCGGCTACGGCATGCCCGGTCGCCTGGTGGACGGCAATGACGCGCCCGCGATGCACGACGTCCTCACCGAGGCGATACGGCGGGCCCGTGAGGGCGGTGGCCCCACCCTGGTCGAGGCCGTGACCTATCGCCTTGAGGCGCACACCAACGCCGATGACGCCACCCGCTACCGCACCGACGACGAGGTCGAGACCTGGCGGGCGCACGACCCGATAGCCCTGATGGAGCGCGAGCTGGCGGACCGGGGTCTGCTCACCGACGCCTTCGTCGCCACCACCCGGGAGAGCGCCGAGCACCTGGCGGCCGACCTGCGGGAGCGGATGAACGCCACCCCGCTGCTGGACCCGATGGACCTGTTCGACCACGTATTCACCCGGCAGACCAGCCAACTGCGCGACCAGGCTGCCCAGTTGCGTGCCGAACTGGCCGCCGAGGCCGAGGGACACACCGAGCACGCAGCGGGCGCCGCGGCGCCCGCCCAGGAGGCCAGGCCATGACCACCATCGCTCCGGCGACCGCGCGCAAGCCCGCCACCATGGCGCAGGCGCTGACCCGCGCGCTGCACGACGCCATGGCCGAGGACCCGTCCGTCCACGTGATGGGCGAGGACGTCGGTGCCCTGGGCGGCGTCTTCCGGGTCACCGACGGGCTGGCCGCGGAGTTCGGCGAGGACCGCTGCGTCGACACCCCGCTCGCCGAGGCCGGCATCCTGGGCACCGCCGTCGGAATGGCCATGTACGGGCTGCGGCCCGTCGTGGAGATGCAGTTCGACGCGTTCGCCTACCCGGCGTTCGAGCAACTGGCCAGCCATGTCGCCCGGATGCGCAACCGCACCCGAGGCGCGGTGGCGATGCCGCTGACCATCCGCATCCCGTACGGCGGCGGGATCGGCGGTGTCGAGCACCACAGCGACTCCTCCGAGGCGTACTACCTCGCCACCCCCGGCCTCCAGGTCGTCACCCCGGCCACGGTCGAGGACGCGTACGGGCTGCTGCGTGCCGCCATCGCCTCCGACGACCCGGTCGTCTTCCTCGAACCCAAGCGGCTGTACTGGTCCAAGGCCGACTGGTCGCCGGACACACCGACTCCGGTGGCCCCCATGGGCCGCGCCGTGATCCGGCGCCCCGGCAGCAGTGCCACGCTGATCACCTACGGCCCCTCGCTCCCGGTCTGCCTGGAGGCCGCCGAGGCCGCCCGGGCCGAGGGCTGGGACCTGGAGGTCCTCGATCTGCGCTCGCTGACGCCGTTCGACGACGAGACGGTCTGCGCGTCCGTACGGCGCACCGGGCGGGCCGTCGTCGTCCATGAGTCCAGCGGATTCGGCGGCCCGGGCGGCGAGATCGCCGCGCGGATCACCGAGCGCTGCTTCCACCACCTGGAGGCCCCAGTGCTGCGCGTCGCCGGTTTCGACATCCCTTATCCGCCTCCGATGTTGGAGCGGTACCACCTTCCGGGTGTGGACCGGATACTGGACACCGTCGCCCGCCTCCAGTGGGAGTCGGACTGGACCGAGGGACGTGGTGAGTGATGGCCGTGGTCCGCGAGTTCACCCTGCCCGACCTGGGGGAGGGCCTCACCGAGGCGGTGATCGTGCAGTGGCTGGTCGAGGTCGGCGACGTGGTGGCCGTCGACCAGCCGGTGGTGGAGGTCGAGACCGCCAAGGCGATGGTCGAGGTGCCGTGCCCGTATGGCGGTGTGGTCACCGCCCGCTTCGGCGCGGAGGGGGCCGAAGTGCCGGTGGGTGCCCCCCTGGTGACGGTCGCCGTGGGGGCGGCGGACGATCTGGCGCCGAGCGGCGGGGCGGGACCGGACACCGCGGGCGCGGAGCCGGACTCGTCGGCGCCCCCGGCCCCCGCCGGGGAGGACGCGGCGGATTCCGGGTCGGGGAACGTGCTGGTCGGGTACGGGACGAGCGCGTCGGCGGCACGCCGGCGGCGGGTCCGGCCCGGGACGCCGGCCGGTCCCGGGGCGCGGGCGTCGGCGAAGTCCCCTGAGGCGACCGCGTCCGCGGCCGCTGCCCCCGTGCCCACCGGCACCCGGACGGACACCGCCGGAGCCGAGGTCGCAGGCACCCGTACGGTCGCCGTCATCTCTCCGCTGGTGCGCCGTATCGCGCGGGAACACGGCCTGGATCTACGGGGGTTGACGGGCTCCGGCCGCGACGGGCTGATTCTCCGTACGGACGTCGAGTCCGCGATCGGGGCGCTGCGCGAGCGGGAGACGGCCGCCGCCGGAGCCGCCCTCGGTGCGGGCACCGCGGCCGTCCCCGGGGAGGAGCGGATCCCGCTCCGGGGGATGCGCGGCGCCGCCGCCGAGAAGTTCAGCCGCAGCCGCCGGGAGATCCCGGACGCGACCTGCTGGGTGGACGCCGACGCCACCGAACTCCTCGCCGCCCGCAGGGCGATGAATGTTCCCGGCGCTCCCAAGGTCTCGCTGCTCGCGCTGCTGGCCCGGATCTGCACGGCCGCGCTCGCCCGCTATCCGGAGCTGAACGCCACCGTCGACACCGCCGCCCAGGAGATCGTCCGGCTGCCCGCCGTCCATCTGGGCTTCGCGGCGCAGACCGACCGCGGCCTGGTGGTGCCGGTCGTCCGGGACGCGCAGAACAGCACGGTCGAGGAGCTGTCCGCCGAGATGGCCCGGCTCACCGAGACCGCGCGCTCCGGCGGGCTGTCGCTGGCCGAGCTGACCCATGGCACGTTCACGCTCAACAACTACGGCGTCTTCGGGGTCGACGGCTCCACGCCGATCATCAACCACCCCGAGGCGGCGATGCTCGGCGTCGGCCGGATATCCGCCAAACCCTGGGTCCACGAAGGTGAGTTGGCCGTCCGCCAGGTCGTCCAGCTCTCGTTCACCTTCGACCACCGGGTGTGCGACGGCGGCACCGCGGGCGGGTTCCTGCGCTATGTGGCCGACTGCGTGGAGCGGCCCGCGCTGCTGCTGCGCGGGCTCTGACCGCCGGGCCGGCGCGACCGGCCGCCCTCTGGGCGGGCGGCGCGCCGGCTGTGCCGGCCGTGACGCGATGACCGGGTCCGGGGCTGTGTGATCGCGTCACCCCTGGCGATACTCAAGGGATGAGCGACCACACCGTCCATGACGCCATCGTGCTGGCCGGGGGCGCGGCCCGGCGGCTCGGCGGGGCCGACAAGCCCGCCCTGTCCGTCGGCGGCCGTCCGCTGCTGGACCGGGTGCTGGCCGCCTGCCCCGACGCCGCGGTCACGGTCGTCGTCGGCCCCGGCCGCCCCACCGTCCGCGCCGTCGTCCACGCCCTGGAGGACCCACCCGGCGGCGGCCCGCTCGCCGCGCTGGACGCCGGGCTGCGGCACACCACCGCGCCGACGGTGCTGGTCCTCTCCGCCGATCTGCCGTTCCTGACGGCCGCGACCGTACGGGACCTCCTCCGGGCGGCGACCGCGCACGGCGCAGCGCCCCGGGACGGAGCGCTGCTGTGCGACGCCGAGGGCCGCGACCAGCCGCTGGTGGCCGCGTACGGTGCGGCGCCGGTGCGCCGCCGACTCGACCTGCTGCGCGCCGAACACGGCACCCTGGCCGGGCTGCCGGTGCGCCGCCTGACGTCCGCGCTGGCGCTCGCGCGGGTCCAGGACGCCACGTCCACGGCCTCCTTCGACTGCGACACCTGGGAAGACATCAGCGCGGCTCGCGCCCGTATCAGGGAGCATGGACACGTGTTGGACGAATGGATCACGGCAGTCAAGGCCGAACTGGGCATCGACCTCGATGTCGACACGGCGGCGCTTCTCGACCTCGCACGGGATGCGGCGCACGGCGTGGCCCGCCCCGCCGCGCCGCTGACGACCTTCCTGGTCGGTTACGCGGCGGCCCAACAGGGCCGGGACGTGGTCGAGCTGGCGCAGCGGGCCGCCGCGCTGGCCGACCGCTGGGCCGCGGAGGCCGAGGCCGAGGAGGCACAGGCGGCCGGGGCGGCGGAGGCGGGCGGCGCCGGCAGCGAAGCGAAGCCCGCGCAATGACCGACGGGGAGTTCGGCGGCGCGTTCCGCGAGGTGACCGGGGACCCGTTCGACGATGCGCTCGCGCTGGTCAACGACGCCGCACCGGGGCGCCTGCGGTCCGGTGCCGCGGACGGGCCGTACGGCGCCCGCGGCAGCGGACCGTTCGGCGCCGGCGGCGACCGCGGCACCGGCGGCGGGGACGGCCCGCACCACCCCACCGGGCCCGGCTCCGGGAGGGCCCGGCCGCACGCCGGCCGCCCGGCCACCTCCTGGCCATCGGCCCGGGACCTCGCCGCGCGGGCGGTGCCCGAGCCGCCCGAGCCCGGGACGGCCGCGCTCGGCGACGCGCTCGGCCGCACGCTCGCCGCGGCCCTGACGGCGCTCACCGACCTGCCGTCGTTCGACACCTCGGCCATGGACGGCTGGGCGGTCGCCGGACCCGGCCCCTGGCGCGTCGCCCGCCCCGTGGAGGACGACGGCGAGCCCGGCCCGTCCGCCGGCATCCTCGCCGGCCAGGCCACGACCGACGTGCTCCCCGACGGCCATGCGATCCCGATCGCCACCGGCGCCCGCATCCCGCCCGGCGCCACCGCCGTACTGCGCAGCGAGCACGGCGAGGTCCTCGACCTGCCCGACGGCCGCGCCCGGCTGTACGCGCCGCGCCCGGTGCCGCCCGGTCAGGACATCCGCCCGCGCGGCCAGGAGTGCCGCCGCGGTGACCACCTGCTGCCGGCCGGCGCCGTGGTGACCCCCGCGGTCCTCGGCCTGGCCGCGGCGGCCGGCTACGACGAGCTCGCCGTCTACCCCCGGCCCGCCGTCGAAGTGCTGGTCCTGGGCGACGAGTTGCTGCGCCAGGGGCTGCCCGAGGACGGCCGGATCCGCGACGCGCTCGGCCCGATGCTCGCGCCCTGGCTGCGGGAACTCGGCGCCGAGGCGGCCGCGCCGCGGCACCTCGCCGACGACGCCGACACGCTGTACGAGGCCATCGCCGGGTCCACCGCCGACCTGGTCGTCACCACCGGCGGCACCGCGTCGGGCCCCGTCGACCATGTGCACCCCACCCTGCGCCGGCTGGGCGCCGAGCTGCTGGTGGACGGCGTGGCGGTGCGACCCGGCCACCCCATGCTGCTGGCCCGCCTCGCACCGCGCCGGCACCTCGTCGGCCTCCCCGGGAACCCCCTCGCCGCGGTGTCCGGCCTGCTCACCCTCGCCGAGCCGCTGCTCCGTGCCCTCGCCGCCCGCCGGCCCGGCGCCCCGTACCGCGCGCCGCTGGCCGCCGTCGTCCATGGCCATCCGCACGACACCCGTCTCGTCCCGGTCGCCTACCGCGACGACGAACGGCACGGACTGGTGGCCACACCGCTGCACTTCCAGGGTCCCGCCATGCTGCGCGGCATCGCCGCCGCCGACGCGATGGCCGTGGTCCCGCCCGGCGGCGCGGAGTACGGCGCCGAGGTCGAACTCCTCGAACTCCCCTGGCCGGCGAGCTGGTCAGCGGGCTGGACCGCCCCCGGTGCGCCCTACGACGCCGCAGGCCCTTCGGGAGGCCCCGCGTGAAGCTCCCGTCCCACGACACCGCGCACGTGAGCTTCCCGAGGACCGGCCCCACCGGGTGATCCTGCCCCGCCGCACTCCGAAGGCGCCGATACGGCAGGTCGCCCGCCGGCTGCTGATGGCCCTGCTCGTGCTCGTGGCGACGGTCTTCATCGTCCGGATCGACCGCAAGGGGTACCACGACAACGCCGGCGGGCCCCTCGATCCGCTCGACTGCGTCTCTTACGCGGCCGTCACCCTCTCCACGTCGGGATACGGCGACATCGTCCCCTACAGCGCCGGCGCCCGGCTGCTGGACATCCTGCTCGTCACGCCGCTGCGCGTGGTCTTCCCGACCATCCTGGTCGGCACGGCCCTGGAGGTGCTGACCGAACGCACCCGCGAGCAAGGGCAAGGGAAACGCCGGGGTCAACACCTTGCCGAACGGAACACCGGCTTTCAGCTCGCATGATCCCCGGACGTTGCCCGCTGAACGGTGATGAGCCGGTCCGTGAGCTGGAGCGTCGCGACCTCCGACTCGGTGTAGTCCAGCACCCTGCCCCCTCGTAGGACGGCTACGACCAGGTCACCGCACTCGCGGGGGGAACGTCCCACCTCGGACTTCGCCACCGCGCGTTCCCTGAGGTCCAGTCCACTTCCGTACGTCATCAGTTCTTCCAGGACGGTGCTCGCGCTCGGGCTGGTCATCGCCATACCGAGCAACTGGCCTGCCGAGCTGGAGCTTGTGATGACCGTGTCGGCTCCACTCTGCTTCAGCAGCGGGATGTTCTCGTCCTCCCGGACCGCCACCACGATGGAGGCGTGCTTGTTGAGCTGACGCGCGGTCAGTGTCACCAGGGCGGCTGTCTCGTCCCGATGGGTGGCGACGACCACCTTCGAGGCCCGGTGCAACTCGGCCCTGCGCAGCGCGTCGGAACGGGTCGCATCCCCGAGGACACCCACGAGCCCGTCGTTGCTGGCCGCATCCACCGTCTGCTTCTGAGGATCGACCACAACGATGTTCTGCTTCGAGACGCCCTGGCCGACCAGGGTTTCGACGGTGTGCCGGCCCTTGGTTCCGTACCCGATGACGACGATGTGGTCGCGCATACGGGACCGCCAGCGATGAACGCGTACCTGATGCCGGGTGCGCTCGGTGAGCACTTCCAGCGTGGTGCCGACCAAGATGATGAGGAACAGGACGCGCAGCGGCGTGACGACGAAGATGTTGGCCAGCCGAGCGCCGTCGCTGACCGGGGTGATGTCGCCGTAGCCCGTGGTCGAGAGGGTCACGGTCGCGTAGTACGCCGAGTCGAGGAGACCGACGGTCCCGCCGGCGTTGTCGTGGTATCCAGCACGGTCGACCCACACGACGAACGTCGTGAGTGCCAGCACCAGAAGGGCCATGACCAGCCGACGGAAGACTTGCTGAAGCGGCGGTTTCACGCCCTGCACGGGCATGACGACGGACCGGCCGTCCTCGGCGTCCTCCTCGGCCTGGGCGCGTGAACGCGACCAGAGAGACCGGAAGATGGAGACCTTCCCGGTGTCCCGGAGTGGCTGTTGCTCTTCCCTCATAGGGGCGGCCCCTCTTGTGCGGCTTGCTCTGCGGAAGTCCGTCCATAAGGCATAAGGCCATCCTCAGGGATCAGGCTGCCTCATGTCCCGTTCGGAGTACCCCGTCAGGCATGCGGTCACATCCGGATGTACTCCTGGATACATGACATCGGACAGCCCCAAGCGGGCCGATGACTCCGACAAGCAGGAGAAGAAGAAAAAGTCGCTCTGGACTCAAGAAGATCGATAAGCCGGATCCGCCGCAAGACACCACTAATGCCACCTCCGCCGTTATCGCTGGTGAATCAAACGGCGGTCTGGCGAACTGTCGGTGAGCCCCACTCGCGAGTGCCCCGCTTTGAGTGAGGGAATTGCTGGGCGGATCTGCCGATCTCACCGAAGCGCGTTGGGCGGCTTGCGGAACTGATTCGGCCTCAGCCCGGCGCAAGGGGCTGTCCAGCACGGCTCCGACGCCGTGATCTCACCAGGTACACCGTGACCATCTCACCCATGGTCAGCAGTCATCGGACAGCCCTTAGAGTGAGCGGATGGTCGAACCTGGTGTGCGGGAAATGCGGGCGGGGCTGCCTGCGCGCGCGATCGAGGTCGGAACCGAGCCTCTGACCCGGCCGATACGGAACTCGGTGGGCGGCTGGCCCTTCCTCGACGAGGACCAGGAGTGGCCGGAGTGTTTCTGCGGCGAGCGGATGGTGCTGTTCTTCCAGCTCGATATCCCCCCGGACCTGGAACCTTTCGGCGGCGACCACCTGTTGGTCTTTCACTGCCGCGCGCACAATGACGCATCCGACCCGCAATTGACGGACGGGCGACTCGTGCCCCGGTACTGGGACGCTCCACAGCCGCCCTATCCGCGTCCGTTCTGGAGCTTGCTGCTCCAGCGCCACGCGACGCTGCCGGCGGCGGAGCCAGAACCATCCGTGTGCGCCCGACCGTTGACCCTGCGCCCCTTCGTGGACAGCCCCGACGCGCGAGGGCTGGGAGCCCAGACGTTCAAAGTGGGCGGTGCGCCATCCTGGGCGCAGGGCCCCGAGTTCTACCGGTGCGCGTGCGGCGCCGAGCTGGTGTACCTCTGCCAGGTGCCGGAGGGCATGGAATTCGCCGTCCACCCCGGCCAACCAGAGCAGCCCTACAGCGTCGACGCCAACGCCTACGGGCTCTTCCTCAGCAACGAGGTCTATCTGCTGGCCTGCCCTGCCCACTGCGACCCGGCCGCAGTCTGGCCGGTGAACCAGAACTGACCCTCGGCATCGCCGGCCTATCCGGCGGACGAGGAAGACATAGGCCCTCTCGTCGTATCTCGTGGCTACGGTACGGGAGTTCTGGAGGGCGTTGATCGTCCCCTCGACTTCGTTTCGGCGTTCCAGAGACCGCCCTGGGGCATGTCCGATGCTGGCTGCCCGGCCGCGGTGGGGCGTACGCCGCGTCACCCGGTGGGAGGACGCGGCGGTGTGTCATGTGCAGGTGAAGGGAAGAGGCACCCCGTACCCGAGCCTCTGGAGAAACCGTGAGCAATCCAACCGTGCAGGCATTCGTGAACGCGATCAACGCGGGCGATCGCGATGGCTTCGACGCCCTCCTCACACCCGACGCCACCATGTCCGACGACGGTACCGATCGCGACCTCACCGCGTGGGTGGACAAAGAGATCTTTTCCGCCGACGGCCGGATGGACATCGAGTCGGAGTCCGCCGACGGGCTTGAGCTGGTCGCCACCTTCACCAACAGCACGTGGGGCGCGATGCGAACTGCGTGGCGCTTCACGGTGGACGACGGCAGGATCAGCCGGTTCGACACCGGGCAGGCATAGACAGGGGAATGCCTGCCCGGTCTCTGACAGAGCCAGGCGAAGCAGCTCAGGGACGCACTCGTCCGTCGACCTACCGGACAGGCCCGAGGGGCGGGGATCGGCACGGGGCCGGAGAACGGCCGCGGACGTGCAGCTGTTAGCTTCGTTCCCCGTGGTGGAGCACCAGGACGAGACCAGGGCGGCCTACGACGGGATCGTCGAGCTGTATGCGTCGATGTTCGCTGATCGGCTGGAGACGCAGCCGTTCGCGCGGGCCATGCTCGGCACCTTCGCCGAGCTGGTGCGCGAGACGGGTAACCAGCGGGCAGCCGACGTCGGGTGCGGGCCCGGACATCTGACGGCCATGCTGCACGACCTGGGGCTGGACGCCTTCGGGCTCGACCTCTCCCCGGCCATGATCGACCACGCCCGGCGGGCCCATCCGGCGCTGCGGTTCGACGAGGCGCGGATGGAGGCCCTGCCGGTCGAGGACGGCGCGCTCGGCGGCGTGCTGGCCCACTACTCGATGATCCACACCCCTCCTGAGGAACTACCCGCGCTGCTCGCCGAGCAGGTGCGTGTCCTGGCACCAGGGGGCCTGCTTCTGGTCTCGTTCTTCGGGACCGACGGACCGGAGACGGTCCGCTTCGACCACAAGGTTACGCCCGCTTATAGCTGGCCGGTGGACCGGTTCGCCGAGTTGCTGGCCGGGGCCGGGCTCGTCCCGTTCGCCCGGCTGCTCCACGACCCGGCCTCCGAGCGGGGCTTCCTCGACGCCCACCTGCTGGCCCGCCTCCCCTAGGCTGCCGGGCCGCATTGCCTCCGACTCGGCGCCTCGGGGTCGGCGCGGACCCCGTCTGGGGTGCTGGGGGCCCACCTGGCGAGAGGGGCACAGATTCAGGCGGGGAGTACTTCCCTGAGGCGTGCTTCGAAGACGGCGGCGACGGGCTCTCCGCGGTACGGAGTCAGTTGCCCGTAGAACTCCCTCAGGTGGCCGGCCAGCCGTTCGGAAGCAACCGCGGACGCCGGCTCCAGGGCTTCCGTAGCGGTGTGGCATGCCTCGTCGAGCTTGCCGAGTCGGAGTTGGGTACGGGCCGGCCGGAATGCGAGGAAGGCCCGCCCTGGTTGGTTGGAGCCGTGCTCCCTGCGCATGGCCTCTGCGATCAGGGGTTCAGCGGCTGCCGCTTCGCCGAGCTGACCGTGTGCAATGCCGGTGTCCACGATGAGCTTGGTCTCGTCGCGGTACGACTCCCAGGCGGGGTCCGGGTCGCCGGTACGGATCCACTCGAACTGCCGGTGAGCTTCTGAGATCGCCGCGTGCGTGGCGGTCCGGCTGCCGGCTTGGACGGCGTGGAGTGCGCCGGGGCTCTCGGCGGGAACGTGGTAGGTGAGTTGGGCGCGGTCGGCGCCGGTGCGCAGTTCTTCGAGGATCAGGGGGCGCCGTTCGGTGTTGAGGGTCAGGCGCCGAAGGCGGGCTTGGTCTCCGTGTTGTCGGTAGCGTCGTTCTCAGCAGCGGCGGACCCCTCGTCGGCCTCGAAGGAGAGACGGACAAGACCGGCCCAGTTCTGACCTTTGAGCTCGCCCCAACGGGCCCGCTGCACAAGCTCGTTGTCCATGAACTCAGGTTTCTTTCGTCACACTGCTGGAGAAGCGCCTTGCGCGATCACACCGTCATCGTCGGCTACGGGACCAAGGGCCGGTCCGCCGTCCAGACCCTCTGCGCCACGGGCCTGGCCCGCGACCGCATCGTCATCGTGGACCCCAGCAGCAAGGTGGTCGACGCGGCGGTGGCCGAGGGGTTCGCGGGTGTGGTCGGCGACGCGACCCGCAGTGACGTCCTGCTGCGGGCCGAGATCCAGCGCGCGCACCAGGTCGTGATCGCCACCCAGCGCGACGACACCGCCGTGCTGGTCTCGTTGACCGCCCGTCAGCTCAACAAGCGGGCCAACATCGTCGCCGCGGTACGGGAGGAGGAGAACGCGCCGCTGCTACGGCAGTCCGGCGCCGACGCGGTGATCACCTCGGCCAGCGCGGCCGGTCGGCTGCTGGGGCTCTCCGTGCACAGTCCCAGCGCGGGCACCGTCATGGAGGACCTGATCCAGCAGGGCAGCGGTCTCGACCTCGTGGAACGGCCGGTGGTCAAGGCGGAGGTCGGCCGGTCCGTACGGGAGACCGATGACCTGGTCGTTTCGGTGCTGCGGGGGCACCGGCTGCTGGGGTACGACGACCCGGAGGCGAGCCCCCTGGAGGCCGCGGACCGGCTGATCACCATCGTCCGGGCCGCCTCGGCACAGGAGCCGGACCAGTTCGGCAGGCCGCCCGTCCGTCCCGCCATGCCGACGCTGCCCGGCACCGGCGTCGCCCCGATGCGCCGGGCGGACGAATAAGGAGCAGCCGGGCGGGCCGGGCAACCGGCTTCTCCAGGGCCCCGATCCGTCCGACCTGCCGCGACGCCGACCCGCACCGTCGCCCCGCGGCCGGTCGGCGAGTAGCCTCGCGCCCATGCGAGCGATCACTATCCCCGAGCCCGGTGGCCCCGAAGCACTTGTCTGGGCCGAAGTGCCCGACCCACAGCCCGCCGAGGGCGAGGTCCTGATCGAGGTCGCGGCCAGCGCCGTGAACCGCGCCGACCTGCTCCAGCGCCAGGGCTTCTACGACCCGCCGCCCGGCTCCTCCCCGTACCCCGGTCTGGAGTGCTCGGGGCGGATCGCCGCGGTCGGTCCCGGTGTGCACGGCTGGGCGGTCGGAGACGAGGTGTGTGCGCTGCTGGCGGGCGGCGGGTACGCGGAGAAGGTCGCCGTGCCGGCGGGTCAGGTGCTGCCGCTGCCGCCCGGACTCGACCTCGTCACGGCCGCCGCGCTCCCCGAAGTCGCCTGTACCGTCTGGTCGAACGTCTTCATGATCGCGCACCTGCGGCCTGGGGAGACGCTGCTGGTCCACGGCGGCGCCAGCGGCATCGGCACGATGGCGATCCAGCTCGCCAAGGCGGTCGGCGCCCGGGTCGCGGTCACCGCGGGCGGCCCCGAAAAGCTGGCCCGCTGCGCCGAGTTGGGCGCGGACGTCCTCATCGACTACCGCGAACAGGACTTCGTGCAGGAGATCCGCAAGGCCACCGACGGCAAGGGCGCGGACGTCATCCTCGACATCATCGGCGCCAAGTACCTCCAGCGGAACGTCAAGGCACTGGCGGTCGCCGGACGCCTCGCGATCATCGGCCTGCAGGGCGGAGTGAAGGCGGAGCTGAATCTCGCCGCCCTGCTCTCCAAACGCGCCGCGATCACCGCCACCGGCCTCCGGGCCCGCCCGGTGAGCGAGAAGTCGGCCATCGTCGCGGCCGTCCGCGAGCACGTCTGGCCGCTGATCGGCAACGGCCAGGTCCGCCCGATCGTGGACCGCACGCTCCCGATGCCGGAGGCCGCCGAGGCGCACCGGATCCTGGAGGCCAGCACCCACGTCGGCAAGGTCGTGCTGACCGTCTGAACCGACCGCCCGTAGCGCCTGGGGCCGTTGCCGCCCCGTGCCCCTCCCCCCTGCCGGCAGGTCACTCGGTGCGACCTGCTCAAGATGCCGCGGATATTCCGCCGTGTGACGCTGGGCACGTCACTCGACGGCTCGGCACGGGAGGGGCACTGTGGTCGTACCAGGACTCCGTTCGCGCATTGCCACCGGACTGCTGGTGGTCGCCGCCGCCCTACCCCTCCCCATGACAGCCGGCACCGCGCTGGCCGTGGACGTCCGTGCCACACCGGCCGCCCGCCCCGACGGACCGAAGGACGACCACGCGTCGGAACCCCCGCTGGCCGTAGGGCATGCGAGGGCGGGCTATCCCGGACGCCCGCGGGTGCCGGTGCGCCTGCTGGACTTCCCCAGTGCCGACGACCTCCGGGACCTGCCGGACCACCTCTTCGCGCTGCCGGGCACCCTTCCCGGGTTCTCGCACCACCCCGGCGGCCCGTTCCTGTTTGCGTGGCGCCGCCACCACCCACATCACCCGTTCGGTCCACACCTGCACTGGCCGCGGCCCTTCGCCCTGGACCCCGCCGACCGCGACGCCGACCCCCGGGACACGGACCGCTCCGAGCCCGCCAGTCCGCCCACAGCCGCCCCCAGCCGGCAGCCGGCCCCCAGCTCCGCTCCCGTGCCGCGCCACAGCGCTGCGCGTACGGATCCCGGCGCGGCGCCCGCCCGCCCGGAGCAGCCGTCGACCTCACGCGATCGCGACCGTGCCGGTCCGCTCCCGAGCCCCTACCGGCCGCTGCCGTCGCCCGAGCAGGCCCCGGACGCCGCCGGACCGGCACCGGCGGAGAGCCCGTATGCGCTCGATGCCCCGGCGGCCCGCGTCGAGCGGGTCCTTCCGATGGGCGCCGGAATGGCGCTCACCGGCCTGGGGCTCGCCTTCCTCGCCCTCCGGCTGCGCCGGCGCTGAGCACGTGTTTCACGTGAAACGCGTGCGAGATCGCCGTTTCACGTGAAACGGTCCTGGAGGCCAGGCTTCAGGTGAAACCGCCGTAGCTCCGTGGTTTCACGTGGAACATGCGAATCCGCGGGTTCATGTCAAATGGGGCGCTCGCCCGTTTCACGTGAAACAGGAGAATCCCGCGGTTTCACGTGAAACGGAGCGGCGAAATTTCCAGATGGGCCCCGATGTCACGCGGTATCGGAGGTTTGCCGCCCCGGAAAGGTGGATCACCTTCTCCCGGGGGCACCACCGTTCTGGACCTGTCGTACGAGAGAATGGCGGCATGGATATGCCGATGAACGAACGGTCGCAGGAGAACCAGCACGTCCTGGTTGTCGGCCCGGACGGCATGGCGCTCGGCAGCGCCGGCGCCGGTGGCGGGGACGAGGGCGACGAGCCCCGTGAGGTTCCGGTGACGGACATGGTCGAGCAGCCCGCGAAGGTCATGCGTATCGGCAGCATGATCAAGCAGCTGTTGGAAGAGGTGAAGGCCGCTCCCCTCGACGAGGCGAGCCGAGTGCGCCTCAAGGAGATCCACTCCAGCTCGGTCAAGGAGCTGGAGGACGGGCTGGCGCCCGAGCTGGTCGAGGAGCTGGAGCGGTTGTCGCTGCCGTTCACCGATGAGTCGGTGCCGACGGAGGCGGAGCTGCGGATCGCCCAGGCTCAGCTGGTCGGTTGGCTGGAGGGGCTCTTCCACGGCATCCAGACCGCGCTCTTCGCCCAGCAGATGGCGGCGCGCGCCCAGTTGGAGCAGATGCGCCGCGCCCTGCCGCCCGGTGTCCCCATCGAAGGCCATGAGGACCACCCCGGTCACAGCGGTGCGCGCTCGGGCCCGTACCTCTGAGGTCCGGGCGTACGGCACGTCCGTAACGGCGGAGGGGGGGGGGG
>NZ_JBNHIN010000002.1:245162-273481 GCF_050054615.1 Streptomyces sp. YGL11-2
CGGCCCCTCCGCCGTCTGCTGTCCGCTGCCGTCAGTTGCTGCGGCCGGTCGAGATCGTCAGCTGGATGGTGTCGCCGCTGCTCGGGTCCCACCAGCTGATGGCTGCCGGGGTCTGGTCCGTGACGGTGTTCTTGGCCCAGAGCGAGTCGTTCGCTTCCCTGACGACCTTGTACTTCCAGCCGGCCGCCTGGATGCATGCCTTGACCGAGTCCAGGTTCTTGTACTTGAAGGACGGGACGAGGATCTTGCCCTTGTCGCTGTAGCTCTTGGCCGGGTTGGTGCACTCGGACGCCAGGATCGTCGCCGTCTTGTCCTCGGGCCGGACGCTGTTGGTCGGCGACGGGGTGTAGGAGTACGGCGTGTATGAGGACGAGGGAGAGCCGCCGCCGTCGTCACCGGAGCTGCCGGCGCTCAGGCCGATGCCGATGGCTATCACGGTGACCACGATGACGCCGACCACCGCCGCGACGATGATCACCGGGCTGTTGTTCTTCCGGGGCCGCGGGCCACCGGCCGAAGGCATCGGGGCGGTCACCGGCGGCGCCGGCGGCGCCGGCGGCCCGTTGAACGGCGGCGGAGCCTGGAAGCCGCCGTTGGCGAAGGGCGCCGGGGTCGGTGCCGGCGTCGGGAAGGGGTTGTTCACCGGCGGCGGCGTCGAGGGGCCGAAGGCCGCCTGCGTCGGCTGGTACGGCTGCTGGACGTTCGGCGGGACCGGGGTCTGCGGGGTGCCCGACGCGGTGGGGAACACCGCGGAGGACACCGACGCACCGCTGGTGCGGGCGCGCGGGCCCTCGCTGATGATCAGCGGTGTCGCCCCGGACTGGGCGGACCCGGCGATCCGCAGGCACTCGTCCCGCATCGCCTCCGCGGTCGGGAACCGTTCGTTGGGGTTCTTCTTCAGCGCGCGGGCCACCAGCGCGTCCACGGCCGGCGGCAGCGAGCGGTTGATGCTCGACGGGACCGGCGGTTCTTCCTGGACGTGGGCGTAGGCGATGGCCAGCGGGGAGTCCGCGTCGAACGGCAGCTGGCCGGTCAGCAGCTCGAAGAGCATGATGCCGACGGAGTAGAGGTCGGAGCGGGCGTCCACACCGCGGCCCAGCGCCTGCTCGGGCGAGAGGTACTGCGGGGTGCCGACGACCATGCCGGTCTGGGTCATGGACGTCACGCCGGACTGCATGGCGCGGGCGATGCCGAAGTCCATGACCTTGACGACGTTGCGCTTGGTCATCATGACGTTGCCCGGCTTGATGTCCCGGTGGACCAGGCCCATCTCATGGCTCGCCTCCAGAGCGGCGAGCACATCGGCGGTGATTTTCAGCGCCTTCTCCGTCGGCATCGCGCCGTGCTGGGCGATGTCGTTGTCCAGCTCGGAGCGGAGCGGCTGCCCGGAGACGTACTCCATGATGATGTAGGGCACCATGCCGCCGTCGAGCTCGTCCTCGCCGGAGTCGAAGACCGAGACGATGTTGGTGTGCGTGAGCTTCGCCACTGACTGGGCCTCGCGCCGGAAGCGCTCACGGAACGCCTGCTCGCGGCCGAGCTCGGTGTGCAGGGTCTTGATCGCGACCTCGCGATCCAGCACGCTGTCATAGGCGAGGTGCACGGACGCCATGCCGCCCGCTCCGAGAAGATCACGGAGCTGGTAGCGTCCACCGCCGACCGAACGGCCCTCGAATTGGCCCTGAGCGCCGTCCTGGCTCATGGTTCCGCTTCCCCCTAGGCGCACTGCCCACATGTCAGGCGATCAAAATCTGGAATTCTGCAGCCAAGTCTGCCCCAGGCCACGGACACGTCAAGCTGTGTGCCCGTTCCGTGACCAGATGTGCAAGATCCGACCACGGCTGTGAGAGGTTCCGGCGGTCCGGTTACCCCTGGTGAACTTGCCACTCCAGGTGGGCGGAGGGTTTGATGGCCGGTCCACGACGGACCGGTGGGTGCCGCGGAACCTGTAGCGTGCTCTAGCGAAGACCGAGACCTTACCGCTGTAACGCGGATCGATTCGACGGCGAGGACCGATGGCACCGACGCAGCGCCCCCAGGGGCCGTCCGATCCTGACGCCACCGGCTCCAATGTCCCGGACGCACCGGAGATGTGGGGTAACGGCGGACTGGTCGGCGACGGCCGCTACCGGCTGACGCGCCGGCTGGGCCGCGGCGGTATGGCGGAGGTGTTCGCCGCCGAGGACGTACGGCTGGGCCGTACCGTCGCCGTGAAGCTGCTGCGTTCCGATCTCGCCGAGGACCCGGTGTCCAAGGCGCGCTTCACGCGTGAGGCGCAGTCCGTGGCCGGGCTGAACCACCACGCGGTGGTCGCGGTCTACGACTCCGGTGAGGACTTCGTCGGCGGCAACACCGTGCCGTACATCGTGATGGAGCTGGTCGAGGGCCACACCATCCGCGATCTGCTGCTCAACGCGGACGCCCCGCCGCCGGACCAGGCGCTGATCATCGTCTCCGGCGTCCTGGAAGCGCTGGCCTACAGCCACCAGCACGGCATCGTGCACCGCGACATCAAGCCCGCGAACGTGATCATCACGAACAGCGGCGCCGTGAAGGTCATGGACTTCGGCATCGCCCGCGCGCTGCACGGCGCGCAGTCGACCATGACCCAGACCGGCATGGTCATGGGCACCCCCCAGTACCTCTCCCCGGAGCAGGCGCTCGGCAAGACCGTCGACACCCGCTCCGACCTGTACGCGACCGGCTGCCTGCTCTACGAACTCCTCGCGCTGCGGCCTCCGTTCACCGGTGAGACCCCGCTGTCGGTCGTCTACCAGCACGTCCAGGACATGCCGGTGCCGCCCTCCGAGGTCGCCGAGGCGGTGCCGCCGGAGCTGGACGGCCTGGTCATGCGGTCGCTGGCCAAGGACCCCGACGACCGCTTCCAGACCGCCGAGGAGATGCGCGGTCTGGTCCAGTACTCGCTCCAGATGCTGCACGAGCAGGGCGGCCACACCGGTACCTGGAACACCGGCCCGGTCGCGATGCACGACGGCGGTCACACCATGGCCCTCCGCGGTGGCGGCGCCGCCGAGACCACGGCCCTGTCGCACCCCGACGCCGGCCGGACCGCGGCGCAGCCGATCGTCGCGCCCGGACGGGACGGCGACGGCGGCTACGAGGGCGGTCGCCGGCAGGGCAGGGGCGGTCGCGGCAAGGTCTGGCTGATCGCGGTGCTCGCGCTGATCGCCATCGCGGTGGGTGTGGCCTTTGCGCTGCAGAACACCAACAACCAGCACCAGAACCGCCAGCCCCCGGTGGTCCAGTCGCCGTCCGCCTCGCAGTCCGAGGAGTCCACGGCGCCGCCGACGGACGAGCAGACCACCCACGAGACGTTCCCGGGCAGTTCCAGCGGCGGCGGGAACACCTACTCCCACCGGCCCAGCCACCGGCCCAGCGCCCCGCCGTCCTCCGAGCCGCCGAGCTCCGAGCCGCCGACCTCGGCGCCGCCGAGCTCCGAGCCGCCGACCTCGGCGCCGCCCAGCACCACCACTGGCGGGACCACGAACGGTGGCACGACGAACGGCGGAACCACCAACGGTGGCACGACGAACGGCGGGACCGGCAACGGCGGGATCAACAACGGCGGTACGACGCTCGGTACGACCGGCGGCTGACCGGCCGGTGACGGGCTGACCCGCGCGGGTCAGCCCGTGAACGCCTTCCGCACGGCCGGGTATTCGCGGGTCCACCACACCGCGAGCGCCGCCGCCGCGGGGAACTGCGGGTCGGTGCGGCGATCGCCCAGCTGGTAGCGCCAGGTGAGCATCCAGAAGTCGTTCAGCCGCTCCCACCACACCCGGTGGACGGCCGCCGCCAGTTCGTCCGCTCCGGCTCCGCAGACGGCCCGGTAGGCGCTCGCGTACGCCGCGACCTTGGCCAGGTCCAGCGTGCCGCAGGGGCGTACGAAGAAGATCGCGGCGGCGCGTACCGCTTCCTCGGCGCGCGGCTGGACGCCCAGCCGGTCCCAGTCGACGATCGCGGCCGGTTCCGTGCCGCGGTAGAGCACGTTCAGCGGGTGGAAGTCGCCGTGCACCCAGCCCGCCGGTGGCTGCGCGCCCGGCGGCGGACGGCGGTGCGCCTGCCGGTCCAGCAGGGCCCGGCGCTCCAGGAGCCGGTGCTCGGCCAGTTCGTCGAAGCTGGTGCGGGGGCGGGCGCCGCGGGCCAGGGCGAGCAGCTCGTCGATCGTCTCGAAGGTCCGCTCGGGGTCGGCTGCGGCGTCCGTGCCGGGTGGCCGCGGCGGGGCGGGTTCGTCCGCCATGACCTGTGCCAGCGCGGTGTGGACGAGGCCGAGCAGCGCGCCGAGCCGGCGGGACTGGGCGCCGGTCAGCGCGGCGCCGCCCAGGTGCCGGCCCTCGATCCAGGGGTGCAGGGCGTAGCAGCGGCCGTCCAGGACGGTGACGGTGCGGCCGTCCGCGTCGGCGACCGGCGGGGCGACCGGCAGGCCGAGTCCGGCGAGCCGGCGGGTGGCGCGGTGCTGGCGGGTCAGGGCGTCGCGGTCGCCGTCGAGGTGGTGCTTGAGGAAGTAGCGGCCGCGGGTGGTGGCGAGGAAGTAGCCGTGGTTGAGCAGACCCTCGGCGACGGGCTCGCAGGAGAGCGGCGCGCCGGCGCGGTCGTAGTGGCGCAGCAGGGATCCGAGGGTGTCGCGGTCGGGCGTCGCCGCAGACCGGACTACAGATGAGCGCAGCACGCGCCAGATGTTAGATCAACTACACCCACTGGAGTGGGTATACCGGAAAGCCTTACAGAGGGTGTGCATATCGGAAGACCGGTACGTCCGTGAGGTAATGCATCGTCACGAACTCCGGCTCGATGCGCAGGAAGACCGGGTCGAAGGGCGCCCCGTCGGCCAGCCGCGGGGTGCGGCCGAACAGCTCGCGCTCGGCGGGGGTCGGCCGGATGACCCGGGCGGTGCCGGTGAACTGCACGGACCAGGTGTCGGGCTCCCCGCTGTTGACGTTGTCGGCCTCGTAGGCGACGACGCTGCCGTCCAGTGCCCGGTGGTAGTCGTAGCCGCGGTGCAGCCGCAGAATCAGTCGGCCGTCGACGACGATGTGCCGGGTGACGGTGGTGAAGGGGAGCGCCCGACGGCTGGCCGACACGCGTCCGTAGGGGGTGCGGCTGAGCAGCTCGATGGCACGGAAGTCGTCGGTGGGCATGGGCTCAGCCTGCCCGTCGGGCGCGTCCGTGGGTAGAGGCGGCAGCCCTGGAGCTGCGGGACGTTGGTCCTTTTCCCCGGGCACGGTTTCGCCGGCGCCGCGGCCGGGGCCGGCGCTCATGGCCTGGTCAGCGCCGTTCGGCCTGCATTCGCGCGACATAGGCGGCGGCCTGGGAGCGGCGTTCCATGCCGAGCTTGGACAGCAGGCTGGAAACGTAATTCTTGATCGTTTTCTCGGCGAGATGGAGCCGTTCGCCGATTGCGCGATTGGTCAGGCCCTCGCCGATGAGATCGAGGATCTTGCGTTCCTGCTCGGTGAGGTTCGCCAGCCGGTCGTCGCCCTTCGCGGTGTTCCCGTCGCGCAGCCGTTCCAGGACGCGGGCGGTGGCCACGGGGTCGAGCAGGGACTTTCCGGCTGCCACGTCGCGGACCGCGGAGAGGAGTTCGCTGCCCCGAATGGCCTTGAGAACATATCCGGACGCACCGGCCATGATGGCATCGAAAAGGGCCTCGTCATCGGCGAACGAGGTGAGCATCAGGCATTTGATTCCCTCGTCCTGGGCGCGGATCTCACGGCAGACCTCGACACCGCTGCCGTCCGGCAGCCGGACGTCGAGCACCGCCACGTCCGGACGCGTCGCAGGGATCCTGACCAGCGCGTCCGCGGCCGTGCCGGCCTCGCCGACGACCTCGATGTCCTCCTCGACCGACAGCATTTCGTGGACGCCCCGCCGGACCACTTCGTGGTCATCGAGCAGGAAAACCGTGATTTTTCCGTCTTCGCGCACCTTCCCAGTCTCACACATCAACCCTTCCCGTGCTCCAGGTCACCGATATAACGTGCCGTTGTCCCGACGGCCTGCAACGCTGTGACCAGGAGTTGTTCCCGCCCTTCGCGATTTACTTGGAAATCCAAGCAAAATCGCAGGTCAGAGCGGTTTCCACTTACCCATTGGCAATGGGTAACGTGCAATGAGCAGGCCACTCCGGGGCGCTTTGTTCCACCCGGACCCGGCCGCGTTCGCACACACCCCGTGCGCCGTATCGGATACCGGGTGAGCCGCAATACGGCCACCGGCGGACCCCGGGGGCCGGACAGACGGAGGAGCAGCACGTGACCGTGGAAGGCACTGCCGAGCGGAAAACCGCCCGCGGCGGCAGCAAGCGCACCACCGCCAAAAAGGCGACGCCGACGAAAAAGGCGCCGCAGTCCCAGGCCGGGAACGGCGGCCGTCCGGACGAGGCGGAGCAGGACCAGCTCGTACAACTGCTGACCCCGGAAGGGAAGCGGGTCGAGCACCCGGATTACGCGATCGACCTTTCCCCCGAGGAGCTGCGCGGGCTGTACCGCGACATGGTGCTGACCCGGTGCTTCGACGCCGAGGCGACCACGCTCCAGCGCCAGGGCGAACTGGGCCTGTGGGCCTCGTTGCTGGGCCAGGAGGCCGCCCAGATCGGCTCGGGGCGGGCACTGCGTGACGACGACTACGTCTTCCCGACCTATCGCGAGCACGGCGTGGCGTGGTGCCGCGGCGTCGACCCGACGAACCTGCTGGGAATGTTCCGCGGCGTGAATCACGGCGGCTGGGACCCCAACAGCAACAACTTCCACCTCTACACCATCGTGATCGGTTCGCAGACGCTGCACGCGACCGGCTACGCGATGGGCGTGCAGAAGGACGGCGCGGATTCCGCGGTCATCGCGTATTTCGGTGACGGCGCCTCCAGCCAGGGCGATGTCGCCGAATCCTTCACTTTCTCCGCGGTCTACAACGCCCCGGTCGTCTTCTTCTGCCAGAACAACCAGTGGGCGATTTCCGAGCCCACCGAGAAGCAGACCCGGGTGCCGCTCTACCAGCGCGCCCGCGGCTTCGGCTTCCCCGGCGTCCGGGTCGACGGCAATGACGTCCTGGCCTGCCTGGCGGTGACCAAGGCGGCGCTGGAGCGGGCGCGCACCGGCCAGGGCCCCATGCTCATCGAGGCGTTCACCTACCGGATGGGTGCGCACACCACCTCCGACGACCCGACGAAGTACCGGGCCGACGAGGAGACGCTGGCCTGGGAGGCCAAGGACCCGATCCTGCGGCTGCGGACGTATCTGGAGTCCGAGGGCTTCGTCGACGACGCGTACCTGGCCGCCATCGACGAGGAGAGCGAGGCCCTGGGCAAGCGGGTCCGCGAGGTCGTACGGGCGATGCCCGACCCGGACACCATGGCGATCTTCGAGAACGTCTATGCCGACGGGCATGCGCTCGTCGATGAGGAGCGCGCGCAGTTCGCCGCGTACCAGGCGTCGTTCGCCGACGCCGATGCCATCGCGGAGGGGAACTGACCATGGCCGTCTTCGAGAAGATCACCATCGCCAAGGCGATCAACGCATCCCTGCGCGCCTCCATGGAGGCCGACCCCAAGGTCCTCGTCATGGGCGAGGACGTAGGCAAGCTCGGCGGCGTCTTCCGCGTCACCGACGGCCTGCAGAAGGACTTCGGTGAGGAGCGGGTGATCGACACCCCGCTCGCCGAGTCCGGCATCATCGGCACCGCGATCGGCCTGGCGCTGCGCGGCTACCGCCCGGTCGCCGAGATCCAGTTCGACGGCTTCGTCTTCCCGGCCTACGACCAGATCGTCACCCAGCTCGCGAAGATGCACGCGCGGGCGCTCGGCAAGGTCAAGGTGCCGGTCGTCATCCGCATCCCGTATGCGGGCGGTATCGGCGCGGTCGAGCACCACTCGGAGTCCCCCGAGGCGCTGTTCGCGCATGTCGCGGGCCTCAAGATCGTCTCTCCCTCGAACTCCTCCGACGCCTACTGGATGCTCCAGCAGGCCATCGCCGGCGACGACCCGGTCATCTACTTCGAGCCCAAGCGCCGCTACCACGACAAGTCGCGGCTGGACACCGAGTCGATCCCGGACCCGCTGCACAAGGCCCGGATCACCCGCACCGGCTCCGACCTCACCCTGGCCGCCTACGGTCCGATGGTGAAGGTCTGCGAGAACGTCGCCAACGTCGCGGCCGAGGAGGGCAAGTCGGTCGAGGTCGTCGACCTGCGCTCGATCTCCCCGATCGACTTCGACACCGTGCAGTCCTCGGTGGAGAAGACCGGCCGGCTGGTCGTCGTCCATGAGGCGCCGGTCTTCTTCGGCTCCGGCGCGGAGATCGCCGCCCGGATCACCGAGCGCTGCTTCTACCACCTGGAGGCACCGGTGCTGCGGGTCGGCGGCTTCCACGCCCCGTACCCGCCGTCCAGGCTGGAGGACGAGTACCTGCCGGGACTGGACCGGGTGCTTGACGCCGTTGACCGCGCGCTGGCGTACTGAGGGCTGAGGAGAGCCGTGACCATGACTACAGGAACCGCCGGCGCCGCGAACGCGCAGCGCATCCGCGAGTTCAAGATGCCCGACGTGGGCGAGGGGCTCACCGAGGCCGAGATCCTCAAGTGGTACGTCAAGACCGGCGACACCGTCACCGACGGCCAGGTCGTCTGCGAGGTCGAGACTGCCAAGGCCGCCGTCGAACTGCCCATCCCCTACGACGGTGTGGTGCATGCCCTGAACTTCGACGAGGGCACCACCGTCGACGTCGGCACCGTGATCATCTCGGTCGACACCGACCCGGGGGCCGGGCCCGTCGCGGGGCAGCCGGGCGAGGCCGCCGCGCCCGCCGCCACCGAGGAGGAGGCCGAGCCGCAGGGCCGGCAGGCGGTGCTGGTCGGTTACGGCGCCGCGCCGGCCTCGACCAAGCGCCGGGCGCGCAAGGTGCAGTCGGCCTTCCCGGCGCAGCCGGAGTCGGTGACCACCGGGCTCCAGGCCGAGCTGAACGGGCGGACCGCACCCGTCCCGGCAGCCACTCCCGTGATCGTCCCCGCGGCGCCCGCCGCTCCGGCCCCGGCCGCCGGCCGGCCGCTGGCCAAGCCGCCGGTCCGGAAGCTCGCCAAGGACCTCGGCATCGATCTGGCGACGGTGGTCCCGACCGGCGCGGACGGCATCATCACCCGGGACGACGTGTACGCGGCGGCCACTGCTGCGGCGGCCCCGCCGGCAGCTGTGCCCGCCGTCGCCGAGGTGAGCGCACCGGCCGCGGCGGCGCCCGTCGGGACCTTCGACGCGGCGGCCCGCGAGCGCCGGGTGCCGGTCAAGGGCGTGCGCAAGGCCACCGCTCAGGCGATGGTCGCCAGTGCCTTCACCGCACCGCATGTCACGGAGTTCATCACCGTCGACGTGACCCGCACGATGAAGCTCGTCCAGGAGCTGAAGCAGGACCCGGACATGGCCGGGCTGCGGGTCAATCCGCTGCTGCTGGTCGCCAAGGCGTTCCTGGTCGCGCTCAAGCGCCACCCGGAGGTCAACGCGGCCTGGGACGAGGCGCATCAGGAGATCGTCTACAAGGACTACGTCAACCTCGGGATCGCGGCGGCGACCCCGCGCGGCCTGATCGTCCCCAACATCAAGGACGCGGGCGCCAAGGCGCTCCCCCAACTCGCCGCGGAACTGGGCGAGCTGGTGGCGACCGCCCGCGAGGGCAAGACCTCACCGGCGGCGATGTCCGGCGGTACGGTCACCATCACCAACGTCGGCGTCTTCGGCGTCGACACCGGTACGCCGATCCTCAACCCGGGGGAGTCGGCGATCCTCGCCTTCGGTGCGGTCAAGCTCCAGCCGTGGGTGCACAAGGGCGAGGTCAAGCCCCGCCATGTCACCACGCTTGCGTTGTCCTTCGATCACCGGCTGATCGACGGGGAGTTGGGCTCGAAGCTCCTCGCGGACATCGCGGCGATTCTGGAACGCCCCAAGCGTCTGATCACCTGGGGCTGAGCCGGAGGGGCCCATAGCGGCAGCAGGGGCGGAGTTTCACGTGAAACGGTCGGCGAGTTTCACGTGAAACACCGCCCCTGTCCGTTGCTCAGCCCCGGATGAGCTCCACGGCGCGACCGAAGTGCGCCACGGGCCCCGTCGGGGCGGACGGATCGACCTGTGCGGCGCCGCGGGTCAGTGCGGTGCCCGCCCACACGGCGGCGACGATCAAGGCCAGTACGACGGCGTTCCGGGCGCGGCGGCCGGTGTTCGTGCTGGGCTGCATGGTCAACTCCCCTTGTTCTGCGGAGCCTCATCGACTCCATGCCTCCATTCACCCATGGGATTCCGGCCCGTCCGTACGCGCCAGGTACGGACTCTCGTCAGCCTTGAGTCGGACCGGTGGTCCCCCTGGAGTCCCCCTTCGGCCGGGGCGTGGTCGGCCGGAAAGGGTTTGCCGCCGCCGGCCGGGCTGCCTACGGTCGGCGGGGTGAGCAGTCAAACGATCATCCGGCGCTATCGGCCCGCCGATCAGGACACGGTGACCGACCTGTGGTCCCGCGCCGCACGGCAGGCGCATCCGTTCATCGAGGGGGAGGGCGAGGGCGAGCGGGCCCGCCTCCTCCGTGAGGTGTATCTCGCCGAGGCCGAGAACTGGGTCGCCGAGCGCGACGGCACCGTCATCGGGCTGCTCGGTCTGCTGGGTGGCGGGACCGGCGACGAGGGGGGCGCCGAGGTCGGCGGGCTGTTCGTGGCGCCCGAGGCGCAGGGCGGCGGCACCGGGCGAGAGCTGCTGGAGCACGCGGCGGCGCGGTACGGCGCGCTGTCCCTGGAGGTCTTCGAGGAGAACGCCCGCGCCCGCCGCTTCTCCGCGCACCTGGGCTTCACGGAGCGCGGGCGGCGGATCGACGAGCAGACCGGCCATCCGCTGATCGCCCTGGAGCGCCGGGCGCCGCTGAGGTCGGTGTCCTGGCTGCATGTCCGCGACGGGCGGCTGCTGAGCGTCCGGACGCGGGGGAACGACACCTTCTACCTCCCGGGCGGCAAGTACGAGCCGGGCGAGACGGCCCGCGAGGCGCTGTCCCGGGAGCTGTCCGAGGAGCTCGGCCTGCACGTTCCCGTGGCGGAGCTGACCGAGGCGTTCGTCATCCACGCCGTTGCGCACGGCAAGAACGGCAGGCGGCTGCACATGACCTGCTTCACCGGTGGGCCCCAGGACATCGCTCCGGTCCCCGGCCGGGAGATCGCCGAGTACGCCTGGTTCGACCGTGAGGGAGCGCGGACGCGATGCGCGCCCGCCCATGGGCAGGTGGTCGAGCGGTTGATCGCCCAGGGGCTGATGCGCGGCTGAGGCAGGGGCGGCCGGTGACCGTGCACGGGCCCCGGCCGCCTGCCCATAACGCTTCTACCAGGACAAACACCCCGTTGATCGTCCGCATCCCGGAATGGCGTGACGGTCGCATACCTGTTGTATCTATCCTGTGCGCATGCCATCAGCGTCCACGCCCACCGCCCCCACAAGGGAGACCGGTCCCGTTCCCGCCAAACAGCCCCCCGCCGCCGAGCGGGTCTACGCGCACATCAAGGACGCCGTTCTGGAGCGCCGCTACGAGGGCGGCATGCTGCTCACCGAAGGGGAGCTCGCCGAGGCCGTGGGGGTGTCGCGGACCCCGGTGCGCGAGGCGCTGCTGCGGCTGGAGGTCGAGGGGCTGATCAAGCTCTACCCCAAGAAGGGCGCCCTGGTCCTGCCGGTCTCCGCGCAGGAGATCGCCGACGTCGTCGAGACCCGGCTGCTTGTCGAGAAGCACGCGGCGGCCAAGGCGGTACCCGCGAGCCAGTCGCTGATCGAGGAACTCGGCGCGCTGGTGGAGACGATGCGGGAACAGGCCGCGGCCGGCGATCTGGCCGCCGTCTCCGTCACCGACCGCGCCTTCCACGCCGCCATCGTGCGCAGCGCCGGCAACCAGATCCTGGACCGGCTCTACGAGCAACTGCGCGACCGGCAGCTGCGGATGGGCGTCGCGGTCATGCACGCCCACCCCGACCGGATCGCCAAGAACATCGCCGAGCACACGGAAATCCTCGAAGCGCTGCGCGCGGGAGACTCCGATGCGGCCACCGACGCCGTACAGCGGCATGTCAGCTGGGTCCGCAACCTCGCGCAGGGGGACGTGCGATGAGCGGCGGCACCGACACCACCGCCGGCGGTGGCATAGGCGGGGGCGCCGCCCGGCTGCTGCCCTCGGACCCGCCCGGCGGCCGCAGGGCGATGGCCGTCTGGGGCATCGGCGTCGCGGTCTACTTCGTCGCGATCACCTACCGCACGAGCCTGGGCGTGGCCGGCCTGGACGCCGCCGTGCGCTTCCACATCAACGCCTCGGCGCTCTCCACCTTCTCGATCCTCCAGCTGCTGGTGTACGCGGGCATGCAGATACCCGTCGGCCTGCTGGTCGACCGGCTCGGCGCCAAAAAGGTGCTGACCCTCGGTGTCGTCCTCTACACCGTCGGGCAGTTCGGCTTCGCGCTCTCCGCGACGTACACCATGGCGCTCGGCTCGCGCGCGCTGCTCGGCTGCGGTGACGCGATGACCTTCATCAGCGTGCTGCGACTGGGCTCCCGGTGGTTCCCGGCCCGCCGCGGCCCGATGATCGCGCAGATCGCCGCGCTCGTCGGCATGGCGGGCAACCTGATCTCCACCCTCGTCCTGGCCCGGCTGCTGCACACCTTCGGCTGGACGACGACCTTCGCCGGCAGCGCGCTGGGCGGGGTCGCCGTACTGGTCCTGCTGCTGCTCTTCCTCAAGGACCACCCCGAGGGCTTCGCGCCGCCGCCCGCTCCCGCCGAGCACAGCGGAGCCGCGTTCGTCCGCCGGCAGATCGCGGACGCCTGGCGCGAGCCGGGCACCCGGCTGGGGATGTGGGTGCACTTCACCACCCAGTTCCCGGCGATGGTCTTCCTGCTGCTGTGGGGACTCCCGTTCCTCGTCCAGGCGCAGGGCCTCTCCCGCGGCACCGCCGGTGAACTGCTCACGCTCGTGGTGCTCTCCAACATGGGCGTGGGTCTGGTCTACGGGCAGGTCATCGCCCGCCACCACGCGGCCCGTACGCCGCTGGCCCTGAGCACCGTCGCCGCCACCGCCCTGCTGTGGGCCCTCACCGTGTGCTGGCCGGCCGCGCACGCCCCGATGTGGCTGCTGGTCATGCTCTGTGTGGTGCTGGGCGCCTGCGGTCCCGCCTCGATGATCGGCTTCGACTTCGCCCGGCCGGCCAACCCGCCGGAGCGCCAGGGCACCGCCTCCGGCATCGTCAACATGGGCGGCTTCACCGCCTCGATGACGACCCTGCTGGCCATCGGCGTCCTCCTGGACGCCACCGGCGAGAACTACCGGATCGCCTTCTCCTCGGTCTTCGTCCTGGAGGCCATCGGCCTCTCACAGATCCTGCGGCTGCGCCGGCGCGCGGCACGGCGCGAGCGGGAGCGGCTGGTCGTCAGCAGGGTGGAGGCGGTGCACGTACCGGCGTGAGGGGGGCGGTGCCGTGGACCGGAGTGCTCAGGAGTGCCGTCCGGGAATGCTCCATCTCCCGGAAAGCGCTGGGGAGTTGGCGGATCGAGTCGGGAGCGGCTCCGGTTTCACGTGAAACCGGCTGGCCGTTTCACGTGAAACGGCCAACTCCCCGCGTGCTGTCCGGTCGGCAGGCAGCGGCCTGGGCGCACCTGGGCTGTCCCTGCGCGTTTCCGGGTTGCTGCGCCTCTGCGTTTCTGCGTCTCCGCGGTGTCTGATCGCGCAGTTCCGCGATGTTGCGCCCAGTGGTACGCCCCGTCAGGATGACCCGTTCCCGCCGGGGCGTGCTGCCGGGGAGCCCGCTACGGCGTCACCGCGAAGGTGTCGAGGATGGCCTGGGCCAGCTCGTGGTCCCCATCGATCTTGATCTGCTCGACGATGGCCGCCGGGCGTACCCGGCCGCAGGCCAGCCGGTGGAAGGCATCCCAGTCCATGGCCAGTGTCACCGTCGGGCCGAGCGAGACGCTGCCGTCGATCGTCGCCTTGCCGTCGGCGCCGACCCGCACCGTGCGCATGAACTCCACCGGGCCGGTGATGTCGAAGACGACTGCCGAATCGGCGGGCGCCTGGGCCCTTTTGGCGACGATGCCGGGCAGCACCCGCACCAGCAGATCGCGGGCCACATGCGCGCCGGGGGAGTCGGGATTGCCGGGCTTGCCGAGCGCCCGGCGCAGATCCTGCTCGTGCACCCAGACGTCGAACGCCCGCTGCTCCAGCACGAATTCCAGGGTCCGCTCCTCGCCGAGCGGGCTGCGCACCACGGCGTCCGGCTGGCGGGACTCGTTGCGCAGCTGCCGGGACCGCCGGATGACGGTGTATTCGAGCTCGCCGAGCATTTCCGGTGCGGTGTGGTGCCGGCGGACGTCGACCTGGACCTCCATGCGGCGGGCCGACTCGCTCCGTACGTGGTAGAGGTCGCGCGGCAGGGTGTGGATCGGCCGCGGGTCGCCCAGCATCTCGCATTCCAGACCGATGACGTGGGAGACGACATCGCGTACGGACCATCCTGGGAGGTCTGTCGCCCTGCTCCACTCACCCTCGACGAGCGGCGTCACCAGCTCGGTTATCGCTTCTATGGAATGCGTCCAGGCATCGATGGAGGACTGAAGGCTGGGATGGACGGTCACGGGACCCCTCGGACGGTTCGTACGCGGGCTGCTGTCTGTGCAGTTAAGTTACTTTGCGCAAGGGCACCCCGGCAGTGCTTTCGGGTCACCATCGTAGGTGGATGTTTGACGGCGGAGCCGTTCGAAAGCTTTGGCGGTGATACTGTGCGCGGTTCGCCGACCCCGAACGGTGCGGACCAGGCGAAATCGGTCAATTCCCTTCGCGGGGGGGAGGCTTGGCCGTGCCCGCCCCGAGCCCTCAGTCGTCCCCGCGCTCCCGCTTGGCCATCCGGATCACGCACACCGCGATGGCGATCAGCAGCGGCGGATCGGCGTCCTCCCGTACGGCGTCGACCGCATAGGCGTCGCGTACGGTCAGCCGGCGCCGGGAGATCTCGGCGAGCAGTTCGCCGTCGTACTCGATCCTTGAGCTCGAAGGTCTCCCGCAGGCGCAGCGCCTTCCCGTCCACCAGGAAGGCGTGCCGACCATGATCGTCGTCGAACCAGTAGTCCTCACCGATGCCGAAGATCCGGTCGTGCACGACGTCCTTGCGGGAGCGCGGGGAGTGGTCTCCGTGGGATCGCGGAAGGGGTGAGGTGTTCCCCACGGACCCTGCGGAATGCGGACGCACCGGGGTGACGTTGAATGTCCACATGGCTTCACGTGCGCGCGTCCGGGCCCCCGAGCTGATCGGCAAGGGCGGCTGGCTCAACACCGGCGGAAATGATCTCACCCTCTCCGACCTGCGAGGACGCATTGTCATCCTCGACTTCTGGACCTTCTGCTGTGTGAACTGCCTGCATGTCCTGGACGAGCTGCGGGAGCTGGAGGAGCGGCACCGCGACTCGGTCGTGATCATCGGCGTGCACTCCCCGAAGTTCGTGCACGAGGCCGAGCATCAGGCGGTCGTGGACGCCGTCGAGCGGTACGGCGTCGAGCACCCGGTCCTCGACGACCCCGAGCTGGCGACCTGGAAGCAGTACGCGGTGCGGGCCTGGCCGACGCTCGTGGTGATCGACCCCGAGGGCTATGTGGTCGCCCAGCACGCGGGCGAGGGCCATGCGCACGCCATCGAGAAGCTCGTCGAGGAACTGGTCGCCGAACACGGCGCCAAGGGCACCCTCCGGCGCGGCGACGGCCCGTACGTACCGCCGGAGCCGGTCGCCACCGACCTGCGGTTCCCCGGCAAGGCGGTGCGGCTGCCCGGCGGCACCTTCCTCGTCTCGGACACCACCCGGCATCAGCTGGTGGAGCTGGCGGCCGACGGCGAGCAGGTGCTGCGCCGGATCGGGACCGGCGAGCGCGGGCTGGGCCCGGACTCCTTCAACGAGCCGCAGGGCCTGGCGCTGCTGCCCGACGGCACGGTCGCCGTCGCGGACACCGTCAACCACGCCGTCCGGGTCTTCGACCCCCGCAGCGGTGCGCTGGAGACGGTGGCCGGCACCGGCAGGCAGTGGTGGCAGGGTTCGCCGTCCTCCGGGCCGGCCCGCGAGGTGGACCTGTCCTCGCCGTGGGACCTCGCCTGGTGGCAGGACCGGCTGTGGATCGCGATGGCCGGCGTGCACCAACTGTGGACGTACGACCCGGCGGACGGCACGGTCTCGGTCGCGGCCGGCACCACCAACGAGGGGCTGGTGGACGGGCCCGCCGCACAGGCGTGGTTCGCCCAGCCCTCCGGGCTCGCGGCGGCCGGCGACCGGCTGTGGATCGCCGACTCGGAGACCAGCGCGGTGCGTTGGATCGAGCGGGCGGCGGACGGCGACGGCCATGTGGTCCGCACGGCCGTCGGCACCGGGCTCTTCGACTTCGGGCACCGCGACGGCGCCGCCGCGCAGGCCCTGTTCCAGCACCCGCTGGGCGTCACCGCGCTGCCCGACGGCTCGGTCGCCGTCGCGGACACCTACAACCACGCGCTGCGCCGCTTCGACCCCGCGAGCGGCGAGGTGACGACGCTCGCGACCGATCTGCGCGAACCGTCCGCGGCGGTGCTCGCCGACGACGACATCGTGGTCGTGGAGTCCGCGCGGCACCGGCTGACCCGCCTGCGGCTGCCCGAAGAGGCGGTACGCGTCGAGGCGGTGGCCCACCGCACCCGGCGCGCGGCCACCGACGTCGCCCCGGGCAGCCTCCGCCTGGACGTGGTCTTCCAGGCCCCGGCCGGCCAGAAGCTCGACACCCGCTACGGCCCCTCGACACGGCTGCTGGTCAGTGCGACGCCGCCGGAGCTGCTCGCCGACGGTGCCGGTGCGGGCACCGATCTCGCCCGGGACCTGGTGCTGGCGGACGGTGTCACCGAGGGCGTGCTGCACGTCTCGGCGATGGCCGCGTCCTGCGACGACGCCCCGGACGTCGAGTACCCGGCCTGCCATGTGCACCAGCAGGACTGGGGCGTTCCGGTCCGGGTCACCGACGGCGGCGCGGCCCGGCTGGGGCTTGTCCTGGCGGGGCTGGACGCCGAGTAGCCCGGGGAACGGCGTGGTCCCGGCCCCGGTGGCCGGGCCCACCCGTGCGGGGTCAGTCGCCGACGCCGGCTTCCAGCCTGGCCCCGGCCAGGCTGCTGTTCCAGTCGCTGACCCTGCTCTGGCCGACGGAGATGATGTCGCGCTTCTCGGCGAAGTCGAACGTCACCGGCGACCCCGTGGACCGCGCGAACCGGATGGCCACGTTCTCCTGCCGGGTGCCCAGCGCGGCGGGGGTGTTGGTCGGGACGACCGCGTAGGCGGTGTCGCGGGGGCGGAGGGTGACCTGGTGGTTCGATCCCGCCTTCACCGGCGGCAGCGGGGTCTTCGCCTGGTTGAAGGACAGCAGCGGCGCGCCGTACAGCGTGCAGCTCAGCGTGCTGGAGGAGTTCCGGTACCGCACGGTGACGTACCCCTTGGGACCCGTCTGCTGACCGAACTGGAGCCGGGACGTGGAGAGGGAGCAGTACGTCGTACGGCCGCTGCGACGGCTCGCGGTGCCCGCACCGCCGATGACGTGGTGCGTGCTCCTGGAGGCCGAGGACGAACTCCGGTGGGTTTTCGCGCTGTTGCAGCCGGTCAGGGCGAGTGAGCCGGCGAGTCCGAGGGCCAGCGCGGCGTAGGCGGCGGAGCGGTGGCGGGTGCGGCGTGCGGTCATGAGTGGTTCCCCCTGGGAGTCGCTGCGGTCAGGTATCGCCGGCTGTCATGGCATCGCCACGATAGTCACCGGGGCTCAGATGGACAGGGCGGGTGCGTTCCGGGCCGGCATCCGTACGGGGGCCGGGGCACGGCCGGACGTTCACGATCCGTCGCGGCAGCGGGGCAGTTCGGCGTTCGCCAGTTGCTCCGGACGGATCCGGATGCCCGGCGCCCAGACCTGCCCGCCCCTGTGGTCGACCCGGAACCAGATACTGCTGTGCCCGCCCATCTCGTCGGTGACGGTGACACCGTCGGCGATCTCGCAGACCGCGTGCAGCGCATCGCCGTGCCAGACATGGCCCACGATGTTGGGCCGCAGATACGGCGCGTACGGATCGCGGGCGAGCCCGAGTCCGCAGTAGTCGCTGCGGCTGTGCTGGCAGGCCCGTTCGACGTTGTTGACGGTGATCACGGCGGATCCGGTGCCGGTCGAGGAGCCCGCGGGGGCCGGCGCCCGGCCGCCGCCCTCCGCCGGACCGCCGCTGTCCGGGCCGGTCAGCGCGAGGACGGCGAACGCGGCGCCGGCCAGTACGGCGGCGGTGCAGAGCCCGGCGAGCAGCAGCCGCAGCCGGCTCCGGGCCGGTGCGGTGTCTTCCAGGTCTCCCGGGTCTTGCGGGTCTTCCGGTTCCGTCCGGTCGCCGGGACCCGGCCCGGCCTCGTCGCCGGGTTGCGGGGCGGGCACCGGCGGGGCGTCCGCCGCCTCCTGGGCGCGATGCAGCAGCTCCACCAGCGCGGGCATCCGGTCCTCACCGGTGAACGAGAGCTTGCACCACTGCACCAGCAGCCGCTCGTCGGGCAGGCTCTGGCCGCGCAGATACCGCGAGAGGGACGACCGGCTGGCGGGCAGCCGCCCCGACAACTCCTGAAGGCTGTAGCCCAGTTCGCCGTGCATCCGGCGCAGGGCGGCGACGAAGTCCCGTACGGGTCCGGAGAGTTCGGCGGGAAGCGGAGCCAGTGGCTTGCGGCGGACATTTGGGGCGTCGTTCTCATGGCCAGGCACGTCTCGCATTCCAGCACAGCGGACATGCGCGCGCGAGGGGCACTTCCGCTCCCCTGTGACGGAAGTGCCCCTCGTTACGCGATCCGGAACGAACCCGGATCGCCCTGTGAAGTTGCAACGGATTCAGCGCCCCGGATCCATCCCGGAACGCGCCCCCGATTAGGGTCAGTCGCCGAACTCCACGGGACGGTAGGGCCTGAACCGGGCGTCGCCGCCCGGCAGTCCGTAGGTCAGGCTCCGGTGGTCGGTGCCATGGCCACCGCGCTGCTCGAACGCCGTGTACGAGGAGTGCGCGGCGTTGTTCCACTTCTCGAAGATCACGACATGCCTGTGGTTGTGGTCGCCGATCGCGTCGATGAGCAGGTCGCCGGGCTTCAGTTCGCCGAGCGATATCGGCCGGGTGAGGCCGCGGTCGGTGGCCAGCCCCACGGTGTTGGTGCCCGGCGTCGGCAGCCCGAGGGCCATCGACGCATAGCCCGAGCAGTCCTGGCGGTAGCCGTCCTTCCAGACCTTGACCTGGCTGTACGGGACCTGGGCGCCGTGGTCGGCGGTCAGCCAGGTGGCGGCGCGCACCAGCATCTCCTGGCGGCTGCGGCCGGGGTGCGGCGGCGCGCCGTGGACCGGTATGCCCGGCAGCCGGTCCTGCGGGATGGCCACCGCGACCACGCTGAGGAACCCGCCGACCGGCCCGGTCAGATGCGCCATGTACGTCGAGCAGGCGCTGCCCTCGCACACTCGGTGCCCGGTGTCGACCTGGTAGTCGGCGGTGATCCGGTCCTGGCCCGCCGCGGTCTTGTTGATCATTCCGACCGCGGGGGAAGCGGTGTCGGCCGTGGCGTGCACGACCCAGCGGGTGCCCCAGGTCGGGAAGCCGGCGGCGGCGGTTCCCGGGGCCGCGGTCTCGCTGCCGTGCGCGACCCCCGCGATCCCGGCGACGCCGATCCCGGCCGCGGCGACCGCGGGCAGCACCCTGCGCACCACGGTCCGGCGGATCGTGGATGCCCTGCCGTCCGCGGGGGTTGTGCCGTCCCCCGGGTACGTGGTGCCGTGCTCGTCCATGCCGGTTCCCCTCCGAATCGGTCCGGCCCGGACGGCCGGTTGCGGCGACGGAGACCATGGTGGTGCGGGCGCGCGGCACGGTCCGCCGTTCCACGTTCCATGGGACGTACCGCCCGCCCCGCACCGCTGTGAGCTGCGAGGACGCGGTCGGCGGGACGCCATCGCGGGACACCGGGCGGGCGCCGTGGGACATGACGGGACAGCCGCAGCCGGCCCGGAAGCCGCCCGGACACCGTGCGGGAGCCGCCCGGCCGGCCCGCGGCGCGGCGGCAGACGAAGGGGCGCCCGCAGGGGGAGTCGCGGGCGCCCCGCTCAAGGGAGCGACGGATCGGCCTACCAGGAGGCCGCGTCGCTCGGGTCCGTCTGCCAGTACGACACCCGGGCGCTGTCGTCGATGTACGCCGAGCCGCCCGGCAGCGCCACCTTCGCCGCACCGCCGACGCTGCCCTTGCCGTCGCGGGCCGCGACCCAGACGGACAGCGAGGTGACCGTGCGGCCGTGCGCGCCGCCGGCGGCACCGGACGTCGTCACCCCGGCATAGCCGGACTGGCCCGGCGCGAGGGTGACCACGGCCTGCGGCTTGCTCTCCGGCAGGTCCGGGACCGGCGCTTGCGCGTCGTCGAACTGCAGGAACGGGGCAGCGTAGAGGTCGCAGGTGGTACCGGAGGTGTTGGTGGCCTCCAGCAGGAGATGGTTGATCGGCCGGTTCAGCGGCTTCGCCACGATGCGGATCCGGGCGGCGTCGCAGGCGGTGTGCCCGGCGCCCGCACCCCGGCCCCGGCCGGCGGTGGACCCGCCCGGCGCATGCGAGCCGCGCTGCTTGGCGCCGCCGGCCGAGCCGTCCGTCGCGGTCGCGTTGCCGCCGCGGCCACCGGACGCCTGCCCCGCCGAGGCGCTTTTGCCGCCGCTCACCGAGGCGTTGGTGTCCTGCGTGCCCTTCGCGCCGTTGGCCGCCGGGTCCTTGGAGTCCTGCGGCGCCGGGTTGAACGGCTTGGCGGCGGCGGTCTTCAGCGGGTCGTCCTGGCCGCCGCAGGCGCTGAGGGTGAGCGCGGCGACGGCGGTCAGTCCGGCTGCCGCGATCCGCAGCGTACGGCGGCGGGCGGTGCGGGGCGTACGGGCGGTGCGGGTGTGGGCGTCGGTCTGCGGCATGTCGGTCTCCCCCCGATGGGCAGTGCGCCGTGCGGTGCGCTCTGCGGTGCGGCCGGATGCGATCCGGCCGGGCCTGCTTGTCCTGCGGTCTGTCCACAAGACTGCCGCCCGCCGCTGGCGTGCCGCTAACGCTTGCCTAACGACCGCCGTCCGCCGCCGCGGTGCTCAGCCGTTGCCGCCACCGGGGCCCTTGCCCCGCCCGCTCTCCCCACCTCTCTCCTCACCGCGCTCATCGCGCGCGAACAGCTGCGTCAGCGTACTGATCGTGTAGACATCGGTCGCCTCTTCGTCCACCAGATGCATCTCGGCGAGCCGCTCCAGGCCGTCCTGGGTGCGCTCGGGGTCGTACCCGGCGAGCGCCGCCGCCACCGACGCGTTGAGATGGCCGTCGGCGCTGGTCGCCAGCGCGCTCAGCAGCCGGGCATCATCTGCCGACAGCCGGGCGACCGACATCCGCAGCGCCGCCGCGATCCCGGTGTCCTCCGCCGACAACAGCGCCAGCCGCCGCCGCTCGTCGCGCAGCGCCGCGGCCAGCCGGGCCAGCTTCCAGCGCGGCCGGGCGGTCAGCTGGGCGGCGGCGGCCCGCAGCGCCAGCGGCAGCCCGTCGCACAGCGCCACCAACTCCTCGGCGGCGGCCGGGTCTTCCGCGACCCGCTCCGGCCCGAGCATCGCGCCGAGCAGCGCCGCGCCCTCCTCGTGGCCGAGCACCTGGACGCTCACCGGGCGGGCGCAGTCCGTGGCGACCAGCCCGTCGAGCCGGCTGCGGCTGGTGACGACCGTGGCGCAGTGCGGGCCGCCGGGCAGCAGCGGGCGCACCTGCGCCGAACTCCGCGCGTTGTCGAGGACGACCAGCAGCCGGCGGTCGGCGACCAGCGAGCGGAACAGCGCCGAGGCGGCCTGTGCGGAGCCGGGCACCCGCTCGGGCGGCGTGCCGAGCGCCAGCAGGAAGTCGCGCAGGATCTCGGCGGGCGCCGCCTCGTCGCCCTCGCCGAAACCGCGCAGATCGGCGAAGAGCTGCCCGTCGGGGAAGGCCCCGGCGTGCAGATGCGCCCACTGCACGGCGCATGCGGTCTTGCCGACGCCGGCCGGTCCCGCGACCACCGCGAGCGGACTCTCGCCGGTCGTACGGTCCGTCAACGCATCCGTCAGTGCGCGCAGTTGGCCCTGCCGGCCCAGGAAGCGAGCGGGCGGCCGGGGCAGCAGCCGCGGTGCCGCACCGGCCCGCCCGGCCCCGCGGCCCGTCCCCGTCGTCGTGGCGTCCGCGGGGGCCGCACCGGCGGCGTCCCCGGACTGCGGGTCCTCCTGCCCGTGTTTCACGTGAAACGACGAGCGCGCGGGCGCCGCCTTCCGGCCGCCGTCCGCCGCCTCCGCGCGGAGAATCTCCTCGTAGGCGTCGCGCAGCCGCTCCCCGGGATCCACGCCCAGCTCTTCGTTGAGCAGCCGCCGGGTGCGGTGGAACCACTCCAGCGCGTCCGACTGCCGCCCCGTACGGAACAGCGCCCGCATCAGCGCCGCGATCAGCCCTTCGCGCAGCGGGTGGTTGACGGCCGCGGAGTAGAGGATCGCCGCGGCCTGTTCGTGCTCACCGAGCGCACCGTGGGCCCGCGCCAGCGCCTCGACGGCGGTCAGCCGGCGCTCTTCCAGCGCATGCGCGGCGGCGGCGAAGGGCGGGCTGGTGACCGTGCCGGTCAGCGCGGGCCCGCGCCACAGCCCCAGCGCCTCGCGCAGCAGCGGCACGGCGTCGGCCGGTGCCGCCTCCGGGCGGGCCAGCGCCACCAGTTCGCTGAAGCGGTGCGCGTCGATCAGTTGCTCCGGCAGTCGCAGCAGATAGGCGGAGCCGTGCGTGGCCAGCTCGATGCCGTACATTTCCGCACCGCCCGCGGCCAGTGTCGCGCGCAGTCGCGAGACATGCCCCTGGACGACCGTACGGGCGTGCTCGGGCGGCTCGTCCTCCCACAGCGAGTCGATCAACTGCTCCAGTGGAACGGTGGTGTTGGGCTGCAGAAGCAGCAGCGCCAGCACACTGCGCCGTTTGGCGGGCCCGAGCGACAGCTCTCCTGAGCCGGTCGTCACGGCGATCGGACCGAGCAGTGAGAATTCCAACTCAGCTCTCCAGGAAGGCCGTCAGGGCGTTCGCCAGCAGATACGGGTCCTGGGCACCGCACAGCTCGCGGGCCGAGTGCATGGACAGGATGGCCACACCGATGTCGACGGTCGCGATGCCGTGCCGGGCCGCGGTGATCGGCCCGATCGTGGTGCCGCACGGCATCGCGTTGTTGGACACGAACGACTGCCAGGGCACCCCGGCCCGTTCGCACGCCGCCGCGAAGACGGCCCGCCCGCTGCCGTCCGTCGCATACCGCTGGTTGACGTTCACCTTGAGGATCGGCCCGCCGTTGGGCATCGGGTGGTGCCCGGGGTCGTGCCGCTCGCTGTAGTTGGGGTGGACGGCATGACCGGTGTCGGACGACAGGCAGACGGTGCCGGCGAAGGCCCGCGCCCGGTCCTCGTACGAACCGCCGCGGGCGAAGACCGAACGTTCCAGCACCGTGCCGAGCAGCGGGCCGTCGGCGCCGGTGTCCGACTGGCTGCCGTTCTCCTCGTGGTCGAAGGCGGCCAGCACCGGGATGCCGGTCAGCGTGCTGCCGGCGGCCGCCGCCGCGGCGAGCGCGGCCGTACCGGCGTGCACGGACAGCAGGTTGTCCATCCGCGGCCCGGCGACCAGCTCACGGTCGCGCCCCAGATAGGCGGGGGGCTCGACGCTGTGCACCATCAGGTCCCAGCCCTTGATGTCGTCCGCCGGGACCCCGGTCTCCTCCGCCACGAACGCGATCAGATCGCCCTCGGCGACCTCGCCCAGGCCCCAGATCGGCGTCATGTGGCGCTGCTTGTCGAGTTTGAGCCCGTCGGTGTTCACCGAGCGGTCCAGGTGGACGGCGAGTTGCGGCACCCGCAGCAGCGGCCGGTCCACGTTGACCAGCCGGTGGCTGCCGTCGCGCAGCGTGACCCGGCCGCTGAGCCCCAGGTCGCGGTCGAGCCAGGTGTTGAGCAGTGTGCCGCCGTAGATCTCGACGGCGATCTGCCGCCAGCCCCGGGAACCGGTGTCCGGGATCGGCTTGACGCGCAGATTGGGCGAGTCGGTGTGCGCTCCGACGATGCGGTAGGGGGTCGCGGCGCCCGCGCCCTCGGGGACGTACCACGCGATGATGGCGCCGCCGCGCAGCACATACCGGCCGCCGCTCTCGCCGCCCCACTCGTCGGTCTCCGCCAGCTGCCGGAAGCCGGCCTTCTCCAGCCGCTCCGCCGCGTTCGCCACCGCGTGGTAGGGCGACGGACTGGCGGCGAGGAAGGACATCAGGTCGTCGGTGTGGCCGCGGTCGAAGCGGGTGGAGTTGGTCATGGATTCAGCATAAGGAGCGAAGTCCGCGAATCCCCGTGCCCAGGGGGCGCGACTCCGTTGCCTTCCGGCCACGATTTCCGCATTCCAGGCCGCTGACCCCACTGGAACGAATGATTCCGTTTCTGGCCGGGCGCACGGGCCCCAGCCGGCTCGTCCACCTCATCGGGCCCGGAACGACGGTGCCCGCCTCCTCGGGGGAAGGGAGGCGGGCACCGGTCAGTCTGGCCGCCGATTCTGAGAGCTCTCTAAGAACGGCGTGACGGTCCGGGAACAGGCCCCGGACCGCCGGGACTTGACCGCGTCGCTCAGAACGCGGCCTCGTCGAGCTCCATCAGCGACTGGTCGACGGACTCGGCCAGCCCGCGCTGCACCGCGACGCCCGGCAGGACGTTGTGCGCGAAGAACTTCGCGGCGGCGATCTTGCCCTCGTAGAACGGCTTGTCCTTCGAGGACGCACCGGCCAGCTTCCCGGCCGCCACTGCGGCGCCCTTGAGGAGCAAGTAGCCGATGACGACGTCACCGGAGGCCATCAGCAGGCGGGTGGTGTTCAGACCGACCTTGTAGATGGACTTGACGTCCTTCTCCGTGGCGGCGAGGTCCGTCAGCATGGCGCCGACGATCGCCTCCAGGTCGGCGGCGGCCTTGGCCAGCTCGCCGCGGGCCTGCTCCAGCTCCGCGCCGCCCTCGGCGTCGGCCAGGAACTTCTTGATCGTCTCCGAGAGCTGGGTCAGCGCCGCGCCCTGGTTGCGGACGATCTTCCGGAAGAAGAAGTCCTGCCCCTGGATGGCGGTGGTGCCCTCGTAGAGGGTGTCGATCTTGGAGTCCCGGATGTACTGCTCGATCGGGTACTCCTGGAGGTAGCCGGAGCCGCCGAAGGTCTGGAGCGACTGGGCCAGCTGCTCGTAGGACTTCTCCGAGCCGTAGCCCTTGACGATCGGCAGCAGCAGGTCGTTCAGCGCGTTCTCGGTGGAGGCGTCCTCGCCCGCGGACTCCTTGATGAGGATCTCGTCCTGGACCGTGGCGGTGTACAGCACCAGGGCGCGCATGCCCTCGGCGTACGCCTTCTGCGTCATCAGCGAGCGGCGCACGTCGGGGTGGTGGGTGATGGTGACGCGCGGCGCGGCCTTGTCGGTGAACGCGGCCAGATCCGGGCCCTGCACGCGCTCCTTGGCGTACTCCAGGGCGTTCAGGTAGCCGGTCGAGAGGGTGGCTATGGCCTTCGTGCCGACCATCATCCGGGCGAACTCGATGATCCGGAACATCTGGCGGATGCCGTCGTGCTTCTCGCCGATCAGCCAGCCCTTGGCGGGGTGGCGGTCACCGAAGGTCATCTCGCAGGTGTTGGACGCCTTGAGGCCCATCTTGTGCTCGACGTTGGTGGCGTAGACGCCGTTGCGCTCGCCCAGCTCGCCGGTCTCGAAGTCGAACTCGTACTTCGGCACGAGGAAGAGCGACAGGCCCTTGGTGCCGGGGCCGTGGCCCTCCGGGCGGGCGAGGACGTAGTGGAGGATGTTGTCCGCCATGTCGTGCTCACCGGACGTGATGAAGCGCTTCACGCCCTCGATGTGCCACGAGCCGTCCTCCTGCTTGACGGCCTTGGTGCGGCCGGCGCCGACGTCCGAGCCGGCGTCCGGCTCGGTCAGCACCATCGTGGAGCCCCAGCCCTTCTCCGTGGCCAGCTTCGCGATGTGCTTCTGCTGCTCGGTGCCCTCCTCGAAGAGCACACCGGCGAAGGCCGGGCCGGAGGCGTACATCCACACCGCCGGGTTCGAGCCCAGGATGGACTCGGCGAAGGCCCACAGCAGCGAGCGCGGCGTGGTGGTGCCGCCGATCTCCTCCGGGACGCCCAGACGCCACCACTCGGCGTCCATGTACGCCTGGTAGCTCTTCTTGAAGGTGTCCGGGACCGGCGCGGTGTTGGTGTCCGGGTCGAAGACCGGGGGATTCCGGTCGGCGTCCGCGTACGAGTCGGCCAGCTCGTTCTCCGACAGCCGGGCGATCTCGGACAGCACGCTCTTGGCGGTGTCGACGTCCATCTCCGCGAACGGTCCGGTGCCGTACACGCTGTCACGGCCGAGCACCTCGAAGAGGTTGAACTCGATGTCGCGGAGATTCGACTTGTAGTGCCCCATGGGTACGGCTCCGTAAGGGTTCGGGAGGGCCTCTTTGCGAGGAAGGACCTCGATGCGAGGAAGGGACCTCGATACGCAATACCAGCAAGTAGCTCCGATGATGCTACCCACCGGTAATAAGAAGCAACCCCTCTCGGTCGATCTGTGACGAGCGTCCCCCGCGCGATCCCCGAATCAGTACGCTGTGGCGCATGTACGGCTACGACCAGAACGCGGGTGCCGGGCAGCAGCAGTATGGAGCTCCGCCGCCCCCGCCGCAGCAACCGGCCCCCGGGGGCTACGGCGAGCAGCCGCTCTATCCCGAGCCGTCCCCGCCCTCCCTCGCCGACGCGGTGCGCGCCTTCACCACCGGCTCGATGTCGGCCGAGGACTTCCAGGGCATCTTCTCGACGTCCAAGGTCTACTGCCCGCGCGGCGACAACCCCGGGTTCCTGGCTCTGCACAACACCCAGCAGCCGGTGATCCCGATGTTCACCTCGCTCAAGGAGCTGCGGCGGTACGCGGGCAAGGAGTCCAAGTACTTCGTGATCACCGGTGCCGAGGTGCTCGATCTGCTGCCGACCGGCTACGGCTTCGTCCTCGACATGGAGGGCGACCACCGGATGGTCTTCGATGCCAAGGCCGTGGAGCAGATGGTCGACTTCGCCATGCGGCGCATGTACGGCTGACCCCGACCCTTCGTACGTCACCCTGCTTCGCCCGTCTGACCTGCGGAAACAGCGATACTGCGCAGCCGGGAATGCCGCACGCCTTGCAAGTTGTTCAGGATTCAACTAACTTATTGAATCGCGAACGACCGAGGAGGCCGTCATGCCTGCTGTGACCGTAGAGAACCCGCTGACCCTGCCGCGGGTGGCCGCGCCCGCCGGCGCGCACACCCGGCCCGTGCTGACCGTCGCCACCGCTCCGAGCGGATTCGAGGGCGAGGGCTTCCCCGTGCGCCGGGCGTTCGCCGGCATCGCCTACAAGCACCTCGATCCCTTCATCATGATGGATCAGATGGGCGAGGTGGAGTACGCACCCGGAGAGCCCAAGGGCACCCCCTGGCATCCGCACCGCGGCTTCGAGACCGTCACGTATCTGATCGACGGCACGTTCGTGCACCGCGACTCGCACGGTGGCGGCGGTGTCATCAACGACGGCGACACCCAGTGGATGACGGCGGGCTCCGGCCTGCTGCACATCGAGGCACCGCCGGAGTCGCTGGTGATGTCCGGCGGACTCTTCCACGGCCTCCAGCTGTGGGTGAACCTGCCGAAGAGCGACAAGATGATGGCGCCGCGCTACCAGGACATCGGCGGCGGCCAGGTGAAGTTGCTGACCTCCGCCGACGGCGGGGCGCTGCTGCGGCTGATCGCCGGTGACCTCGACGGCCACCGGGGGCCGGGCGTGACCCACACACCGATCACGATGATGCATGTGACGGTGAGCCCGGGCGCCGAGGTGACCCTCCCCTGGCGCACGGACTTCAACGCCCTCGCCTACGCCCTGGCCGGCCGCGGTACGGCCGGTGCGGAGGGCCGCCCGTTCCACATGGGCCAGGCGGTCGTCTTCGGTGCGGGAGACGCGATCACGATCCGGGCGGACGAGAACCAGGAGTCGCGCAGCCCCAACTTCGAGGTCGTGCTGCTGGGCGGGCTGCCGATCCGCGAGCCGATGATGCACTACGGCCCGTTCGTGATGAACACCCACGCCGAACTGGCCCAGGCATTCGAGGACTTCCAGGCCGGACGGCTCGGAAGGATACCCGCCGACGCGCGCTGAGCGGCCCGCCACGGCAGGGAGCAGGGGGCGGGGGTTTCC
>NZ_JBNHIN010000002.1:273590-283011 GCF_050054615.1 Streptomyces sp. YGL11-2
GGGGGCGGCGTTTCCCGTGAAACGCCGCCCCCGCACACGTGTTTCACGTGAAACGCCACTCCGTGCGCCCTGCCGGACACCGCAGCCGTCGCACCCCATGCCCGTCGACTGCCGCATCGGCGTGGTGGACTGTCGGCGTGCGAAACGACTCGGATCAAGACCGGAGCAGCGCCGAGCCCGGCCGGCCGCCGCACGACAGGCAGCCGCTGCTGCCCATCGAGGCCCGCCGCGCCGCGGCCTGGTGCGCGACGGTGCTCCTGGTCGCGGCCGTACTGGGCGTCGGGGTGTGGCTGTGCGTCGAGCTGAGCGCGGCGGTCACCCCCGTCCTGCTGGCGCTGCTCGGCAGCGCGCTGCTCGGGCCGCTCTACCGGCAGCTGGTGGCGATGAAGCTCAACCGTTCGCTGGCGGCCGGGCTGACCTGCGCCGTGCTGGTGGTCGTGGTCGGCGGTGCCGGCTACATCGTGGTCAGCGCGCTGGTCGACACCGGTGACCAGATCCTCGCGTCGCTCAAGGACGCCGCGTCGGACCTGTCCCGGCACTTCGGTATGGCCGGCAACTCGCTCAGCGACCTCGCCACCCACGCCAAGAGCCTGGTGACCAAGTTCGGCGGCACCGCGGCCTCCGGGCTACTGGCCGGGGTCAGCATCGTCGGCCAGTTCATCGCCGCGGCGGTGCTGGCCCTGCTGCTGACGTTCTTCTTCCTGCGGGACTCGGACAAGGCCGTCCGCGCGCTGCACGACTGGGCGCCGGGCGACTCGGCGCCGCAGCTGGAGCGGATGGCCCGGCGCGGCTTCCAGTCCATCGAGGGCTTTATGCGCGGCACCACCTTCATCGCGCTGATCGATGCCATCTGCATCACCGTCGGACTGCTGATCCTTCAGGTGCCGGGCGCCCTCGGCCTGGGCGCACTGGTCTTCGTCGGCGCCTATATCCCCTACCTCGGCGCGTTCATCTCCGGTGCGGTGGCGATCCTGGTGGCGTTCGCGGACCGGGGCATCGTGATCGCGCTCTGGGCGCTCGGCGTGGTCCTCGCCGTGCAGGTGCTGGAGGGCCATGTGCTCCAGCCGATGATCCAGAGCCGTACCGTGCAGATGCACCCGGCGGTGGTCATGCTGGCGATCACGGCGGGGGCGAGCGTCGCCGGCATCCTCGGCATGCTGCTGTCCGTACCGCTGACCGCAGCCGCCTCCGGTGTCCTCCATGAACTGCGCAGGGGCTACGCGGCGGACTCCGGCTCCTCGGGATCCGGTGACACCGGGCCGGACGGCTCCACCGCCGATCCGGCGTCCTCGTAGAGCTCGAACCACGTCGATTTGCCGTCTCCGCGCGGATCCACTCCCCACGCGCCGGCCAGCAGCTCCATCAGCACCAGACCGCGCCCCGAGGACGCCAGTTCACCGGGCCTGCGGCGGTGCGGCAGCTCGTCGCTGCCGTCGGCGACATCGACCCGGATGCGCCGGCGGCCCCGCTCACCGGAGATCTCGGCGACCAGCAGCGCGTCCCCGTCGGTGTGCTTCAGCACGTTGGTGACCACCTCGGAGACCATCAGCACCGCCGCGTCGACCTGGTCCGGGTCGGCCCAGTCGTGCAGCACCGCGCGGATCTGCCGGCGTGCCTCGGCTATCCGCTCCGGCTCGGCCTGGGCGACGGAGAACACGGTGCGCCGTACGGGCTGCTGCGCCGGCCGTCCGCCGGTGCCCACCCCGCAGCTGCCGCCGTCGCGGGAGAGCAGGAGGACGGCGATGTCGTCCTCGCGGCGGTCCACCAGCGGCCCGGTGGTGTGGTGCGAGGAGGGGCCGTGCACGGCCTGGACCAGGGTGTCGGCCAGCCGCTCCAGGCTCTCGCCGCTGGTCTCGTCCGCCCCGGCCTCATGCCCTTCGAAGATGTCGCGCAGCCGGGCCCAGCCGGTCTCCAGGTCGTGGCCGCCGGTCTCGATCAGCCCGTCGGTGCACACCAGCATGGTCTCGCCGGGCTCCAGGACGAGCCGGGTGGTGGGGTAGTCGGTGTCCGGGTCGATGCCCAGCGGCAGCCCGCCCGCGGTGGGCCGGACCAGCATCGGGCCGTCCGCCATCCGGATCGCCGGGTCGGGGTGGCCGGCCCGTGCGATGTCCAGCAGCCCGGTGGCCGGGTCCACCTCGACGTACAGACAGGTCGCGAAGCGCTGGTCCTCACCGAGGCCGCGGAACTCGGTCTCGTTGATCCCGGCGAGAAAGCGCGAGGCGCGGGAGAGCACCGCGTCGGGGTGGTGGCCCTCGGAGGCATAGGCGCGGAGCGCGATCCGCAGCTGCCCCATCAGGCCCGCGGCCCGTACGTCGTGGCCCTGGACGTCCCCGATGACCAGCGCGATCCGGCCGGACGGCAGCGGGATCATGTCGTACCAGTCGCCGCCGACCTCCAGCCCGCCGCCGGTCGGCACATAGCGGGCCGCGACCGTCATCCCCGGGATGTCGGGCTGCACCGTCGGCATCATGCTGCGCTGCAGCCCCACCGCCAGCTCGTGCTGCGACTCCTGCACACCGGCCCTGGCCAGCGCCTGGGCCAGCATCCGGGCGACGGTGGTCAGCACCGAGCGCTCGTCGGGCGTGAAGGCGACCGGCTGGGCGAAGCCGGCCATCCAGGCGCCGATCGTGCGGCCCGCGTTGACCAGCGGCAGAAACGCCCACGAGGTCCGCAGGAAACGGGCGGCCAGCGGCCAGGTGGAGGGGTAGCGGCGCCGGTACTCCTCGGGGGTGGGGAGGTAGATGGCCCGGCCGGTCCGGATGACCTCGGCAGCCGGATACGCGGTGTCCAGCGTCATGCCGGAGAACGGCCGCTCATCGCCGGGACGGTGGCCGTGGTGCCCGATGACCGAGAGCCGGTCCCCCTCGACACCGAAGACCGCCAGGCCGTCCGGCATGAACCCCGGCATGGACAACCCGGCCGCGACCCTCAGGACCTCGGCGGTCGACCGCGCCTCGGCCAGCGCCCGGCCCGCGTCCAGGAGGAACGCCTCACGCGAGCGGCGCCAGTCGCCGGTGATCGGGGTGTGCGCCGCGGACGTGCCGGGCTGCGGCTCGGGGACCTCCTGGAGCGTGCCGACCAGGTCGAAGTCGCCGTTGACGAGCCGTGGCCGGGAGCGGGTGCGCACGATGCGCAGCACTCGCCCGCGCTCGTCGACGATGCGCAGCCGGGCCTCGGCGAGGGTCCCTTCGGAGACGGCGAGCTGGACGACGCCGTTGATCTCGGCGAAGTCCACGGGATGAAAACGGGAGCGCACCGCGGCCTCGGTCAGCTCCACCGGCTCGGCGGGAAGCCCGAGGAGCCGGGCCGCTTCGGCGTCGAGGGTCACCTGGCCCGATGCGTTGTCCCAGCGCCACAGGCCGGTCGCGATGGCGGCCAGGAGATCCTCGGTGCGCATTGCATCACTTTATGTGGGTTTGACGGAGCCCGGCCAACGAGCCGGACGGGACCATCCTCGCAGCGGGGGCGCCCGGTCTCATGTCGAGGAGGGCCTGATGGGGATATGTCAACCAGGTCATGGGGGCCGGGCGGTAACCTGGAGCGGTTATGCCATTCCTGGGGTGGTCTTCGGGTGATCCACAAGGTGATCGATCGGGCGTTCGAGTCTCGTGTCGCCCCTTCTCTCCCGACAGCTCCCCACCTCGACTCGCGACGACTTGGATGAGCGATGCATCGGTACCGGTCCCATAACTGCGGCGAGCTCCGAGCCGCGGACGTCGACACCGACGTCCGCCTCAGCGGCTGGCTGCACAATCGACGTGACCTGGGCGGCATCCTCTTCATCGATCTGCGCGACCACTACGGTCTCGTGCAGCTCGTCGCCCGTCCCGGCACCCCCGCCAACGAGGCGCTCGGCTCGCTGACCAAGGAATCCGTCGTCCGGATCGACGGCAAGGTCAGCGCGCGCGGCGCCGACAACGTGAACCCCGACCTGCCGACCGGTGAGGTCGAGATCGAGGTCACCGAGGTCGAGGTGCTCGGTTCCGCCGAGCAGATCCCCTTCACGATCAACGCGGAAGACGGCGTCAACGAGGAGAAGCGGCTCGAATACCGCTTCCTCGACCTGCGCCGCGAGCGCATGCACCGCAACATCATGCTGCGCACCGCCGTGATCTCCGCCATCCGCCACAAGATGGTGGCCCTCGGCTTCAACGAGATGGCGACCCCGATCCTGTCCGCGACCTCCCCCGAGGGCGCCCGCGACTTCCTGGTCCCCTCCCGCCTGCACGCCGGCAAGTTCTACGCGCTGCCGCAGGCCCCGCAGCAGTTCAAGCAGCTGCTGATGATCGCCGGCTTCGACCGCTACTTCCAGATCGCGCCGTGCTTCCGCGACGAGGACGCCCGCGCGGACCGCTCGCCGGGCGAGTTCTACCAGCTCGACATCGAGATGAGCTTCGTCGAGCAGGAGGATGTCTTCCAGCCCGTCGAGCGGCTGATGACCGAGCTGTTCACCGAGTTCGGCAACGGCCGCACGGTCACCTCGCCGTTCCCGCGGATCCCCTTCCGCGAGGCGATGCTCAAGTACGGCTCCGACAAGCCGGACCTGCGCGCCGAGCTGGAGCTGGTGGACGTCTCCGACGTCTTCGAGAACTCCGGCTTCAAGGCGTTCGCCGGCAAGCACGTGCGCGCCCTGGCCGTGCCGGACACCGCGGACCAGCCGCGGAAGTTCTTCGACCAGCTGGGCGACTTCGCCGTCCAGCAGGGCGCCAAGGGCCTGGCCTGGATCCGCGTCGGCGATGACAACGCGCTGGCCGGCCCGATCGCCAAGTTCCTCACCGACGAGGACGTCAAGGCGCTGGTCGTCGCCCTGGACCTCAAGCCCGGCCACGCGGTGTTCTTCGGCGCCGGCGAGTTCGACGAGGTCTCCAAGATCATGGGTGCGGTCCGCGTCGAGGCCGCCAAGCGCGCCGGCCACTTCGTCGAGGGCGAGTTCCGGTTCTGCTGGATCGTCGACTTCCCGATGTTCGAGAAGAACGCGGACACCGGCCAGATCGAGTTCTCCCACAACCCGTTCTCCATGCCGCAGGGCGGCCTGGAGGCGCTGGAGACCAAGGACCCGCTGGACATCCTCGCCTGGCAGTACGACATCGTCTGCAACGGCACCGAGCTGTCCTCCGGCGCGATCCGCAACCACGAGCCGGACGTCATGTACAAGGCGTTCGCCCTTGCCGGTTACGACAAGGAGACCGTCGAGGCCGAGTTCGGCGGCATGCTCCGCGCCTTCAAGTTCGGCGCCCCGCCGCACGGCGGCATCGCCCCCGGCGTCGACCGCATCGTGATGCTGCTGGCCGACGAGCCCAACATCCGCGAGACCATCGCCTTCCCGCTCAACGGCAACGCCCAGGACCTCCTCATGGGCGCCCCGAGCGAGGTCGACGAGGCGCGCCTCAAGGAGCTGCACCTGAGCATCCGCACGGGCCCCGCGAAGCCGACGCCGTACAAGCCGACGAAGTGACGCCGAGGACCTGAGAAGGGGCCCGGAACCACTCGGTTCCGGGCCCCTTCGCCCACCGCACATACGGCGAAGCCCCCGGACCGAACCCGGTCCGGGGGCTTCGCCGTATGTGCGGGGGGCGAAGGGGCCCGGAACCACTCGGTTCCGGGCCCCTTCGCCCACCGCACATACGGCGAAGCCCCCGGACCGAACCCGGTCCGGGGGCTTCGCCGTATGCGGGGTGCGGTCTACTGCTCCGCGCCGCCGAACCGCTCCCGGTACGCCGCCAGATCATCCTCGGTGATCTTCGCGAACAGCACCGGCGGCACCGTGAACGGCGTCCCGGCGGGGACGGCAGCCAGCGCCTTCGCCTCGTCCTGCGAGACCCATCGGGCGGTGTCGTTCTCCAGCGCGAACGCGCTCCGCATGGCCTGGGCCGACGCCGGGATGAACGGCTCGGAGACCACCGCGTAGAGGTGGATCAGGTTCATCGCGGTCCGCAGCGTCAGCGCCGCCGCGTCCTTGTCGGTCTTGATCTCCAGCCACGGCGCCTTCTCCTCCAGGTAGGAGTTGCCCGCGCTCCACAGCGCACGCAGCGAGGCCGACGCCTTGCGGAACTGGAGCGCCTCCATGTGGCCCTCGTACTCCGCCAGCAGCCCGGCGATCTCCTCGCCCAGCTTCTGCTCGGCGGCCCCGGCCTCGGCTCCGGCCGGCACCTCGTCGCCGAACCGCTTGCGGGAGAACGACAGCACGCGGTTGACGAAGTTGCCGAGCGTGTCCGCCAGGTCCTTGTTGACCGAGGACGAGAACAGCTCCCAGGTGAAGGAAGTGTCGTCCGACTCCGGCGCGTTGGCCATCAGGAAGTAGCGCCAGTAGTCGGCCGGCAGCAGCTCCAGCGCCGCGTCCGTGAAGATGCCCCGCTTCTGCGACGTCGAGAACTTCCCGCCGTAGTAGTTGAGCCAGTTGAACGCCTTCAGGAAGTCGACCCGCTTCCACGGCTCGCGGGTCCCCAGCTGCGTCGCCGGGAACATCACGCTGTGGAACGGCACATTGTCCTTGGCCATGAACTCCGTGTACCGGACGTCGTCGGCCTCGTACCACCACGACTTCCAGTCGCGCTCCTCCGGCGCCTGGTCGGCCCACTCCTTCGTCGAGCCGATGTACTCGATCGGCGCGTCGAACCAGACGTAGAAGACCTTGCCCTCCGCGGCCAGCTCCGGCCACACATCGGCGGGCACCGGGACGCCCCAGTCGAGATCGCGGGTGATCGCCCGGTCCTGGAGGCCCTCGGTCAGCCACTTGTGCGCGATGGAGGAGGCGAGGGTCGGCCACTCCTTGCTGCCGTTGCCCGCCAGCCAGCCCTCGACCTCGTGCTGCAGCTCCGACTGGAGCAGGAAGAGGTGCTTGGTCTCGCGCACCTCCAGATCACCGCTGCCGCTGATCGCCGACCGCGCGTCGATCAGATCGGTCGGGTCGAGGACCCGGGTGCAGTTCTCGCACTGGTCGCCACGGGCCTTGTCGTAGCCGCAGTGCGGGCACGTGCCGACGATGTAGCGGTCCGGCAGGAAGCGGCCGTCGGCGTTCGAGTAGACCTGGCGGATCGCCCGCTCCTCGATGAAGCCGTTCTCGTGCAGCTTGCGCGCGAAGTGCTGGGTCAGCTGCACGTTCTCCGGCGACGAGCTGCGCCCGAAGTAGTCGAACTCCAACCCGAAGCCGTCGTAGATCGCCTTCTGCTTGTCGTGCTGCTCCGCGCAGAACGCGTCGACCGACTGCCCCGCGTCCTTCGCCGCCAGCTCGGCGGGCGTCCCGTGCTCGTCCGTCGCGCAGATGTAGAGCACGTCGTGTCCGCGCTGTCGCATATACCGGGCATAGACGTCGGCCGGGAGCATGGACCCCACCATGTTGCCCAGGTGCTTGATCCCGTTGATGTACGGAAGGGCGCTGGTGATGAGGTGTCGAGCCATTGCCGGCTGCTCCCAAGTCGCTACGGTGAGTGAGGATTTGCTTTACGGAACGTCAATATCGTACTGGACGGGGTGGGGGCGGTTGCGCGGGGATTTTCGGGGGCGGACAGGGCTCCGGGGCCGGGAACGGACGGTGATTCCGGACCGGTCGGCTTCACGTGAAACGCACCCCCGCATCCCCCATCATCACGCGCGCCGCAAGCAACCGGTACGGTCCGTTTCACGTGAAACGGACCGGTGCCGCGGCCTGCGGTCCACGGCTCGCCTCGCCGCTCCCGCGGCGGCGCTCACACTCCCGCCTCTGCCGACTCCGCGCCGTCCGCCGCCCGTACCGGCCCGCGCTGCGGTGCCGCCCCGTTGACCACGACGCCGGCGACGACGGCGGCCAGCAGCATGATCCCCGAACCCACCCCGATCGCCGTGGTGAACCCGTGCACCACCCCGTCCTTCACGATCGCCATTCGGACCGCCGGATCCAGACCGGGCCGCCCCGTGCCCCGCGCCGCGCGCGTCAGATGACCGGCGACATACGTCGCGCTCGTCGACGCCGCGATGGTGTTCAGCAGCGCCGTACCGATCGAACCGCCCACCTGCTGCGCGGTGTTGACCGTCGCCGACGTGACCCCGGCGTCCTGCGGGGCCACCCCGGCCGTCGCCGTCGCCATCACCGGCATGAAGATCAGGCCCATGCCCAGGCCGACCAGGAGCTCGGCGGGGAGGACATGCGCCGCGTACGCGGGTGCCGCGGTCAGGAACCTCAGCGTGAACAGCCCCACCGCCGCGAGCAGCGCACCCGGCACCATCAGCAGCCGCGGCGCGAGCCGGTGCAGCAGCCGCGCCGAGATCTGCGTCGATCCGACGACGATCGCCGCCGTCATCGGCAGAAACGCCAGCCCGGCCTTGATCGGTGAGTACCCGAGAACGCCCTGCAAGTAGTAGGTCAGGAAGAGAAACATCCCGAACATCGCGATCACGGCCAGTGCCATGGTCAGAAACGCACCGCCGCGATTCCGGTCCCGGACGACCTGCAGGGGCAGCAGGGGGTACTGCGCCCGCGTCTGCCACCAGGCGAAGGTGGCCAGCAGCGTCACGCCCCACACCAGCATGCCGACGACCAGCCCGTCCTCCCAGCCCCGGGGTGCCGCCTCGCTGCACCCGTAGACGATCGCGACCAGACCACCGCACCCCAGAGCCACACCCGGCACGTCCAGGTGCACCCGCCCGCGGCCGGCCCGGTCGCGCAGGAGGACGGCCGCACCGGTGCAGGCGACCACCGCGACCGGAACGTTCACGTACAGGCACCACCGCCAGTTCAGGTACTCGGTCAGCAGCCCGCCGGCGAGCAGCCCGATGGCCGCACCCCCGCCGGCAATCGCCCCGTACACGCCGAACGCCTTGCTCCGCTCCCGCCCCCGCGTGAAGGTCGTCGTCAGCAGCGACAGCGCGGACGGCGCCAGCAGCGCCCCGAACGACCCCTGCAGGGCCCGGGCCCCGAACAGCATCCCCGGCCCCGTGGCCGCACCACCGATCCCCGACGCGATCGCGAACCCCACCAGCCCGACCATGAACGTCCGCTTCCGTCCCACCAGATCGGCGATCCGCCCGCCCAGCAGCAGCAACCCGCCGAACGCGAGGGTGTACGCGGTGATCACCCACTGCCGGTTCGCGTCGGAGATCCCCAGCGCCTGCTGCGCCGACGGCAGCGCGATGTTCACGATGGTCGCGTCCAGCACCACCATCAACTGCGCCATCGCGATCACGCCGAGCCCCCACCACCGCCGGGGATCGGGCTCGGCGGGCGGGACCCCGGCAGGGGGACCGGCCCCGGTGCCCGGACGGGCCCCGGCACCGCCTTCTTCACCTTCGCCGCTCGGGTTACTCATCACGACCCGCCTCGCAACCGGTTCCAACGGAGCGCTTCCATTCAGCGTAGGTAAGGGGGTGGGGACTCGCCCGTTGTGCGGGCCGCGGCGCGCTGCGGAGCCGGTGCCGTGCGGAAAACGGCACCGGCCGCGGGCGGGCC
>NZ_JBNHIN010000002.1:283143-312530 GCF_050054615.1 Streptomyces sp. YGL11-2
GGCCCGGCCGCGGCCGGGGGGGGGATGCCTGGGTGGCGGGTCAGTTGTCCTTGAGGACGCCGGCGCTCCGGGCCTCGGTGAGCCACTCGGGGAACTCGACCATCAGCTGCTGGTAGAACTCGTCGTGGGAGAGGCCGCGGGGGTCGCGGCCCGCGTGGAAGAAGCCCGCGTTGTCGACGGCGCGCCGCTCCGGGACGGTCAGGTCGTCGAGCTTCCGGAGGAAGTCGAAGCCCTTGGCGTCCGGGTCGCCGAAGCCGATGAACTGCCAGAAGACGGGCAGCCCGGCCGCCTCGCACAGCGCCCGCTCGGCGGCCGGCTTGGAGGTCGGCGCGCCGTCGGTCTGGAAGATGACGAACGCGGGGGCGGTGGAGCCGGACTTCTTGTAGTGCTCGACGACGGACTCGATCGCCCAGTGGTAGTTGGTGCGGCCCATGTGCCCGAGGCCGGAGTGCAGTTCCTCGATGCGGCCCTCGTAGCCGGGGAGGTCCAGCTCGGCGGTGCCGTCGACATCGGTCGAGAAGAAGACGACCGGAACGGTGGCCTTCTCGTCGAAGTGCGCGGAGAGGGCGAGAGCCTGCTCGGCGAGGTGCTGGACCGTGCCGTCCTTGTAGTAGTTGCGCATCGAGCCGGAGCGGTCGAGGACGAGGTAGACGGTGGCGCGCTGGGAGGTGAGTTGGTGCTTCTCCAGGGTGGCGGCGGCGGAGTCGTAGAGGGGGAGGAGCGCGGGGGCGGTGGCCGCGAGGGCGTGCGGGGCGCCCGGCGCGGGGGCCTCCGCGGGAGCCGTGGCGGTGGCCTTGGTCTCCGCTGCGGCCGGCTCGGCGACCGGCTCCGCCACGGGAGCCTCCGCAGCCGCGCCCACCACCTCAGCCGCAGGCTCAGCCTCAGCCTCTGCCACCGCCTCGGGCTCCGGCTCGGCCGTGGCCCTGGCCTCGTCCTCCGCGGCCTCTTCGGCCTTCGCCGGCTCGTCCGCTGCTCCGGCTTCCTCGGCCTTCGGCTCGGCCGCCTTCGGCTCGGCCTCGACGGTGCTCCCGGCCTGGTCCTCGGTCCCAGCACCGGTGCCAGCACCGGTCTCCGCACCGGCCTCGGGCTGTGCCTTCTCCGTCGGCGCGACCGGCGCCGGGTTGTCGAAAGCCCGGCTGACGAGGTCGGAGACGGCTTCGTCCTCGACCGTCTCCCCCGCCGCGTCCTCGGCCTTCGTCGCGGCCCGGTCCTCGGTCTTCTCGGCCGGCTTCACCGCCACCGGCTCGGCGACAGCCTCGTCCCGTACGACGGCCTGCTCGCGCACCGAGGGCTCCGGCGCGCGGTCAACCGGGCTTCCCTGCGCGGGCAGAGTGGCCGTCGCCGGCAGCGGTGCCGGTTCGGGGGCCTCGCCCGGTGCCGTACGGGCCGCCGGGACCTCGGCCTCAGGAGCGGGGGTGGCCGGGGGCGGGGTGGACTCCTCGCGGGCCTCCGGGATCGTTGCCGATTCCGGCTTGTCGGCGCTGCTCCGGGCCGCGCCGGATTCGTCGCGGGTCGCCTTGGAGCGACCGAAAGCGTTGCGCAGCAGACTCCGAATGCCCATCGGCGGACCTCTCTTGCGTGTGGTGGGTGCGGCGAATGTCCGTGAAGCGCGGACATGTCCCTGACCAGGACGGATACGTAAGGGTAGCGGCCTGCACCGGCCTCTTCGTGGGAACCCGCGCCTCGCATGGTGGGCCATACGGGGGTGTTGTGCGGGGATGTGGTTTCGGGCAGTGCGTCGTGGGCGGGGAAAGGGAGGTGGTCCGCGGGGCGAAACAGCGGGATCGGTCCGTGGGAAAAAGACATGTGATCGTCGATAGAGGACGGATGTGATCGTTCCTGTGGTGGGTCTTGACCCCTTGTGTGGTGCGGTAGTTGCGTATGAGGCGTTCAATGCGAGGAATGGCGAATGTGTCGGTGATGTCGCCGGGCGGTGTGACCCGCCGCTGCCCGTAGCGTCAACTGGCCGTGCCGCGGCCGTAGTTCGCAGACTCCTGCGTGGGCCCCCGGTGGCGGTGCCGGTGGCGACCGATGCCACCGGCCGACGGGGTTGCCGGTGCATGTGTTTCACGTGAAACAGGTGCGCAGTTGTGTCATCTCGTACGTACGTGTCGTGCCCGCTCGCACGCATCACGCCGGGGAAACGAACGGGCAAGAGGTCGGTAAGAAATAAGTCGCGCAGGTATCCGATTCTCAGATGGGCTCGTCTTCTCCGGTGACCATTGTCCTGAGCCGCCGTTGTGCCTCGGGGGCGGCCGATAAGAAGGCAAGAACCCTTTCGAGGGTGACGGGAGATGTGGGCGCATGGGGCTGACCAGTCAGTCGCTCGAAATCACGGTGGTCGTGCTGGCGGTGGCGTGTGTGGCCGCCACGGTGTGGCTCTGGCCGCGGTTGTCGCGGAACGGATGGCGGCAGGTGCTGGGCAGGTTGGGGGCCATCCTGGTGACCCAGGCGGCGATCGTGTCCGCGCTCGCCCTGGCCGTGAATGCGAACTTCGAGTTCTACGGCAACTGGGACGAGCTGCTGGGCAACAACGACCAGGCCCCGGCGTCGGTGGGCCAGGGCGGCGGGCAGTACGCCACGGTCGGAAACATCAAGGGCGGGCTGGTCCAACCGGCAGGCCCACAGGGCCTTGACCGGGTCACCGGGCTGCCGAAGGGTCCCGCCGAGAAGGTGGGCAAGGTCGAGTCCGTGCGGATCGTCGGCCGCCGTACACGGGCCATTAACCCGGGCTTTGTGTATTTGCCGCCGCAGTATTTCCAGCAGCAGTTCCACCGGCAGCGGTTCCCCGTCATGGTCGTTATCAGCGGCTATCCGGGCGGAATCATGAATCTCGCCCAGCATCTCCAGATTCCGCAGAATGCGGGCCGGTTGATTGCCGACGGCAAGATGCAGCCGACGGTGATCGTGATGGTCCGGCCGACGATCGCGCCGCCGCGGGACACCGAGTGCGTGGATGTGCCGGGCGGACCCCAGGCGGAGACGTTCTTTACCAAGGACCTGCCGGATGCGATGAAGTCGGCCTACCGGGTCGGCCACGACCCCAGCGCCTGGGGCGCGTTCGGGTATTCGTCCGGTGGTACCTGCTCGCTTCAGCTGGCGATGCGCAACCCGAAGGCGTACACGTCGGCGGTCTCGCTGTCCGGTGACTACGCGATCAAGGACGACCTCACCACCGGCAGCCTCTTCGGCCCCGGCCCGGAGGGCGCCCAGCGCGAGCACGAACACGACCTGCTGTGGCGGCTGGAGCACCTGCCGGCGCCGCAGATCTCCGCGCTGGTGGCCAGCAGCCGCCAGGGCGAGTCGGATTACGGCGAGACGATGAAGTTCATCCAGGCGGCGAAGCCGCCGATGGCGATCGACTCCATCATCCTGCCGCACGGCAGCCACCAGTTCGGGACCTGGCGCCGCGAGGTGGTACCGGCCCTGGAGTGGCAGAGCCAGCAGCTGACCTTCCCGCAGGACACGGAGGCGGCCACGCCGCAGAAGCCGGCGCCCGGGCAGGCGAGGAGCATGCCGTCCAAGGACCAGCCGCCCGCCGATGACAAGGCGCACAAGCGGGTTGAGGCGGAGAGCCCGCAGGGGTGATGCGTATGCCGTAGCGCGCGGCACAGCGCGGAAGGGGGCGCCGGACCGGTCCGGCGCCCCCCTTGTGCGTCCGGCTGTCCCTGGGGCACGGCGCGACTCCCCGCCCCAACGGGGCCCCGCTCAGGGCCGGTAGACCATCCCCGGCTCCGGCTTCGCCGGGGACAGCAGCTGGGAGACCGTGACGACCGTGTAGCCGCGCTTCTTCAGTTCCTTGAGGATGCCGGGGACGGCCGGCACGGTGCCCTTGTAGATGTCGTGCAGCAGGATGATGCCGTCGCGCTCGGTCTGGTCGAGGACCCGCTTGGTGATCAGGGCCGAGTCGTTGGTCTGGTAGTCCTTGGCGGTCACGCTCCACAGGACCTGTGCCAGGCCGAGGTCCTTGCTGATGGTGGAGACCTCTTCGTCGGTCCGGCCCTGCGGCGGGCGCATCAGCTTGGGCGTCTTGCCGGTGATCTTGCGGACCGCGTCCTGGACGCGGGACAGCTCGCGCTTGGCCTCGTCCGGCTTGATCTCCGTCAGGATCTGGTGCGACCAGGTGTGGTTGGCCAGCTCATGGCCCTCGGCGTTGATCCGCTTGACCTCGGCGGGGCGCTCGGTGATGTGGTTCTTGCCGAGCATGAAGAAGGTCGCGTGGGCCTTGTTCTCCTTGAGGATGTCCAGCAGGCGGTTGGTGTTCTCGCTGGGGCCGGCATCGAAGGTGAGCGCCACGCACTTGGCCTTGCGGCAGTCGACGTCGCTGCCGCCGTCGGCGCCCCGGTCCTTGCCGCCCGTGGTCTTCGCGTTCTGGGCCGTGCTGTCGGACGCCGGGGCGTCGGCCCGTGCGTCGGCCGGCGCGGTGACGTCGTACGAGGCACAGCCGCCGAGGGCCAGGACCAGGGAGGTGGCCGTCAGCAGCCCGGTGAGGGCGGTACGGCGGGCCGCGGATATCTGCTTCGGCATGCGATGTCTTTCCTGGTCTCTTCTCGGGGTTGGTGTGGGCTCTCTGCGGGGCGTTGCGGGCGCGGCGCGTACGTCCGTGACCTGCGCTTTCGGGTATGGCGAAGCAGGCGCGGACGAGCCGTGGCCCGATGCGCCGACCCCTGGCCGGATGAGCGTCAGCGACTATACATAGATGCTACACACTATGTGTATAGACGGGGTGGATACGTGGTGCGGTGCCGGCGGCAGCCCGATCGGACGCGCCCCGCGCGACACCCCGCCCGGCCCGGGGTGGACTTCTACCGTGACCGCACCGCCGGACGACTGCCTGGCCCGTAACGACTGGATCTGCGGCGACTACCTGAGCACCCGCCGGCAGATCCTGCTCGACGCGGTCGGGCAGCATGTCCGGCTGACGGTGGTGTCGGTGGCGCTGGGGCTGGTGATCGCCCTCCCGCTGGCGCTGCTGGCCCGGCGCAGGCGCTGGACGATCGGGCCGGTGCTCGGCATCACCACCGTCATCTACACGATCCCGTCGCTGGCGATGTTCTCGCTGCTGCTGCCGGTCTACGGGCTCTCCGCCACCTTGGTCGTGGTCGGACTCGCCCTCTACTCCCTCACGCTGCTCGTCCGGAACATCCTGGCGGGGCTGGACGGCGTCCCGGCCGAGGCCAAGGAGGCCGCCCGGGGCATGGGCTACGGGCCGATGCGGCAGCTGCTGACGGTGGAGCTGCCGCTGGCGCTGCCGGCCGCGATGGCTGGGCTGCGGATCGCGATGGTCTCCGCGGTCGCGCTCACCACGGTCGGGGCGATCGTCGGCTACGGCGGGCTGGGCAACCTCATCTACACAGGCATGAACGCGTTCTTCAAGGCGCAGGTGCTGACCGCGTCCGTGCTCTGCGTGCTGATCGCAGTGGTCTTCGACGTGCTGCTGCTCGGTGCGGAACGCCTCCTCACCCCGTGGCGGCGGGCGGGCCGAAGGCCCCGGGCCGGCCGCGGGAGGCGGCTGCACGCCGCCTCCGGGCGGCGGGCATGAACACCCTCTCCGAGGTCTGGTCCTGGCTGACCACCGCCACCAACTGGTCCGGCGAGAACGGCATCGGCCACCGGCTGGAGCAGCATCTCGTCCTGACCTTCGCCTGTCTCGCCATCAGCGCCCTGATCGCACTGCCGATCGCACTGACGCTGGGGCATCTGGGGCGGGGCGGCGCGCTGGCGGTCAACCTCGCCAATGTCGGCCGCGCGGTGCCGACCTTCGCCGTTCTCGTCCTCCTGCTGCTGACGCCCATCGGGCGGTACGGGGAGTGGCCGACGGTCGTCGCGCTGGTGCTGTTCGCCATTCCGCCGCTGCTGACCAACGCCTACGTCGGAATGCGCGAGGTTGACCAGGATGTGGTGCGGGCCGCGCGGGGCATGGGGATGACCGGGGCGCAGCTGGTGTGGCGCGTCGAGGCGCCGCTCGCCTTCCCGCTCGTCCTGACCGGCGTCCGGATCGCCGCCGTGCAGCTGGTCGCCACCGCCACGCTCGCCGCGCTGGTCGGCGGCGGCGGACTCGGCCGCATCATCACGGCGGGCTTCAACCTGGCCAGCACTCCGCAGGTCGTGGCCGGGGCGGTGGTGGTCGCGGTGTTCGCGCTGCTGATGGAAGCCGTCTTCGAGCTGGTGCAGCGGTTCGCGCCGGTGTGGGTACGAGGGCGGACCCGGTGAGACCGGCCTGTACGCCGGGCTCGGCGCCCGCGGCCGGCAGCGCTGTCCCGGCGGCACTGCTCGCGCTGGTCGCACTGGCGGGTCTGACGGCGTGCACCGGTGGGCCCTCCCTGGAGAACCGCGGCGCGATCACCGCCTCGCCCGGCAACAGCCGTGATCTGTCCGTCGGTTCGGCCGGCTTCACCGAGAGCGAGCTGCTGGCCCAGATGTACGCGGCGTTGCTCCGCCAGGCCGGTTACCACGCCGGCATCCTCACCGTCGGCAACCGCGAGCTGTACGAGCCCGCACTGGAGTCCGGCCAGATCGACGTGGTGCCCGAATACGCCGCCACCCTCGCGGACTGGCTCAACGCCAAGGAGCACGGCCCGAAGGCCGCCCCGGTCGCCTCCCCCGACCTCGGCACGACCATGGCCGCGCTGCGTCGGCTGGCCACCCCGCGCGGCCTGACCGTGCTCCCGGCGGGCCGGGCCGTCGACCAGAACGCCTTCGCGGTGAGCGCCGGGTACGCCGCCGAGCACCACCTCAGGACCCTCAGCGACCTGGGCCGCGCCAGGCTGCCGGTCCGGCTGGCGGCGGGCGACGAATGCGTCCAGCGGCCGTTCTGCGCACCGGGGTTGCGGACGACGTACGGGATCGACATCACCGCCGTCGACCCGAAGGGCGTCGGCACCACCCCCGCGAAGCAGGCAGTGCAGAACGGGCAGGACCAGATGGTGCTGATCACCAGCACGGACGCGACCCTGGACCAGTTCGGGCTGGTGGTCCTCGACGATGACAAGAAGCTCCAGAACGCCGACTATGTCGTCCCCGTCGTCAATCGCGCCCGCGCCGGCAGCGCCCGTCCGGCCGCCGCGCTCAACCGCCTCAACACCGTGCTGACCACCGCCGATCTGGCCAACCTGAACGAACAGGTCGACAGCTGGCGGCGGCTTCCGGCGGACGTGGCGCACAACTACCTCGTAACAAAAGGGCTGTTGAGGCAGCGCTGAGGAGGACTGGGTGGCGTTTCACGTGAAACATCCGCGATATGCCGGTGTTTCACGTGAAACGGCGCGCCATCCCCCATGTTTCACGTGAAACGCCGCGCTGCTGTCGTACGGTGCCGGGCCGGCTCGCCTCACTCCGTAGGGACCGAGTCCACCTCTGCTCGTCCCCGCGGCGCTCCTCGTTCGTCCGGGGAGATGGTGCGGCGCAGCGCCTCGTGGAGGGTGGTGGGGGTCAGGACGCCAAGGAACCGGTGGCCGTCAAGGACCGTGATCCAGCCGGCGTCGTGCTTGAGCATCTCGCTGAAGGCTGCCTTGAGAGTGCTGGTCACGGGGACCCATGCCTCCATCCGCCGGGCATGGTCGGCGACGGTGCCGCCGGCCCCGGCCAGTTTCTCTGTGGCCACCCAGCCGTGCAGTGCGCCGTCGCTGTCCAGCACCACCGCCCAGCGGGCGCCCTCGGGCCGCAACCGGGTCACCGCCTCGGCGGCGGATTCGGCGAGCCGGGCGAACGGCGGGCGCTCCAGGTCGTCGCGATCGATACCGGTGACCGAGAGCTGCTTCAACGCCCGGTCGGTGCCGACGAATTCGGCGACATAGGGAGTGGCGGGGGCGCCGAGCACGCTCGCCGGGGTGTCGTACTGCTCGATCCGGCCCTGTCCGTAGACCGCGATCCGGTCCCCGAGGCGGATGGCCTCCTCGATGTCATGGGTGACCAGCAGCACCGTCTTGTGCATGGTGGCCTGGAGCCGCAGGAACTCCTTCTGGAGGCGGTCGCGGACGACCGGGTCGACCGCGCCGAACGGCTCGTCCATCAGCAGCACGGGCGGGTCGGCGGCCAGGGCACGGGCCACCCCGACCCGCTGGCGCTGGCCGCCCGAGAGCTGGTCGGGATAGCGCGAGCCGTAGACGGCGGGGTCCAGCCCTACCAGGTCGAGGAGTTCGGCGGCCCGCTCACGCGCTCGGGCCCTCTTCCAGCCGGTCAGGTACGGCACGGTCGCGGTGTTGTCGAGGACGGTGCGGTGCGGGAAGAGGCCGGTCTGCTGGATGACGTAGCCGATGCGGCGGCGGAGCCCGACCGGATCGATGCCGGCGATGTCCGAGCCCTCGACGAAGATCCGGCCCTGTGTGGGGTCGATGAGCCGGTTGACCATCATCATGGTCGTCGTCTTGCCGCAGCCGGACGGTCCGACGAGAGTCACCAACTCGCCCTCGCCGACTTCGAAGGAGAGGTCGTCGACAGCGGTGGTCCCGTCGGGGTAGCGCTTGGTGACGGACTCGAACCGGATCATTGCGCCATTGAATCCCGCGGTCCGCCACCGGTCCCGTCATGCGGGCAAACGAGTGGGGGAGGCGAGACGGGACGGGGGCCGTAAGAGTTGCTTCCGGGGCAGCCCCTCCCGTCCTGCCGCGTCCCACCCCGCCCGCGTGCTTACGATCCACCCGGCCTCCTCGGACGGGTGGAAGGGAACGCCGCATGAGAGCCGTAGCAGTCAGCGCATTCGGTGAACAGCCGCAGCTCATGGATCTGCCGCAGCCCGAGCCGGGGCCCGGGGAGGTCCTGGTGCGGCTGGCCGCCGCCGGGCTCAACCCGGTCGACTGGAAGCTGGCCGACGGCATGTTCGGGGACGCCGTGCAGGCCGCCTTCCCCCTGGTCATGGGGACGGACGGAGCGGGAGAGGTGGTCGCGGTCGGGCCCGGCGTACGGCGGTTCACCGTCGGCGACCCGGTGTTCGGCCAGTTCCAGCGGCCTGAGCGGGGCGGCGGCTCGTACTGCGAACTCGCCGTCGCCGACGAGAACTCCCTCGCGCCGGCTGCTCGCAGTGTCACCTACGCGACCTCCGCCGCCGTGCCGACGGCCGGGATGACTGCCTACAACCTCGTCGAGGAGACCCGGATCGGCGAGGGCCGCCGGGTGCTGATCGTCGGCGCGACCGGAGGGGTCGGTACCTTCGCCACCCAGCTCGCGGCCGGCCGTGGGGCGGAGGTGATCGCCACCGCCCGTCCGGCCAAGGCGGAGCTGATGCGCACCCTGGGCGCCGCGGAGACCGTGGACCACACCGCGGGCCCGGTCGCCGACCAGGTCCTGGCGGCGCACCCGGACGGGGTGGATGTCCTGATCGACATGGCCAGCGGCCCGGAAGAGTTCATCGAGCTGACCCGGACCGTGCGGGACGGTGGCACGGCCGTCTCGCTCATCGGCTCGGCCGACGCCGATGTGCTCACGGAGCACAATCTGCGCGGCTTCAACTTCGTCAACCGTCCGTCCCCGCAACTGCTGGACATCCTCGCCGGCCATCTCGACGCGGGCCGCCTGACGGTCCTCGTGGGCCGCGAGGTCCCGTTGGAGGAGGCCCCCGAGGAACTGGCGGCGAGCCGCACCGGCCGGGCGCAGGGGAAGACGGTGCTGGCGATCTGAGGCCGGTCTGCCCGCCGGGCCCTTTCCGTCAACTCCTCCAGCGCCTCAGGGGCGTTGGGGTGGTCGCGCTCCGCACGCAGGGCCTTGGCGCGTGCGCGTTCCGCTCGTCGGTGAGGTGCCGCTCCTCGCCGGGGCGGCCGCTGCCGCCCCGGTCAGGAGGAGTCGGTGGGAGCGGGCGGATGAGGCGGTGCGCGGAGCACGCGGGCGGTCGGCGGGCCCGCGGCGGCGATCGCGAGGACGAGCGCGCCGGTGCCGACGGCGCACCACACACCGGTGCGCAGCGGGTCGGTCAGCGCGTCCGCGTACGCATCGGCGGCCGGCCGTGAGACCGAGGTGGGCAGCGCGTCCAGGACCCGGGTGCGGACCAGCGCCAGTGCCGCGGCCAGCAGCGCACAGGCCACCGTGCAGCCCGCCGTCGCGCAGATCAGCGCCCGGCGCCGGCGCCGCGCGAGCAGCAGCCCGGCCAGCAGGCAGAGCGCGGCGGCCGGCGGCAGCACGAGTGCGCCGGTGCGCGCGGCCTGGAACACCGCCCGGAACCGCGGCACGTCCGGCGGTCTCAGCAGCACGATCGAGGCACCGGTGCGCGGCACCCGGCGGGCGATGTCGATGCCCAGGCCGTTGCCGGACATCTGGTGTTTGACGCGTTCGAGGACCGGGGTGAGGTCCAGGGTGACGGGGGTGTCGACCGAGGTGGACAGTGTGCCGTCCAGGGTCTGGTGCGCGGTGCGGTGCACACCGGTCCAGACGGAGGGAAAGGTGCGGCCGGTGACGACCTGGCGGACCTGTTTGCCGATGAACTCGCGGATGCCGCGGGTGAACTTCCGCCGCAGTGCCGGCCGTTCGGCGCGCGGGACGACCTTCAGCAGCCCGTCGAGCCGGACATGGGGCATCACGCTGTTGGTGACGTCGTCGACCAGGGCGTTCTGGATGGCGCGGTTCCCGGCGAGCGGGGCGACCGCGGCCACATAGCTGTCGGTGTCGGTGAGTTCCGCGCGGGCCCATACGGCGGCCAGGCTCAGCGGCAGCAGCAGCGTCCCGACCAGCAGCAGCACCCCGCCGGTCAGCGAGCGTCCGCGGCGCGGCGGCTGCCCGGGAGGGCACCGCGCCGCCGCCACCCGGCCGTCGGCGCGTACGGGTGCGCTCGCTGACATCGCGTTGCGGTCCTTCCTGGAACGGCGGACTACGGCCAGCTCCAGGCAAGTCCGTGGGGCGGCCGGCCGCGAGCGGGGCCGGTGCCAATGGGTGACCGTACGGGTGGGCGGCCCTCCGGGCTCCCGGACAGCCGCCGGTCGCCGCGGTCAGCCGGACCGCCGGGCACGGCCGCGCCGGACCGCCCGGACGGCCCCGGAGACGAACAGCGCACCGACCAGGGCCGCCGCGCCCCGCCACACCCACGTGTCCCGGCGCTCCGGCCCGGGCCGGGCCGTCGGCAGGTCGTCCAAGTTGCCGGAGCAGGCGGTGGGGGCGGCGGACGGGCCGGCGTAGACGCAGACCGTGGAGGCGGCACGCAGGGTGCCGGGAGCGGCGGTGGTGTCGGGGTCGCGGGGGGCGCCGAGCACCGCGCCGGCGGTGAACACCTGGATGTCGTGCGCGGGCAGATCGGCGTGCCAGACGGCCTTCTGCCGGCTCGTCCCGTGGCCGCCGACGGTGCCGCCGGCCGCGGTGGCGGAGAGGGTGGTGGCCGGCATCTCCTGCTCGATGCGGGCCCGGTGGACGTCGTGGGCGCCCAGGTTGTGGACGGTGATGCGGTAGTCGAGCCGCCTGCCCGCCTCGGCCCGGTCGACCCCGTCGGTCACCGACACCGACACCGAGACGGCGGGTGGGACGGGGACGGCGGCCGGTGGTGCGGGGAGCGTGGCGGCGTACAGCAGCGCGCAGACGGCGGCGGTTCTCATGCCGTCATCCGAGCACCGGTGTCGCTCGGGCCGGTGGCTCTCCGGGCGCTCGCGGGCCGGGTTCACCCGAGTGAGGGCGGCCCGCTCGGCGGGCTCAGTGCCGGTGCGGTCCCGGGCGGTGCACGGGCCCGTGGGAGTCGTCGCAGTGGCCGGCGGCCGGCTCGGGCCCGTGGCCCGGGCCCGGTTCGAGTGTCAGCAGCTCGTCTTCGTCCTGTTCGCCGACGTGGTCGACCTGGAGGGTGGCGTGGGTGATGCCGTACTCCCCGCTCAGCAGCTCCTGGAGATTACGGCGGACCTTGTGGCAGTCGCCGGCCGGTGCGACCAGGATGTGTGCGGAGAGCGCCGGCTGCCCGGAGGTGATCTGCCAGATGTGCAGGTCGTGGACCTCGACGACCTGGTCGGCGGCCACGAGGTGATCGCCCAGCGCGTCCGGGTCGATCCCGGCCGGGGCGGCTTCCATGAAGATCCGGCCGGACTCCCGCACCAGTCCGGTACCGGCCTTCAGCATCAGCGCGACGACGACGAGCGAGGCGATCGCGTCGGCCCGCTCGAAGCCGGTGGTCAGCACGATCAGACCGGAGATCGCGGTGGCGATGAAGCCGAACAGGTCGGTGAGGATGTGCTGGTAGGCGCCCTCCACGTTGAGGCTGGAGCGGTTGGCCTTCGACAGGAACCAGGTGCAGATCAGGTTCACCACCACACCGGACAGCGCGGTGACCACCACCAGCCCGCCGGTGACCGCGGGTGGCGAGATCAGCCGCTGGACCGCCTCGTACGCCAGCCAGAGGGACAGCAGCAGCAAGGTGATGCCGTTGGCCTGCGCGGAGAGGATCTCGGCGCGCTTGAGGCCGTAGGTGTACCCGCCCCGCGCGGGCTTCGCGGCCAGCCGCATCGCGACCAGTGCCAGCACGATCGAGACCGCGTCGGTGAGCATGTGGGCGGCGTCCGAGATCAGTGCCAGCGACTGTGCCAGGAAACCGATGGAGACCTCGACCGTCATGTAGGCGGTGAGCAGGATGAGTGCGGCCCGCAGCCAGCGCCGGTCGGCGTCGGGGGAGACGGCGTGCGAGTGGCTGTGCGAGTGGCTGTGGCCGCTGTGGGCGTGCTCGGTCATGGGCGCGCTCCTTCCGGGGTCCTCGCTGCGAAGCAAACCGCACTTCGACAAAAGATCCAAAGGCTGCACCGGTGACCGTTGTCATTACCGTCGAACGGCGTATCTTCCCTGGTCAGAGCGGTGAAGCGAGTCGACTGCGCGGACCGGGGCCAGGCGGCGCCGAACGGCCCCGGCGCATGGCCGGCCGCCGTTTCACGTGAAACACGCCGTGTCGGAGGTGACGTCGCCCCGGAAGGGGTGCGCCCACGGCGCCGCGCACCGGGCGGCTTTCCTGTGGCTCATGCGGAGAGCGCCCGCCGCGCCGCCACCGGATGCAGCGCGGCATACTCCAGCGGCGCCGACGGGTCGATCGAGACATCGAGCGGAGCGGGCTCGGCACCCGCCCGGACGAGCAGATGGCCGACCGCGGCGATCATCGCGCCGTTGTCCGTGCACAGCCGCAGCGGCGGTACCCGCAGCGCGATGCCCGCCGCGGCGCAGCGCTCCTCAGCCAGTGCGCGGACCCGGGAGTTGGCGGCCACCCCGCCGACCACCACCAGCGTCCCCACACCGTGCTCAGTGCAGGCGGCCACCGCCTTGCGGGTCAGCACATCGGCCACCGCCTCCTGGAGCGCCGCCGCCCCGTCGGCGACCGGCAGCGGGTGACCCGCGACGTGGTGGCTCTCCGCCCAGCGTGCCGCCGCGGTCTTCAGCCCCGAGAAGGAGAAGGTGAACCGCTTCTCGGGCGGGCCCGCGGTAAGCGGGCGGGGAAAGGGGACAGCGCGCGGATCCCCCTCGCGCGCTGTCCGGTCAATGGCTGGGCCGCCGGGGTACGGCAGCCCGAAGACCCGGGCGACCTTGTCGAAGCACTCCCCGGCGGCGTCGTCCAGAGTGTCGCCGAGGTGCACGATGCGGTCGCGGGCCAGGTCGCGTACGAGCAGCAGCGAGGTGTGCCCACCGGAGACGATCAGTACCACGCAGGGGTCGGGCAGCGGTCCGTGCTCCAGGGTGTCTGCGGCGACGTGTCCCGCCAGGTGGTGCACCCCGTAGAGCGGCACCCCCAGCGCGTACGCCAGCCCCTTGGCCCCGGCCAGTCCCACCTGGAGCGCACCGGACAGCCCCGGTCCGGTGGTCACCGCCACCGCCCCGATATCGGCGGCCCGCAGCCCCGCGTCGGCCAGCGCGCCGCGCACCACCGGGGTCAGCGCGTGCACATGCGCCCGCGCCGCGATCTCCGGCACCACGCCGCCGAACCGGGCGTGCTCGTCCATGCTCGACGCCAGCGCGTGTCCGAGGAGCCGCCCGTCGCGCACCAGTCCGGCGCCCGTCTCGTCGCAGGACGATTCGATGCCCAGCACTACTGGTGAGCCCATGGACCGCATTCCCCTCGCGTCGTGTCCCGGTCGGTGTCCCCGGACAGTAATAGCAAGTAATTGCAACCTATGTGCAATAGGGGTGTTCGGTCGCCCCTCGGTTCTGCTGCGGCCTCCCCGCGGGAGGGCGCGCCCCGACCGGTCAGTAGAGTTCGGCACCCGTCCCTTCGCGCCCCTTGAGGTACCCGGCAGTGAGCGCCCCACCACCCCTCTCCGTCGTAGGCATCGGGGCTGATGGCTGGGACGGTCTGTCCGCCGCCGCCCGGCGGGAGCTGTCCGCGGCCGAGGTGCTGATCGGCGGGGCGCGGCAGCTCGGGCTGCTGCCCGCGGAGTGCGCCGGTGAGCGGGTGCCGTGGCCCGCGCCGCTGCGGCCCGCCGTACCGGGGCTGCTCGCCGCGCACGAAGGCCGCCGGGTGTGCGTACTGGCCAGTGGGGACCCGATGTTCCACGGGATCGGCCGGACGCTGACCGAGGTGCTGGCGGAGGGGGCGGCGGCGCCCCGGCCGCTGCACGTGGTGCCGCATCCGTCGTCCGTGTCCTACGCCTGCGCCCGGCTGGGGTGGGCGGTGGAGGACACCGAGGTGGTCACGCTCGTCGGGCGGCCCGCGGGGAATCTGGCGGGGGCGCTCCACGACGGGCGGCGGGTGCTGGTGCTGTCGGCCGGGGCCGGGACGCCCGGTGAGGTCGCGGCGCTGCTGCGGGCGCGGGGTTTCGGGCCGACCCGGATGCGAGTCCTGGAGCAACTCGGCGGCGGGCGCGAGCGGTTGGCCGAGGGTACCGCCGACGGCTGGGACGCGCCGGCGGGCGATCCGCTGAACGTCATCGCGCTGGACTGCGTCCGCGCGCCGGGCGCACTGCGCCTGCCGGCCGTTCCCGGGCTCCCGGACGACGCCTACGAACACGACGGCCAGCTGACCAAGCGTCATGTCCGGGCCGCCACCCTGGCCGCGCTGGCGCCCGCGCCCGGCGAACTCCTCTGGGACATCGGTGGCGGCTCCGGCTCCATCGCCATCGAATGGCTGCGCACGCACCGCAGTTGCCGTGCGGTCAGCGTCGAGCGCGACGCCGAACGGGCCGCGCGGATCGGCCGCAACGCGGACACCCTCGGCGTACCGACGCTGCGCGTGGTGCACGGTCCCGCGCCCGCCGCGCTGGACGGGCTGCCGACGCCGGACGCGGTGTTCATCGGCGGCGGCCTGACCGCCCCCGGCTTGCTGGACGCCTGCTGGGCTGCGCTGCCGCCGGGCGGCCGGATCGTCGCGAACACCGTGACGCTGGAGTCCGAGGCGCTGCTCGCCGACCGGTACCGGCGGTTCGGCGGCGAACTGGTGCGGCTGGCGGTCGCGCACGCGGTGCCGGTCGGCGGCTTCACGGGCTGGCGGCAGGCGATGTCGGTCACCCAGTGGTCGGCGGTGAAACCCGTACACCCCGGTGCCCGGGAAACCTCCGTGCACCCCACCCCCCAGGAGACCGAGGAACCATGACCGTCCACTTCATCGGCGCGGGTCCCGGCGCCGCCGACCTGATCACCCTGCGCGGCGCCCGTACCCTCGCCGCCTGCGGCGTGTGCCTGTACGCGGGCAGCCTGGTGCCGCGCGAACTGCTCGCCGAATGCCCGCCCGGGGCCCGGCTGATCGACACCGCGCAGCTCGACCTCGACACGATCACGGCGGAGCTGGTGCGGGCCCACAAGGAGGGCCACGACGTCGCCCGGCTGCACTCCGGCGATCCGTCCGTCTTCAGCGCGGTGGCCGAGCAGATGCGCCGTCTGGACGCGGCCGGGGTGCCGTACGAGGTCGTGCCCGGTGTGCCCGCGTTCGCCGCCGCCGCGGCGGCTCTCAAGCGCGAACTGACGGTGCCCACCGTCGGGCAGACCGTCATCCTCACCCGGATCGCACAGCAGGCCACCCCCATGCCCGACGGCGAGGACCTGGCCACCCTGGGGCGCAGCGGTGCGCTGCTGGTGCTGCACCTCGCGGCCCGCTACGTCGACCGGGTCGTGGACGAGCTCATGCCGCACTACGGCGCGGACTGCCCGGCCGCCGTCGTGGCGATGGCCTCCCGTCCCGACGAACTCGTCCTGCGCGGCACGCTCGGCGATATCGCCGGCCAGGTGAAGGGCGCGGGGGTGGTCCGGACGGCAGTGATCATGGTCGGCCGCACGCTGGGCGCCGAGCAGTTCCGCGACAGCCACCTCTACTCGGCGGAGCGGGAGCGCCCGCACGCACCGTGCGGAGATCCGACGGCCTTTGAGGGTACGTCAGCGCCGTGATGGGCCCCTCGGACCTGTCCGGATGATTATATGACCGCATCGGGGTGAATATCCGTTTCCGTGCCGAGGGCTGCCGGTAAGGAAGCTGCGACACCGGGGGGACCGATGCAAAGGAGCACGCCACGATGCGTACCAAAATGGCCGCCGGCACGGCCGTCGCCGCGATCCTGCTGTCCCTCTGCGGCACCACCGCCGCCAGCGCCGACGGTCGGGAGGACGGCCACGGGAAGGCGAAGCGCCATCACTTCGAGATGAAGGAAAGCCCGATCAGGATGGCCGCCTGTGCCCTCGGGTCGGCGCTGGGCGCGCTGACCGGTGGGGACGCCAGCTGCTGGCGCGACCACGGGTACGGACCTGTCTTCCGTACCCATGAGAAAACCGGTCACCAGCGCATGGACCAGGGTCGCGAGGGCGAGTTCGGGCGCCGGAGCGAGATGTCGCAGTAGTGGCGACGGGCCGCGCGGCGGGGGGCGCCGGATTCCGCCGGCGTCCGACCGCCGCGGTGTGGTTTCACGTGAAACCGCACCACAGCGGCCCGTTCAGCCTCCCGGCCCGCGCGGCTCTGCCCGTCCCACCACCATTCCCGCCCGGTCGATACAGATGACATCGACCGCTACCGGCGCCCCGCGCAGCACGGCCAGTGACGCGTCACGTGCTGTGGCCGCCACCAGGTCGCCGAGCGGAACGCCGGCCGCCGCGCACAACTGGAGCGCGGCGAGGCCGGTGTTGGCCCCGGCCACCGTGTCCGCCAGCGCCTCGTCCGCACCACCCCGCCGGGCCAGCTCGGCCAGGAAGCCCTTGTCCACCTGGGACCGTGCGGAGTGCAGATCCAAATGACCGGCCGCCAGTTTGGACAGCTTGGCGAAGCCGCCGCAGATCGTCAGCCGGTCCACGGGATGGCGGCGGATGTACTTGAGCACCGCCCCCGCGAAATCCCCCATGTCCAGGAGCGCGTCCTCCGGCAGGTGGTGCAGCGCCACGGCGACCTTCTCCGAGGTCGATCCCGTGCACCCGGCCACATGGCGCCGTCCCGCGGCGCGCGCCACATCCACCCCGCGCCGGATCGAGTCGATCCAGGCGGAGCAGGAGTACGGCACGACGATCCCGGTCGTCCCCAGGATCGACAGCCCGCCCAGGATCCCCAGCCGCGGATTCCAGGTGCTGCGGGCGATCTCCTCCCCGTGGTCGACGGAGATCTCCACCTCGACGTCGGCTGCGGCTCCCCCGCCGCCGTACCGTTCGGCGACGGCCGTCAGATGCTCCCGGATCATCTGGCGCGGTACGGGGTTGACGGCGGGTTCGCCGACATCCAGCGGCAGCCCCGGCCGGGTCACCGTCCCGACCCCGGGACCGGCCCTGAACACCACGCCCGAACCGGCCGGCAGCACACGCACCGTGGCGCGCACCAACGCCCCGTGCGTCACGTCGGGATCGTCCCCGGCGTCCTTCACCACCCCGGCCATGGCGCGGGTCGGCTCCGCACCCGGAGCCGTCAGCTCCTCGACGGCGAGGGCGAAGGACGGCGTCTGCCCCTTCGGCAGGGTGATCGTCACCGGGTCCGGGAACTCCCCGCTCAGCAGTGCCGTGTACGCGGCGCTGCTCGCCGCCGTGGCACACGCCCCGGTCGTCCACCCGTGCCGCAGCCCGGTGTGCGCGAGCTGCGCGCTCCGGCCTCCCGTACCCTTCGGTTGCGCGTCAGCCACGGAGGAACCCGCTACCCATGCCGATGAACGACACCGCCCGCCACGTACTCGTCCTCGGCGGCACCACGGAGGCCCGCCGCTTGGCCGCCGCCCTGGAGCAGGAACCGGGGGTACGGGTGACGAGTTCCCTCGCCGGTCGGGTGGCGGCGCCGCGGCTACCCGCCGGGGAGGTGCGCATCGGCGGGTTCGGCGGCCCCGAGGGCCTCGCCCGCTGGCTGCGCGAGCATGCGGTGGACGCGCTCATCGACGCCACCCATCCTTTCGCCGGCACGATCAGTTTCCACGCGGCCCAGGCCGCCGCCACCGCCCATATTCCCCTGCTGGCGCTCCGCCGCCCCGGCTGGGTCCCCGGACCCGGCGACATCTGGCACCCGGTCCCCTCATTGGCCGACGCCGCCCGTGCCCTCCCCGGCCTGGGCGCCCGGGTCTTCCTCACCACCGGCCGGATGGGGCTGTCGCACTTCGCCCACCTCACGGACCTCTGGTTCCTGGTCCGCTCCGTCGACGCGCCCGAGCCGCCGCACCCGCCCCGTATGACGGCCCTTCTGGACCGCGGCCCCTTCACCCTGGACGGGGAGCGGGACCTGCTGCGCCACCACCGCATCGACGTCCTGGTGACGAAGGACAGCGGCGCGGCGGCGACGGCTCCCAAGCTGACGGCGGCGCGCGAGGCCGGAATCCCCGTGGTGGTCGTCCAGCGGCCACCCGCCCCGGAAGGGGTACCGGTGGCCGCGGGGCCTGAGGAGGCCGCGGACTGGCTGCGGACGACCCTCGGACCACCGCCGGTGACCCGCCAACTCGGCTGAGAACGGGTCGGATTGGGAGCCGGCCCGCCGCCCTGCCTCTTGGGCCTGTCCTCTGGGTCAGGGGCGGAAGTGCCCTAGGACTCCGGGTACCTCCGGGGCGTCCAGACGGTCTGGGTCCCGTCGTCGCGCCGCACTGACTGCGTCTGCGACGAGCCGACGAGGAGGATGGTGCGCATGTCGACCTGGTCCGGGTCCAGGTCGGCGAGCGGGACGGTCCGCAGGGATTCCTCGGGTCCGCCGACGTCGCGGGCCAGGATGACCGGGGTGTCCGGCGCGCGGTGCTCCAGGAGGAGTTCGCGAGCCTTGGCCACCTGCCATGTACGGGAGCGCGAGCCGGGGTTGTACAGGGCCAGGGCCAGATCGGCGGAGGCCGCCGCGCCGAGGCGGGTGGCGATGACGTCCCAGGGCTTGAGGCGGTCGGAGAGCGAGATGACCGCGTAGTCGTGGCCCAGCGGGGCGCCGGCCCGGGCGGCGGCGGCGTTGGCGGCGGTGACCCCGGGCAGCACGCGCACCGGGACGGAGCGGTACGGGTCCTGGGAGGCGACTTCCAGGACCGCGGTGGCCATGGCGAAGATGCCGGGGTCGCCGCCGGAGACCACGGCCACCCGCCGGCCGCGGCGGGCCAGGTCGAGGGCGAGTTCGGCGCGCTCGGACTCGACCTTGTTGTCGGATCCGTGGCGGCGCTGCCCGGGGCGTATCGGCACGCGGTCCAGGTACGTGGTGTAGCCGACCAGGTCCTCGGCGGCGGCCAGCGCGCCGCGGGACTCGGGGGTGAGCCAGAGGGGGCCGGCGGGACCGGTACCCACCACGACGACCTCGCCGCACTCGGCGGCTGGCGGCGGTTCGGTGGCCGCGATCCGGCTGGGCACCACCGCGACCGAGAAGTACGGGACGGTGTCGGCGTCGATGGCGGCGAGCCGGTCGGTGCGCTCACCGGACATGGTGGCGCGTTCGACGTAGCGGGCCTCCGCGATCCGGCCGGAGCGTGCCATGGCGCGGCGCACGGTCGGGAAGGTGCGGCCGAGCTTCATGACGACGGCGGAGTCGGTGGCGGCCAGCCGCGCCGTCAGCTCTTCCTCCGGCAGCGTGCCGGGGAGGATCGTCAGCACCTCGTCGGCCTCGGCGAGCGGGGTGCCCAGGCAGGCCGCGGCGGCGCTGAGGGAGGTGACGCCGGGGATGACCTCGGTCGGGTAGCGGTCGGCCAGCCGCTTGTGCATGTGCTGGTACGAGCCGTAGAAGAGCGGATCGCCCTCGGAGAGGACGGCGACGGTGCGGCCGGCGTCGAGGTGGGCGGCGAGCCGTGCCGCCGCGGACTCGTAGAACTCGTCCAGCGCGCCCCGGTATCCGCCGGGGTGGTCGGTCGACTCCGTGGTGACCGGGTAGACCAGCGCTTCCTCGATGTGGTCGGCGCGGATGTGCTTCGCCGCGATGGAGCGCGCGATCGAGCGTCCGTGCCGGGCGCTGTGATACGCCACCACATCCGCCTGGGCGATGACCTCCACCGCCCGCACCGTCATCAGGGACGGGTCGCCGGGGCCGAGGCCGACGCCGTAGAGACGGCCGGTGGACTGCTCCGGGTGCTGCACCGACTGCCGTTCCGGCACGCCGTTGTGGGCCTGCTGCTCGCTCACGCTCACTCTTCCTCGCTTGCCAGGGCGTTGATAGCGGCTGCGGTCATGGCACTGCCGCCGCGCCGCCCGCGCACCACGATGTGATCCAGCTTCGACGGGTGGTCGATCAGCGCGTCCTTGGACTCGGCCGCGCCGATGAAGCCGACGGGTATGCCGATGACGGCGGCGGGGCGGGGCGCCCCTTCCTCGATCATTTCGAGGAACCGGAAGAGGGCGGTGGGGGCGTTGCCGAAGGCGACCACCGCGCCCTCCATCCGGTCCCGCCACAGTTCGAGCGCGGCGGCGCTGCGCGTCGTCCTCATCCGCGCGGCGAGCTCCGGCACGGACGGGTCGGTGAGCGTGCAGAGCACCTCGTTGTCGGCGGGCAGCCGCTTGCGGGTGACGCCGCTGGCGACCATGTTGGCGTCGCAGAGGATCGGTGCACCGGCGCGCAGCGCGGCGCGGGCACCCGTCACGACCCCGGGGCTGAAGGCCAGGTCGCGTACGAGGTCGACCATGCCGCAGGCGTGGATCATCCGGACCGCGACCTGGCCGGCGTCGGCGGGCAGTCCGGAGAGATCCGCCTCGGCGCGGATGGTGGCGAAGGACTGGCGGTAGATCTCCGCCCCGTCCTTTTCGTACTCGAACGCGGTCACTGGGGCCTCGGGGTGGTGGGTTGAGGGGTGATGGGGGTGGCGTGGGACGGACCCGGTGCCGGTCGTGTTTCACGTGAAACCGGGTCCGGTGCGGCCGATTCCCGTGAAACGGCGGGCAGTTGGGGTGTTTCACGGGAAACCGGCGCCGGTCGTGAGGAGCCCCGTACGGCGGGGGACGGCGCCGGGTCCTCGGGCCGTACGACGGCGGTGCGGTAGCCGTCGGGTGTCGCGACGACATCGACCCAGGTTCCGCGGGGGTGTCCGCAGCGGCGTGCGCAGCCGGACCAGTGGACGGGGAGGCCGCCGCCTCCCGCGGGGGCGGAGGCACCCTCGGCGAGGGCGGCGGCGACGTCGGCGCGGACATCCGTCAGGGACTTGGCGCACCCGGGGCGGCCGGTGCAGGCGCTGAGGCGGTGCCAAGGCGAGGCCGGGTCGGTGATCAGCCCGGCGGCGGAGAGTTCGCGGAGGCGCAGGGGCGCGGTCGCGGCCGGCAGGCCGGGAAGGACGATCCCGCGCCAGGGGGTGAGCCGCAGTTCGCCCGTGCCGTCGTCGGCGGCGATGCCGGTCAGCGCGCGCCACTGGGTGACGGTCAGCCGGCCCAGGGGCGCGAGAACGGCAAGCGCCCGGCGCCCGTCGGCGCCGTCGACGAGGCCGGGGGCGCGGGAGTCGGCGTACCGCGGGGCGGAACGCGGACCGGGGGCCGCGCCGGCATCCGCCGCGCATTCCGAATATCCCGCGTCATTCACGTCATTCACGTCATTGACGTGTTCGGCGGCGATGCCCGCCGTCCGCAGGGCTCGCGCCACCTCGCGGGCGGTGAGCGCGCGGTCGGCGGGGAGTTCGCGGACCCGCCAGGCGCCGCTGCCGCTCGCCCCGGCGGTGGTCAGAAAGGTCTCGGCGGCGGTGAGCGCGGCACGCGGAACGTCCTCGCCGGCGATCCGCAGCGCGGCCGGGTCGTCACCGACCCGCAGCAGCGCCCCGCGCCCGGACGCGGCACCCGCAGCGCTCGATCCCCCGGTCCCCGATCCCGCGATGCCCGATTCTGCGATCAAGGTCACATCGCCGCCGAGGCCCGCCACATCCCCCCGCCCGTCGTCGAGGACGAAGAGGAACCGGCCCGAAAGCCCCGTCGCGGCCGTGCTCGCGCAGAGCAGCGCGTCCAGGCCACGGGTCCACAACCGCACGTCAGACGGGGTGTGCTGGTCCAGTCCGGCCAGCGGCGAGGCCACGATGTTGCGGATCCGCTCATGGCGGACGGACGGGAGCAGCCCGGCGCCGGCGAGCAGGTCCGCGAGCCGTCGGCCGCAGCCGTCGGGCAGTCCGCGGAGTTCGACGTTGCCGCGGGAGGTGAGCGAGAGGTGGCCGTCGCCGAGGTGTTCGGCGGCGTCCGCCAGCGCGGTGGCCTGGCCTACCGCCAAGTCCCCTGCCGGCAGCCGCACTCGGGCCAGCTGCCCGTCGGCGGCGGAGTGCAGCCGCAGCGCTCCCGGGCAGGCGTCACCGCGATCCCGTACGGGCGGTTCGGCCCGGTGGGGCGGCGGTGCGGGGGAGGGCGGCATGGCGGCGAGCATACCTACGCCGGGTCGCTCCGAAACCGGGGGCGCAAGGCCCCGGCGAGCGCCCCCGGAGGCGCGCTCCCGCTGCCGGGACGCAGCCCTTACTATGCAGGTCGGTGGGTCGGCTGACCCGCCGGACGCCAGCGACGGCGCCAGGGAGGAAGCCCGGTGAGAATCCGGCGCGGTCCCGCCACTGTGAACCCGGCCTCCGCCGGGTGAGCCAGGAACTCCCGCCGTCCATACGACCACCCGGGGCGCGGACACCCCGAGGAAGGCTGCGCCGTGATCCTGCTGCTGTCGACCTCCGACACCGACCTGCTCAGCGCTCGTGCCGCCGAGGGACCGGTGCCGTACCGGCTCGCCAACCCGGCCCGACTCGACGTCGCCGAACTGCCCGGCCTCCTCGACGGCACCGGTCTCGTCGTCGTACGCCTCCTCGGCGGCATCCGCGCCTGGCAGGAGGGGCTCGACCTGCTGCTGGCCGCGGACCAGCACCGCCCGGTCGTCGTCCTCACCGGTGAACAGGCCCCCGACGCCCAGCTCATGGAGGCGTCCACCGTCCCGGTCGGCATCGCGGCGGAGGCGCACGCCTACCTCGCGCACGGCGGTCCGGCCAACCTGGAGCAGCTGGCCCGCTTCCTCAGCGACACCGTCCTGCTCACCGGCCACGGCTTCGAGCCGCCCGCGCCCGCGCCCTCCTGGGGCCGGCTGGAGCGCGCGGCGTGCGACGTCAGCGGCCCGACGGTCGCCGTGCTCTACTACCGCGCCCACCACATGAGCGGCAACACCGCCTTCGTACGGGATCTGTGCGACCGGATCGAGGAGGCCGGCGGCCGTCCGCTCCCGCTCTTCGTCGCCTCGCTGCGCGCCCCCGAGCCGGAGCTGATCGAGGAACTGCGCGCGGCCGACGCGATCGTCACCACCGTGCTGGCCGCGGGCGGCACCAGGCCCGCGGAGGCGTCGGCGGGCGGCGACGACGAGTCCTGGGACGCGGGGGCGCTGGCCGCCCTGGACGTGCCGATCCTCCAGGCGCTGTGCCTGACTGGGTCGCGCGCCGCCTGGGAGGAGAACGACGAGGGGGTGTCCCCGCTCGACGCCGCCTCGCAGATCGCGGTGCCCGAGTTCGACGGGCGGTTGATCACCGTGCCGTTCTCCTTCAAGGAGGTCGACGAGGACGGCCTCCCGGTGTACGTCGCCGACCCCGAACGCGCCGCCCGGGTCGCCGGGATCGCCGTCCGGCACGCCCGGCTGCGGCACATCCCGGCCGCCGAGAAGCGCCTGGCGCTGGTGCTGTCCGCGTACCCCACCAAGCACTCCCGGATCGGCAACGCGGTCGGCCTGGACACCCCGGCGAGCGCCGTCGAACTGCTGCGCCGCCTCCAGGCCGAGGGCTACGACTTCGGCGCCGAGCCGGTCCCCGGGCTCGCGTCCGGCGACGGCGACGAGCTGATCTACGCCCTCATCGAGGCCGGCGGCCACGACCAGGAGTGGCTGACCGAGGAGCAGCTGGCCCGCAACCCGGTCCGGATCCCGGCCGCCGACTACCGGCGCTGGTACGCGACGCTGCCGGAGGAACTCCGCAGCTCCGTCGAGGAGCACTGGGGCCCGCCGCCCGGCGAGATGTTCGTCGACCGCTCCCACAACCCCGACGGCGACATCGTGCTCGCCGCGCTGCGCCGCGGCAATCTGCTGATCCTCATCCAGCCGCCGCGCGGCTTCGGCGAGAACCCGATCGCGATCTACCACGACCCCGATCTGCCCCCCTCGCACCACTACTTGGCGGCCTACCGCTGGATCGCCGCCCCCGCCGCGGACGGCGGCTTCGGCGCCGACGCGATGGTGCACCTCGGCAAGCACGGCAATCTGGAGTGGCTGCCCGGCAAGAACGCCGGACTCTCCGCGGCCTGCGGCCCGGACGCGGCGCTCGGCGACCTCCCGCTCGTCTACCCCTTCCTGGTCAACGACCCGGGCGAGGGCACCCAGGCCAAGCGCCGGGTGCACGCCACCCTCGTCGACCACCTCGTCCCGCCGATGGCCCGCGCGGACTCCTACGGCGACATCGCCCGCCTTGAGCAGCTGCTCGACGAGTACGCCGCGATCTCCTCGATGGACCCGGCCAAGCTGCCCGCCATCCGCGCGCAGATCTGGACGCTGATCCAGGCCGCCAAGCTCGACCACGACCTGGGCATGGACGAACGCCCCGACGACGACGGCTTCGACGACTTCCTGCTGCACGTCGACGGCTGGCTGTGCGAGGTCAAGGACGCCCAGATCCGCGACGGGCTGCACGTCCTGGGCGGTGCGCCGACCGGCGAGGCGCGGGTCAACCTCGTCCTGGCCATCCTGCGCGCCCGGCAGATCTGGGGCGGCACCTCGGCGCTGCCCGGACTGCGCGAGGCGCTGGGCCTGGACGAGTCGGCCGCGACCCGGACGGCCGCCGACGACGCCGAGGCCCTCGCCCGCGCGCTGGTCCAGGCGATGGAGGACGCGACGTGGGACCCGGCCGCGGTGGCCGGGGTCGCCGACGGGCACCCGGCCGCGGTCGCCGACATCCTCGACTTCGCCGCCCGGCAGGTCGTGCCGCGGCTGGCCGCCACCACCGACGAACTCGACCACGCGGTGCACGCCCTCAACGGCGGCTTCGTGCCGGCCGGTCCGTCCGGCTCGCCGCTGCGCGGCCTGGTCAACGTCCTCCCGACCGGCCGCAACTTCTACTCCGTCGACCCCAAGGCCGTCCCGTCGCGCCTCGCCTGGGAGACCGGACAGGCGCTCGCCGACTCGCTGCTGGCCCGCTACCGCGACGACAACGGCGACTGGCCGGAGTCGGTGGGCCTGTCCCTGTGGGGCACCAGCGCGATGCGCACCTCCGGGGACGATGTGGCGGAGGCGCTGGCGCTGCTCGGCGTCCGTCCCGTGTGGGACGACGCCTCGCGCCGGGTGACCGGCCTGGAGGCCGTCCCGCTCGACGAGCTGGGCCGCCCCCGCATCGACGTCACCCTCCGCATCAGCGGCTTCTTCCGGGACGCGTTCCCGCACGTCATCGGCCTGCTCGACGACGCGGTACGGCTCGCCGCCGGCCTCGACGAGCCCGCCGACCGCAACTTCATCCGGGCCCACGCCCAGGCCGACCTGGCCGCCCACGGTGACGAGCGCCGCGCCACCACCCGGATCTTCGGCTCCCGCCCGGGCACGTACGGCGCGGGCCTGCTCCAGCTCATCGACTCCCGCGACTGGCGCACCGACGCGGACCTGGCCGAGGTCTACACCGTCTGGGGCGGCTACGCGTACGGCCGCGGGCTCGAAGGCCGCCCGGCTCGCGACGAGATGGAGACCGCCTACAAGCGCATCGCGGTGGCCGCCAAGAACACCGACACCCGCGAGCACGACATCGCGGACTCCGACGACTACTTCCAGTACCACGGCGGCATGGTCGCCACGGTCAAGGCGCTCAAGGGCAAGGCCCCCGAGGCGTACATCGGCGACTCGACCCGCCCCGAGACGGTCCGCACCAGGACGCTCGTCGAGGAGACCTCCCGGGTCTTCCGCGCCCGGGTCGTCAACCCCCGCTGGATCGAGGCGATGCGTCGCCACGGCTACAAGGGTGCCTTCGAACTCGCCGCCACCGTGGACTACTTGTTCGGCTACGACGCCACGACCGGGGTCGTCGCCGACTGGATGTACGACAAGCTCGCCCAGACCTACGTCCTCGACCCGGAGAACCGCGCCTTCCTCCAGGAGGCCAACCCCTGGGCACTGCACGGCATCGCCGAACGCCTGCTGGAGGCCGAGTCCCGCGGTATGTGGGAGAAGCCCGACGCGGAGACGCTGGCCGCCCTGCGGGACGCCTTCCTGGAGACGGAGGGCGAGCTGGAGGGGGAGGACTGAGGCGCGAAGTGGCGTGACGGGGGCGGTGTTTCACGTGAAACACCGCCCCCGTCACGCCACTTCGCGCCTCAGTCCTCCCCCTCCAGCTCGCCCTCCGTCTCCAGGAAGGCGTCCCGCAGGGCGGCCAGCGTCTCCGCGTCGGGCTTCTCCCACATACCGCGGGACTCGGCCTCCAGCAGGCGTTCGGCGATGCCGTGCAGTGCCCAGGGGTTGGCCTCCTGGAGGNAGCCGCTTGGCGCGGTGCACCCACGCCGCCAGGGCCACCAGGACCGCGGTCGCGCCGCCCAGCGCCATCACGGTCGACGGCGACGTACGGTCCACGATCATCCCGCCGGTCAGCGCGCCGAGCGACAGCGTCGCCTGGAACGCGGCGGTGAACAGCACCGATGCCGCCTCCGGCGCGGCGGGCGCCGCCTTGGCGAACCAGTTCTGCGACGCTACCGGCACCGCGCCGTACGCGATGCCCCAGACCACCAGCAGCACCAGCGCACCTCCTTCCCCGCGGCCCAGGACCGGAAGCAGCAGCGTGGCGAGGGCGAGCAGCCCCGCCGCGGCCCCGAAGACGGTGCGCGGGCGGCGCGCCACCATTCCGCCGCCGAGGAAGTTCCCAGCGATTCCCGCGACGCCGTACGCGAGCAGGAAGACGGTGATCAGCCCGGCGGACGCCACGTGGGCGACCTGTTCCAGGAAGGGCGTCACATAGGTGTAGGCGCCGAAGTGCGCGAGCACGACGAGGAAGGTCATCAGCAGCGCGAAACGGGTGTGGACGCCGCGCAGCATGCCGCGCAGCATCGCCGCACTGGTGGCCCGTACGGCGGGAAGCGACGGACTCACCAGAGCCATCAGCACCAGCACGCCGAGCGACAGTGCCCCCACGACGGCGCAGGCCGTCCGCCAGCCGGCGAGGTTGCCGAGGAGGGTCCCCGCGGGCACCCCGAGCACCGAGCCCAGCGGCACCGCGGAGAAGATCACCGCGGTCGCCCTGCCCGCCGACTCCGCGGGCACCAGCCGCTCGGCCAGCCCGGCGCCGATCGACCAGAAACCCCCGATGACGATGCCGACCAGCACCCGGGACAGCAGCACCAGCCAGTAGGCCGGTGCGACCGCGGCGAGCAGGTTCGCCAGCGCCAGCAGCGCGAGGAAGGCGCACAGCATCAGCCGCCGGTCGATCCGTGCGGTGGCCACCGTCACCGTCGGCGCGGCGCAGGCGGCCAGCAGCCCGGGGAGCGTCATCATCAGCCCGGCCGTGCCGTCCGAGATGCGGAAGTCGGCCGCGATATCGGTGAGCAGGCCGATCGGCAGGATTTCGGTGGTGACGATGGAGAAGATCCCCAGCATCACCGCGATCACGGCGAGCCAGCCGTTCAGCGGCGAGCGGGCGACGGCCGCGGGTCCTGCCGATGCGGCTGCGGCTGCGGCTGCGGATTCGGAGTCGGATTCGTATGCGGAGTCGGTGGCGGTGCGGGCGGCGGTCGGCATGGATTCCGTCCTGGTGAGCGGTCCGTTGCGGTGCTCACCAGTCCAGCAGCCGACCACCCCCGTGGTCCGGCAGCTTTACGACGTCGCGGTGCGGCGCCGCCGGGGGCGAAACCGAAGCGGCCTCAGCCGGCGGCCTTCTCGGCGGTGATCTCCCCGTTCGAGGTGGTCAGGTCGAGCCGGTAGCGCCCCGCCGGGTCCTGGGTGACGCCGATCTTCTTCGCGCCGTTGTCGGTGTCCGCGGACACCCGGTAGTGGGCGTCCGGCACCGTCACCGCGATCGCGCCGTTGGACGTCTTCGCCCGGACGTCCTGCGGTGTCGTCGTGGTCAGGTCGATCCGGCCGTTCGAGGTCTCGACGGCGGTGCGGCTGCCCGCCAGCCCCTTGCCGGTGACCTCGCCGTTCGTCGTCCGGACGTCCACGGCGCCGGACACCTGGTCCAGGTCGATGCTGCCGGAGCTGGTGGACACCTTCACCGCGCCCACGCCGGACAGCTTCAGCGCGCCGTTGGTGGTCTCGCCGGTGACCGGGACGGTGCCGGGCAGATCGACCGTGTAGCTCACCGAGCACTCGTCGCCGCAGCCGCCGAGCACCAGGGTCCCGCCCTCGACGCGGTGGCTGGGGCCCTTCGGGCGGTCACCGCGGTAGGTGACCGACCGGTGGACGGAGACCGTGTCGCCGCCCTTGCCGCCGTGCACCGTCACCGCGCCGTCGCGGGTGTCCACCCGGACGGAGGTGATCTTCTGCGACACCGCGGCGTCGTCCGTGAAGGTAGTGCCGGCCACCAGGCTGCACGCACCGACGGTGACCGCCCCGATTCCGGCCAGCGCCACGGCCCCGATGAAGCGGACCTGCCTGCGCATGAATACCCCCCGATACGAGATGAGTTGGCCCTCTCCGCGGCACGTCCCCGGGCGCCGGGCCGAAGCCCGCCGCACGGGCCCGCTCCCCCCCCGGATCCCGGCCCTTCCCGCATGACATTAGGGACCCGGCCGCCCGCCCGGCCATGGGGCTATCCCCCCAATTGCCCTGTGGTCAGCCTCCAGATGCGGCTGGACAGCGCCGGTGCGACGCTGTGTGTGGGGACTGTTCCCAGGGGGCGGAGGGAGGCTTCCGGTGACCGGTACGGGTAGGCGTACGAAGACGTGGAACGCCGAGATCAGCATCGTCGAATCCGGCAGCGAGGTCCAGGCCGAGGCCCGGCTGCGCGGCAAGGAAGGCGGGCAGATCGTCGGCCAGGGAACCGCCAGGTGCAATCCGACGGACGAGAACGTCCCCGCCATCGGGGACGAGCTGGCGACCGCGCGCGCGCTGTCGGACCTGAGCCATCAGCTGCTCAGCCGCGCCGCGCACGACATCGAGGTGCACACCTCCCGCCCCGTCGAGCGGCTGCACGCCTGACGGGCGGCGAGTCACAACGCCGCGCCGCGCTCCGGCTCGGGTGAGCCGG
>NZ_JBNHIN010000002.1:312634-329679 GCF_050054615.1 Streptomyces sp. YGL11-2
CCGGAGCGCAACTGCGCGGCGGCCGTCAGCTGTTGGCCGTGGTGAAGTCCGGCCCGATGGTCAGCGTCACCGCGCCCGGTGACGCCTGCGCCGACTCCGCGGCCTTGGTGCCCGGCAGCCGGGCCGCCAGCACCTCGCCCTGGGCCTTCAGCGAAGCCGGGTAGCCGATGCTGGTCTTGTCCGTGGTCGGTGCGTTGCCGGTGGCGACGACGGTGAAGCCGAGCTTGCGGAGCTCCTCGGCGGCGGTGGCGGCCCGGCCGGGCGTGCCGGTGCCGTTGAGGACCCGGATCCGGACGGAGTGCGCGGTCACCGGGTTCTTCGCGGCCTCGGCGAACCTGGCCTTCCCGGCGGCGCCGATCTCGCGGTCGTGGGCCAGGTCGCTGAACAGCTCACTGGCCTCCGGGTACTGCCAGATCACGTTGGCCTTGTCGCTGGGGACGTCCGCCTCGCGCGGATAGGTGGGCACGGTGAGGAAGGTGAGGCGGTCGGAGGGGATGTCCTTGACCGTGGACGCGAGGTCGTAGAGCGGATTCAGCCCGGCCAGGTCCTTGTCCGTGGTCAGGGACTTGGTCGCCGAGTCCAGGAAGCCGTAGAGCGCGGTCGGGCTGGTGAGCTGGGACTGGGCCTTGGCCGCGATCGCCTTCATGAACTCCTGCTGGCGGCCGATCCGACCGAGGTCGGAGCCGTCGCCGACGCTGTAGCGGGTGCGGACGTAGCCGAGCGCCTTCTCGTCCTTGACGGTCTGGCAGCCGGCCTCCATGTCCAGTTGGGCCTTCTTGTCGTGGATGGCGTGCTTGGGGCAGACCTCGATGCCGCCCAGTGCGTCGACCATGCCCTTGAAGCCCTCGAAGTTGACGGAGACGAAGTGGTCGATCCGCAGCCCGGTGTTCTTCTCAAGCGTCTTGATGCTGCACGCCGCGGCCTTGCCGACGTCGCCGCTGAGCCCGCCGATCGAGAACGCCTCGTTGATCTTGAAGTGGTGCGGGGACGACTGCCCGCCACCGCCCTTGTCGCACGCCGGGATCCGCACCCAGGAGTCCCGCGGGAAGGACACCGCGGTGGCCCACTTATGGTTCGCCGCGATGTGCAGCACCATCAGGGTGTCCGACTGCATCGTGGTCAGGCCGCTGCCGTACTTGCCGCCGGTGCCCGCCCGGCTGTCCGAGCCGACGACCAGGATGTTCTTGGAGCCCGGGCTCAGGTTGACCGGCCGGTCGCCGCCCAGCGTGCTGCCGACGTCCGCGCCGGTGATGTTCCCGTCCAGGTGCTGGTACACCCACGCGCCCACCCCGGCCGTGCCGAGCAGGACGACGCCGACCACCCCGCCCGTCCAGGCCAGGATCCGGCCGCGCCGGGTCATCCGGGTCTTCCCGGCCTTGCGGCGCTCGGCGCGGGTGCCGCCGTCCGCGGCGGACGCGTCGTCGTCCGCCGCGCGCCGCCCGCTCCCTTCGCCGCTGCCCCGCCGGGCCGTCTGCCTGTGCGTCTGCCTGTCATGCACGCCGATGGCCCTTCTGGTCCTTCTGGAGCTGGTCTTGCTGTACGAGGGGGTGCGCGGAAACGGAGTCGCGCGCGCGTCCGGGAACGGCCGCGCATCGGGAAAGGAGCGCGTATCCGAGGACGGGCGCGGGTACGGGGCAGGGCGTGGATTCCGTGGCCGGGGACGGCGGCAGCGCTGATCCGGGGCGGGGCGGACGGCCGTGCGGGCGGCTCAGGTTCCGGTGGTGGGCAGGAGCCGTACGGACTCCGGGTCGTAGCGCAGCCACTGCGGGGCGCTGCCGCCGGGCACGGTGCGCAGCAGGCACCACTCGTCGCCCGCGGTATCCGTCCACCAGGCGCTGATCCGGCCCAACTCCCAGGCACCGTCCGGATATTGGACCTCGACTGGTTGATAGACCCATCGCACCTCCGCCTCTGGAGGCGGGCTGTCCCCGGTCAGGGGTCCGCACCTCGTCGCCATCTCCCCCTCCGGCCGCGCCTGTTGCGCATGTCAGACGCAACCCTACCGGCAACTTCTACAACGCTGTAGAAGTTGGCTGGTGTGCTACGGGTCACAGATCGGTATCCGCCGCGTGGCGCGCTGGAGAGTCAGGGATCAGTGTGCCCTCACCAGGGCGTTGCCGCCTTCAGAACGAGGAACAGCGCTACCGCCGAGTTCAGCGAGGACAGCGCGGAGGCCGCCGTACCCGCCGCCGCGACCAGCGCGGCCAGCCCCGCCGGGGTCAGCGCCGGCGGCCAGTTGCGCGCCGGCGGCACCGGTCCGAGCAGCGCCGCCACCCGCCGCGGCACCGGCCCCGGCTCGGGCGCCGCGAACTGCGCCAGCCCCGGATACGGCGCGGGCCGCGCGATCAGCGCCGCCTTTCCCACCGCCCGCGCGGTCAGCCGCCGGTCGCCGACCGCCCGCGCCGCCTCCTCGTCCGCCCAGCGCTCGGTGCTGAAGGCGACCGCCGAACGCAGCGGCAGCAGGAGGGGGTTGACGCAGCCGGCCAGCCGTACGGCCAGCAGGTAGCGGTGGTGGCGGCAGCGCAGATGCGCGCGCTCATGGGCGAACAGGGCGCGCTGCTCGGCGCCGTTCAGACTGCGCAGCATGCCCCGGGAGACCGCGATCCGGCCGGGCCGGGCGGGCCGCCCCGGCCGCGCGGGCGTGCCGGGCACGGCATAGGCGTACGGATCGTCGTCCGGCAGCACCGCGGGATCAGCGCCGGCCGGCAGCACGTCCAGCGCGCCGTGGGTCCGCGCCCGGATGCGGCGGTCGCGGCGCAGCGCGCTGCCGACCGCGGTGAGCGCGGCGGCCAGCGCGAGGGTCGCCGCGGTGCCGGCGATCTCCGCGTGCGGCACCGCGGACCGCACCTCCGGGTCCGACCAGCCGTCCGGCAGCGGGTTGCCGGGCAGTTGGGCGGTGCCGACGACCACCAGCAGCCCCAGGCAGAGCGTGCTGCACAGGCCGAGGACCGCGGCGAGCAGGGTCAGCAGGCGGGTGGTGACCCGGGGGTGGAGGTGCTGCTCCGCGAGCCGGGCGATCGGCAGCGTGCTGAGCGGCAGAACGAGCGGCAGGAAGACGAAGACGCCCACCGGTCAGCCTCCGCGTGCTTCGTCCGCGGGGTGATCGGGCCCCGTTCCGGGTCCGGGGGCTGTGTTTCTGCCGTTCTCGCCGTCTTTGCCGTCCTCGCCGTCCTCGACGCGGTCCAGGAGGCTGCGCAGCAGTTGCTCGTCGTGTGCCGAGAGCGCGGAGACGAAGCTGGTCAGGACGGCGTCCCGGTCCGGTTCGCCGTCCAGCACGCGGCGCATCCGCAGCGCGGCGAGCCCGGCCTCGTCGGCCGCCGGCGTCCAGACGTACGCCCGGCCGGTCCGCTCGCGGGTGACCGCCCCCTTGGTGTGCAGCCGGGACAGGATCGTCATCACGGTGGTGTACGCGAGGCCGTCGCCGAGCCGGTCCTGGACCCAGGCGGCGGTGACCGGTCCCGGTGCGTGGTGCAGTGCGGCCAGGACCTGGGCCTCCAACTGGCCCTGCCCGCGCCGGGTCCGCTGCCGGCCGGGGGTCTGGCCGAGGGACTCCCTGAAGGGGGTGCCGCCCATCTCGTCGCCTCCCGTCGCGCGGGCGTCCCGCCGGCCGGGACACCGGGGCATTTTACGGCGCGGGCCCGTCCCGGCCAGGGCCCGGCGGCCCGGCCGCTGCGCCCGGAACGCGGCGGTTGCGCCGCGCGGCGCGGATCCCCGCCACTGACTTCTCCACGCCTGTGGTTTTCCTGATCACCGCCGGAAAACGGGCAACACCAGCTGGTACCGGCACGCCACCGAGCAAACCGGCGTCATCTGGAGGGAAGCCAGCCCGGACGGTTCGGTGCAGCACACCGGCGACAACCTGACCGGCGAGGGGGAGGGCGACGAGACCATCGACGTCAGTCTCAGCGGCGTCCCGGCCGAGATCACGAAGATCGCCTCCCCGGTCTCCCTCCATGACGCGCAGAGCCGGAGGCAGAGATTCGGCCAGGTTCGCAACGCGTACATCCGCGTCGTCAACCAGGCCGGCGGGGCGGAGCCGGCCCGCTACGACCTGACCGAGGACGCCTCGACCGAGACCGCGAGGGTCTTCGGCGAGCCCTACCGGAACGGCGGCGGGTGGAAGTTCCGCGCCATGAGCCAGGGTTAAGCCTCCGGGCCGGCGGGCATCGCGGCGGACTTCGGCGTCGACGTCTGAGCCGGTCCGGCCGCGCGGCAGGGGAGCGGGAGCCCCGTGCGGCGCCCGCTCCCCTGTGGGTGCGGTCAGAGGTCGAACTCGGCCGGGGCGATTCCCAGCGCGAAGCACACCTCGCGCACCAGCGCCCGCTCGGTTGCGTCGAAGTCGCCGTCGGCGCCGCCGATGACGATGCCGATCTGGACGACCGCCCGTGCCTCCACCGGCTTCTTCTTCACCTTGCCGACCTCCTGGAGCACCGCGACCCGGCCGAAGTCGAAGTCGGCGGCGAGCTTGTCCAGGTAGCCGTCGAAGCGCCGCTGGAGATCGTCCGCCGGGAAGTTCTGGAGCACCTCGTTGGTGGCGATCAGCTGCGCCACCCGCCGCCGCTCCGAGGCGTCGACGGTGCCGTCCGCGGCGGCCACGAGGGCGCACATCGCCATGCTCGCGTCGCGGAAGGCGCCGCTCTTGAGGTCGTTCTTCTTGGCGACGAGCTGGGTCTGCATCGTCTGCGCGGAATCCCTGATCCGGTCCCACAGCGCCATCTTGATCTCCTCGACTGGTCGGGTGGACGGCATCCGGAGGCGAGGTGCCAGGCACGCGTCAGGCATGCTTCCGGTATGCGATTGGTCATGCGGAAGTAAAACCTACTGCCCTGCGGAAGGTGCGCAGAGGTCGCCCCCTGCCCTCCTGCCCCGCTTTGGTGCGCTGTGCGGCATCGCTGCGGGGTACCGTGGGAGGCACCGGCGGAATGCGAAGAATGCACTGAAGTGCCGAGAACACCCGGGGCATCCGGGAGTATTCGGGTGAGCACCATGCAGACCTTCTTGACCGTGATCGTGCTGCTGGCCCTGGTCGCGATGGGCGTGCTGTTCATCGCCCGGGTCTACGCCCAGCAGGCCGGACGCCCCAACCCGCACCGCTATGCGCATCTGTGGGAGTCGTTCCAGCACCGGCTGCACAGGCACCCGCACGGCGCCCACCCCGGACCGCATCCGGCGGGCCCGCCGCCGCCCTCCCGGGACACAGGTCACGACCGGTGACCCCCACTGCCGGCCACGTTCCGTCGGCGAAGGAGTACGACGGGACGTCACCGTTCCCCGATACCGGCCCCGACCCGCGGCCGAGCGGCGGCCGGCGGATGTATGTCACGGTCACCGGCATCATCGTCGTCGCCCCGTTCGTCGGCCTGGCGGTGGCCATCCCGCTGCTGTGGGGCAGCGTCGTGCACCTCACCGACCTGCTGTTGGCCCTCGTCTTCTACGTCGTCACCGGCCTCGGCGTCACCATCGGCTTCCACCGCGGCCTCACCCACGGCAGCTACACCGCGGCGCCCGCGCTGCGCGTGGTGCTCGCCGTCGCCGGATCGCTGAGCTTCCAGGGCGACGTCATCGACTGGGTGGCCACCCACCGCCGCCACCACGCCTTCACCGACCGTCCCGGCGACCCGCACTCCCCCTACCGCTACGGCACCAGCCTGCGCGGTCAGCTCCGGGGACTGGTGCACTCGCACATCGGCTGGCTCTTCCGCAACGACCCCACCCCGCACGAGCGGTACGCGCCCGACCTGCTCGCCGACCCCGCCATCCGCGCGGTGGACCGGGCGTTCCCCGCGCTGTGCCTGCTCACCCTGGCCCTGCCGTTCGCCCTGGGCTGGGCCCTCGGAGGCACCTGGGTCACCGCCCTGACCGCCCTGCTGTGGGCCGGCTTCATCCGCATCGCGCTGCTCCACCACGTCACCTGGAGCGTCAACTCGCTCTGCCATGTGATCGGCGACCGGCCGTTCCGCACCCGGCGCCACGACCGGGCGACCAACCTGTGGCCGCTGGCTCTGCTCTCGTTCGGCGAGAGCTGGCACAACCTCCACCACGCCGACCCGACCTGCGCCCGGCACGGTGTCGACCGCGGCCAGATCGATGTGTCCGCCGCGGTCATCCGGCTCTTCGAGCGCCTCGGCTGGGTATGGGACGTGCGCTGGCCGGACCCGGCGCGGGTCGCGGCCCGTCGCGTCAGGAGCCCCGTATGACCAGCGCCCCCGGGGGTCGAGCCCCGCATCCCGATCCTCCCCGGCACCACGCGCCGCCGCCCGTCGCCCGGCTGGCCATCGCGCCGCACAGCGAGGTGACCCGGCGGATCGACGGGGTCTGGTGGCCGCACTCGGCCGATCTGGTCACCGAACTCCCCGAGCTGCTGGCCGCGTTGCCCTTCGACTGGCCGCGGATCACCCATGCCACGGTGAACGGTGCCGGCTGGCCCGCGCTGCCCGGCAGCATCCTCGTCTCCGGCCATGTCGTCCGCCTGCGCCGGACCATCAACCGCTCCGGCCCGGACACCGTCTGCCTGGTCTCCACCGGCGTCGGCCGCTGGGACCTGCTGATCATCCCGCCCACCACCCCGGAGCCCACCGCGGTGCGCATCATGGCGGAGATGTCCCGAAGCGGCGAGCGGACACCGGCCTGAGGCGGTGCGCATCGCGCACCGCGCGGCTCGTAGGACGGGCATACCCCGGGGGTCCACCGCGCGCATCCGCTGACGTCCCGCCCCGCCCGCCCCGAGCCCCCGCAGCCGCCCGTGCCGGCCCTGTCCGCACCCCTTGGGCCAGGGGTTTCGCGGGTCCGCCTACTGCGGACGGGTGGTGTTCATCCGAAGAACGCCGATCCGGGGGCGTCGGTCCGTGAATCCTCCCATTGCGTACTCATCATAAGAAAACGCAACAGAAGGAACGCGTGGATCCCCCAATGGGGTCCCGACCGAAAGAGAGGGATCATGGCTGCGAACAAGGTCATGAAGTTCTGGGCGGTGTGCCTGGCCGTCCTCGGCAAACTCCTGGCGTCACTGGGTGTCTCCGCCACGGCCTCGGCGGCCCGCCGGGACGCCGCGATCTACGAGCGCACCCTGGGCAGCACGGACCCGGGCCCGACGCCCCCCAAGGCGGTGGCCGGCAGCGAGCCGAGTCACGATCCCGGGACCGTGACGCCTGCCGCGGAACCGGTCCGGCCCCACGTGCCGGCCGCGCGCACCGCGCCGCGGTACGGCCAGTCCGGCTCGGTCCGGATGATGCGCCCGCTGCCGTCGCTCCCGCCGACCATCAAGCAGCGCATCGGTGCCGAGGCGCACGGAGCCTCGCCCACCTCGCGTACCGCGCGCACCCGTGTCTTCGCCGGCAGCGTGCCGCTGTCCAGTGTTCCCGCCGATGCCGCACTCCACGGCGGCAGCGGTCCGGTCACCCCGCTCATTCCGGCGGCTCGCGGCCGTTCGCACTCCGCCCGTGCGGTCTGAGTCGGGCGAACACGTCGCACGCAGGTCAGGACCGCCCGCCGTGGCGGCGGAACGGCGCGTACCACGCGTACCAACTCCGCACCGGAACGGCACCGTTGACGCTCACCGGCAGCGCCGGACGAGCAGCCCGGACGGAACCGGGGAAAACCTCGGCACGACGCACGGCAGCACCGATGGCAGCACGCACGGTACGACAGAAGGCAGTACGTACGACGGAACGCAGCACGTACGGTAGAAGCCGGAGCACCACACGCAGCAGTACCCACAGCAGTACCCACAGACTTTGATGTGACGTTGCACAGGACGTCGCGGGCGCGAGGGCAGGACACCGCAGCCATCCGCCGTTTCACGTGAAACGGCCGGCGGCCGGGGTCCGTTCAGCCCCCCGCACCGGGGCCCGGCCCCGGCGCCAGACCCAGGTGCGCACGCAGCGCACGGGTGTCGGTCTTTCCGTTCGCGGTGAGCGGGAAGTGGCCCACGACATGGACGGCGTTGGGCTGTTCGTACTCCGCGAGATGCGGGGCGAGCCGACGGCGCCAGGTGAGCGGGGCCTCGTCATCGGGGTCCGCGACGACGAAGTGCAGCGCGCTGCCCCGGCGTTGGTCCGGGACGGCCAGTACCTTGACCGGCCGGCCACAGGCTTCGGCGCGGCGCTCCAGGCTCTCGGGGTAGAGCGTGAAGCCCAGCCGGTGCACGGCCTGGTTGCGGCCCACGACCCGTACGATGCCGTCCGCGTCGACGCTGCCGAGATCGGCCGTCGGATACCAGGCGTCCGGGTCGACCGGTGCCGGCGAGCCGTCGTCCTGGAGGTAGCCCGCCATCAGCCCCGGGGAGCGCACCTCGATGCCGCCGAGTTCACCGGGCGCGGCAGGAGTGCCGTCGGGGCGCAGCACGCGCAGCCGCACGCCGGGCAGGGGACGCCCGCAGCCGAGCGGTGCGTCAGGGGTGGCCAGCGCGACATTGCCGAGTTCCGTCAGGCCGTAGCCGTCCAGCAGCGGGCGGCCCATCGCCGTGCGGAAGGACTCGGCCAGCGGGGCGGGCAGCGGGGCGCCCCCGACACCCCAGATGCGGACGCCCGCGAGGCCGGCGCGCACCTCGGGTCGGCGGCGCAGCACGCCCAGAAGTGAGTGATACGTGGACGGGGCGGCGTCGACGGCGGTGGCGCCGTGCGCCGCGGCCTGCTGCACGGCCGCGTCGATCCGCTGGTAGGGGGTGACCAGCAGGGTGCAACGGGCCAGCCACCACAGCAGGATGACGGAGAGCCCGTACTGGTGGGAGAAGGGCAGCAGCGGGGCGAGCACGTCGTCCGTGCGGTAGTCCATGGCCTGGATGGTGCGCTGTGAGTTGTCGAGCACGGCGCGGCCGGGCTTCACCACGCCCTTGGGGCGTCCGGTGGTGCCCGAGGACCACAGGACCAGCGCGTCGGGCCGGTCGAACCAGCGGGTCAGGTCGACGGCGGCGCCCGGTGGCTGCGGGGCGTCCGCGGCGAGCCGGGGGTAGTGGACGACGCGGTGGGCGGGGAGGCCGGGCAGGGCCGTGGTGGCGTCGGCGGTGACCAGCCGGCCGGCGTGCGCCTGCCGGGCGGCGGCGCCCGCGTCGGCCGCGGAGAGGCGGTGGTCGAGCGGGATGAGGGAGGTGTCGAGGTGCATCAGGGCCAGCAGGGTCACGACGTAGTCGACGCTGTTGTCGCCCTGGACCAGGACCCGCTCGCCGGGCCGGACACCGAGTTCCCGTAAGGCGTGCGCGGCGGCGTGGACCCGGCGGTCGAGGGTGTGGCCTTCCAGGCGGGCGGTGCCGTCGGCGCCGTCGACGAGGCGGGCGGCACCGACCGGAGGGGCGAGCGTAGTGGCGATGGTGTCGGTCATGGGTGCTCCGATCCCGTGGGGTCGAGGGGGTGCCGGTCTGGTCCCCGGGGGACGGCGGCCGGGCACAGTAGCGAGGCGGTCGTGGTGGCCACCCAGGTGCCGTCGGGGGCCAGGAACTCGCTCTCCAGGGTGAGGAGTCGGCGCCCGGCGAAGGGAGTGCTGCCGGTGACGCGGACGGTGGCGTGGAGGGTGTCGCCGGCGTGGACGGGGCGGCCGTGGCGCAGGGTCTGGGCGCGGTGCACGGCGCCGTCGGCGGTGCATCCGGCCCCGTCGCGCAGCAGGCGGTCCTCCGCGTCGGCGGTGAGGGTGGCGAGGTAGCCGGGCGGCGCGACGACGTCCGGGTGGCCGAGGGCGCGGGCGGCGGCCGGGTCGGTGTGCGCGGGGTGGGCGGTGCCGCCGAGCGCCGCGGCGTAGGCGGCGACCCGGGCCCGCTCGATGACGTACGTACGGCGCACGGTCCCGCCCGCCGGTCTCCCGTCCATCGGCGGTCAGTCGCCGATCATGTGGTGGCCGCCGTCCGCGTGCACGATTTCGCCGGTGGTGGCGGGCAGCCAGTCCGACAGCAGCGCCAGGCAGGTCCGGGCGACCGGCTCGGCGTTCTGCGGGTCCCAGCCCAGCGGTGCGCGCCCCGCCCAGCCCTTCTCGAAGGACGGGCCGTCGCCGCCGATACCGCTCGCGGCCAGGGTGCGCAGCGGCCCCGCGGCGACGAGGTTGGCCCGGATGCCCTGGCCGCCGAGGTCGCGTGCCAGATAGCGCGAGCACGCCTCCAGCCCGGCCTTGGCGACGCCCATCCAGTCGTAGCCGGGCCAGGCGCGGGAGGCGTCGAAGTCCACGCCGACGACGGAGGAGCCGGGCCGCAGCAGCGGACGGCAGGCCATGGTCAGCGCCACCAGGGAGTACGTGGAGGTGTGCAGGGCCTGGGCGACATCGCTCCAGGGGGCGGTGAGGAAGCCGCCGTCCAGGCAGCCGGCGGGGGCGTTGGCGACCGAGTGCAGGACGCCGTCGAGCCCGTCGAGGTGGGCGCCGACCCGGTCGGCGAGGGCGGCGAGCTGCGCCTCGTCGGTGACGTCCAGTTCCACGACGGGGGGTTCCTCCGGGAGCCGGCGGGCGAGCCGGGCCACGAGGGTCGGCCGGCCGTAGGCGGTCAGCACGATGCGGGCGCCCTCCTGCTGGGCGAGCCGGGCCACGGCGTAGGCGATCGAGCTCTCCGTGATCACGCCGGTGATCAGCAGCCGCTTTCCGTCGAGCAGACCACTCATCGCTCCTCCGTCTGACTCATCCTGACTCTTTCCCGACCCCGGAGTCACCCGGCGCAACTGAGAACGCGCCCGAAACCAGCGCCATGACAGCAGCCTGACAGATCGTCAAGCCAATCGTTGACAACTTATCCGACCTCCAGTTGACTACAATAGTCAAGCAGAGTCAAAAGAATGACTGACGCGCGCGGGCCTCGTCACCGCGCGGCGAGCGCATCCGCGCGCCCGCTCCGGGCGCGGGCCGCCACCGCCCTCCGTACGCACCCCCAGGCCGATGCCCCACCCCGTCAAGTCCCCTTCCGCCCAAGAGAGGTGACCGTCATGACACGCGAAGAGATCGTTGCTCAGCTCGCCGAGATCCTGAACGAGGTGGCCGGCGTCGTGCCGGCCGAGGTGACCGAGGAGAAGTCCCTGGTCGAGGAGCTCGACGTGGACTCCCTGGCGATGGCCGAGGTCATCGTCGTCGCCGAGGAGCGCTTCGGCGTCGAACTCCCCGAAGAGGAGATGAAGGACATGCACACCGTTTTGGACATGGTGATCCGGGTGGAGAAGCGGCTGGCCTCCTGAGCGGGCCCGCCGCCCGCGGCGCTCCGGTCAGGCCGCGCCGGCCCGGCCGGAGCGCCTCTTCCACGAGGGAGGTGAAGAGTGGTCGGTGAATTTCGGGCAACCGCCGGACGGCGCCCGGCCGGTCGTCAAGGCGTGACACGCCGCTGCGCGCCTCGGGTTCAAGTTGGCGAAATCTGGTAATCCCAGTCAGTAAACCGGAGTTGATTCTCAGTCGGCACTTGTTGACTCAGGCATAGACCAGGGTTACCTTGAAGATCGCCTGAGAGTAATTGATATCGATTCAGTGCCCTGCTTCCCGGACGCGATCAGTCCGAGAAAGAAGACAAGGTGCGAGGGGATCTATGCGGGGGGATGAGCCCTTCTGTGGCGCGCATACGCTCGACCGTGCGAACGGACCCGCCGACTCCTCCTGGTGGGAGGGTAGTTGGACGTCGGAACGGCAGGATGAATTAGCCGACGGCTTCCTGCACGTATTCACGCCGGACGCCGCGGATATTGACCGGCCGGCCGCTTTGGTGGATTTTCTGGCGCGATTGCTGCAATGCTCCGCGGATGATGTTTTCCTGACCCGCGACGACTTCGGGCGCCCGGTTTCCGCCGCGCTGCCCGGGTACACCGGCTGGCCCCCCGGCGCCCGCCTCTGCCTCGCCCTCGGCGACGATCCCGGCCGCCGGCTGCTGGCCCTGGTCCGCGACCTCCCGGTGGCCCTCAGCGTCCACACCGTGCCCCGCGGCCCGGTCGGTGAACTGCTGCTCCCCTTCACCGCGCTGGAGCGCGAGTTCGTCCGCCGGGCCCCGGCCGAGCGGCGGGCGCGGCGGCTGGCCCGGCTGTGGACCCGCAAGGAGGCCGCCCTCCGGCTCACCGGCCGGGGTGGACTGGCCACCGCGGACGAGATCGACGCACTGGGCGGGGCGCGGGAGGCGGCCGGCACCGTCACCCTGCCGGCCTCCGTGGTGCGCCCCACGGCGGCCGCGTACGGCGGTGGCGCCAGCGCGAACACCGCGCACGGCCCTCTCGCCTACGTACGGGAGCTGCCGGCCGGGCCGGACCGGGTGGCCTGCGCGGCCACCGCCGCACCGGTGCCCGGTGTGCGGCTCTGGGGGCCGGCCGCCCTGGATTAGCCGCCCGTTCCCGGCAGTTGCGCCGCGGGACGGGGCGGCGCGGCGGCCCTACGGCATGATCACCGCATGCGGGTCCGGCCCCTCGCCGCCGCGTTCGCCGGCGCTCAGTTCGCGCCAGGTCTCCAGCGCAAGCCGGAACGCGCCGGCCTTCTCGTAGCCCGCCGCGGCGGCCTTGAAGCCGTCCTCGGCGGCTGCCGTGTCGCCGGCGGCGCGATGCGCGCGGGCGCGGTAGAGCGTGCACCGGGCGCGGTCCAGCGGGGACAGCTCACCGGCTTCGAGGTCGATCGCGGCGGCGTGCTCGGCAGCCGCCGCGGGGTCGCCGTGGCGCAGCGCGGCGGCGGTCTCCAGGACGGCCAGCCAGCTCCGCGCTCCGGGCGTGGCGACCAGTGACACCGCCTGCCGGGCGCGCTCCACGAGGGCGTCCGCGGCGTCCTCGGGGCCCGCGGTGAGCGCCAGCAGCGTACGGGAGCGGGCCAGCCGGAGCCGGAGCCGTACGCCGTCCGTCTCGGCGACCAGCTCGTCCGCCTCGGCGAGGAGCGCCAGCGCCCGGTCGGGGTGCCCGCCCAGATACTGCGCACCGGCCGCCGCCCACAGGGCGCTCGCCCGCAGTTCGCCCGCGGGCAGCGGCGCGACCTCCGCCCGCAGCGGAGCCCCGAGTTCCTCGGCGCGGCTCCACTCGCCGCTGTCCACGGAGGCGGAGAGCAGCGCGACCTGCGCCTGGGCCCGCTCCGGGCGGCCCGGCTCCAGTTCGCCGGTGACCCGTACGGCCTCCTCGGCGAAGCGGACCCCGTCGGAGAGCCGGCCGGCGGTGCGCAGCAGCTGGGCCAGCTCGATGGCGACCCGGGCGTGCAGGACGGGCGCGGAGCGGGTGAGCGGGTCGTCCAACAGGCCGCGCAGCGCCGTCTCGTGGCGGGCGGGGTCGTCGAGCCGGCCGAGGACCGTGGCGAGCTCCCAGCGGGCCTCCCAGCGGACCTCGTCCTGGTCGGCGCCGTCGGCCTGCTCCACCACGGACTCCAGCTGGCGCAGCGCCGCGGACCAGTCGCCGGCCAGCTGGCTGGCCCGGGCGGCGACCAACTGGCCCACCAGGCCAAGGCGTTGGGCGAGCCGGTCGGCCGGCTGCTCGGTGGCGCTCAGCGCCTCGACGGTGGTGCCGAGCCGCTGCGCGATGGACCGCGCGATCTTGGTGCCGGGGATCCTGCGGCCGTTCTCGACCAGTGAGACATAGCTGGGGGAGAGATCGTCGCCGGCGAGATCCCCCTGGGACAGACCCTGAGCGCGCCGGACCTCCCGCACGCGCTTCCCGAAGGCAGGCTGCTCAATCGTCAAGAAAATCGCTCGCAGTTGAGTTGGGGGGACGGACGGTGACGGTCGGTGGACGGCGTTACGCGGTGTGGTGACGGTGAGTCTACTCACCGGGCCGTGGCGCGGTGCGGCCTGTGGACGGCCGGGCGTGGGCCGGACGGGCGCCCGGCCGTGGCACCCGGGGCCACCGAAGAGTCATTTTTTGTCATGGAGATGTTAGGCCGATGCTCTCCCTGGTCGACGCGCGGGTGCCGGGAAGGTGCGGTTGTCGTGGGGGTTCCGCCACGCGACCTGTTGTCATGTTCTCGGGCTGGCGGCAATGACTCTGCTTGACAATAAATGACAATTGGCTGACGCTGGCCCTCCATGGACTACGCCCCGAGGAGGGACACATGAGCTCCGCTCCCGCATGGCCGACCGTGGCCGCCGAGCCGAAGGAGGACGACCGCACCGAAGGCCGTGGTGAGGGCGGTGCCGAAGGCAGCAGCGAGCGCCTGAGGGCGGCGGCGTTACGCCGGGTCCGGGACTTCCTGGCGGCGGACGGCGGCGCCGTGCACGAGCTGCTGTGCGAGATCTCCACCCACCGCGCCGCGCGCTACGAGATCGAGTCGACCATCGCCACCCTCGACGGGGCACTGGACGAGGTGGCCGCCCACCGGCCCGGCCGGGTGCCGCGGCTCGCCGCGTTCATGCCGTCGAACGTCATCCTCTACTCCTACGCCCTCTACCTCCTCGTCCCCGCGCTCTACACCGACGAGCTGGTCTTCCGCCCCTCCAGCCGGGTCAAGGACCAGATGCGGCGGCTGCACGGGCTGCTCGCCGAGCGGCATCGGCTGCCGATCACCCTCAGTGGCGCCAGCCAGCGGGAGTTCCTGCGGGAGGAGGTGCTGCCCGCCGACGTCGTGGTGTTCACCGGTGCCTACCGCAACGCCGAGCAGATCCGCGGCCAGCTCTCCCCCGGGCAGCTCTTCCTCTTCCTGGGATCGGGCGTCAACCCGTTCGTCGTCGCCCCGGGGGCGGATGTCGCGCAGGCCGCCCGGGACGCGATCGCCGTCCGGGTGCTGAACACCGGTCAGGACTGCCTGGGCCCCGACCTGTTCACGGTCCACGAGTCGCTGCTCGGCCCGTTCGTCGACGCCCTCGTCGGCGAGCTGAAGGGGCTGCGCTACGGCCCGTACTCCGACCCGGACGCCGACTTTGGGCCGATCTTCTACGAGGACGCGCTGGAGGAGGCGACCCAGTTCCTCGCCCGCAACCGGGCCGGCATCGTGCACGGCGGGCATGTCGACTTCCGCACCCGGCGGCTCGACCCCACGGTCGTCGTCGGCGAGGAGGTGAGCCCGCGCACGCACGTACCGGAGTTCTTCGCGCCGATCTTCAACGTGGCCGGCTACCGCGACCAGGACGCCCTGGCCGCGACCCTGACCACCGGCATGTTCACCGAACGCGCCCTGGGCTCCAGTGTCTACGGCGACGCCCCCGAACTGGTCGCGGCGCTGCGCCGGCGGACCACCGTCACCGTCGACACCACGCTGCTGTCCATCGACAACGGCAACGCGCCCTTCGGCGGCTACGGCCGGATGGCCAACTACATCTCCGACGGTCAGGAGCTGCGCGCCGAGCCGGTGCTGATCTCACAGGCCGTCGCCGCGCACCGCCCGGGAGCCGCCCGGTGACCGCGCAGACCTACCCCAGCGCCTGGGCGGCCGTCGCCGACCACCTGCGCCACCTGGGCACCGGCGCGGTGTTCGGGCTCCCCGGGGACGACATGGCGCCGCTCGGTGAACTGGAGCGCGCCGACACCTCCGTCGTCCTCTGCCGGGACCAGCGCAACGCCGTCTTCATGGCGACCGGTTACGCGCTCGCCGCCGGCCGCCCCGGGGTGTGTGTGATCGGCAAGGGCCCGGCGCTGACCAATGCGCTCACCGGCGTCCTGGAGGCGCGCTCGGCCGCCGCCCCGCTGCTCCTGATCGCCGACGGCACCCGGCTCGACCGGCTCGGCACCGGCGCGTTCCAGGAGCTGGACCAGCTCACCGCGGTCCGCCCGTACGTCAAGTGGGCGGCCCGCGTCGACGAGCCCGACCGGCTGCCCGGCACCCTGGAGAAGGCCGTCGCGCTCGCCGTCAACGGCACCCCCGGCCCGGTCTACATCGAGCTCGCCGAACAGCTGGCGGACCGGCCGGTGACCCGTACCGGGCCCTGGCGCGACGCCGCGCCGCAGCGGCCGGCGCCCGACCCGGACGCGCTGGCCGCCACCGCGCGCCGGATCGCCGCGGCCCGGCGCCCGCTGCTGCTGGTCGGCGGCGGCGCCCGGCACCGCAACACCGGCCGCCGGATCGAGCACCTGGCCGAGCGGCTGGGCGCGGGCGTCTTCTGCACCGCCTCGGGCCGCGGCGCGGTCGCCGAGGACCATCCGCTGTACTGCGGCGTCAGCGGCCTGTACACGGTCGCTCCCGCGGACGCGCTGTGGCGCGAGGCGGATCTGGTCGTCGCGCTGGGCAGCCGGCTGGAGGAGACCGCGACGTTCGGCTGGCCGGATGCGGAGGCGGGCGAACTGCCCGTCATCCAGGCCGTGCTGGGGGAGGACGGGCTGTCCATGGAGCGGCCCGGGGCGTACGTCCTCGGGGACGCCGGGCGGATCGTCGACGGCTGGCGCGACCTGCTCGCCGGCCACGAGGCGGGCACCGGGTGGCCGGACCGGGTCCGGGAGGTACGGGCCGGACTGGCCCGGCGGGCCGCGGACCGCACCGCCGAGGCGGAGCAGGCGGCGCCCGAGGGCACCGTGCCGGTGGCGCGGGTGCTGTCCTCCCTGGACCGCGCGGTCCCCGCGGACCGGGTGCTCGTCCAGGAGAACGGCCTCCAGGACATGTGGTCCTACTACTTCCCCCACTGGACGCTCGGTGCCGGCGGTGGGTCGGTGGTGCCCAGCGAGCAGACACCGCTGGGCTTCGGCGCCGCCGCCGCGGTCGGCGTCCGGCTGGCCGGGCCCGCCGGGCGCCCCGTGGTGGCGCTGGTCGGCGACGGCGCGTTCCACCTCTTCCGGGCCGAGCTGCCCGCCGTCGCCGACGCGCGGGCCGCCGTCCTCTACGTCGTGCTCGACAACGGGGGCTACGGCTGGCTCCAGTCCAACCTCGACCGGGTCTCCGGCGCGGGCTCGCGCTTCGCGTTCACCGCGGCGCGCCCCACGGGCACCGAGGGCCTGGCCGCCGCGTACGGGCTGGGCTACCGGCGGGTGACCGACGCCGACGCGCTGGACGCGGCGCTGGCCGCCGCCTGGCAGGAGGTCGCCGGCGGTACCGCCTCGGTGGTGGAGGTGGCGGTCTCGCTGGCCGACACCCCGCCGGGGATGGCCGGTTCGGCGGGCGACTTCCCGGAGCGGGAGGGCGCCGAGGAGGACCCGCACGGCGGGTGAGCGCGGCGGGGGGCGCCGCCGGGAGCGTGCGCCCGCCGCGACCGCCGTGCTGTGGCCCGGCGGTGTACGTCG
>NZ_JBNHIN010000002.1:329794-357467 GCF_050054615.1 Streptomyces sp. YGL11-2
CCGGGCCTTGTGCGTGCCCCGCCCCTGCCGGCCACGGGGGAAGCCGGGCGGGGGCGGGGCACGCCTTCTTCGTACGGAGGGGGCCACGCCGCGGCGTGCCAGGGGTGGTTGCCGCCGCTCCGTACGGGTCCGGGGTCAGGTCTTCCTGGCGAACTTCGCGAGGGCGATCGGGGCGGTGACCGCCGTCAGGCCCAGCGACCACAGCACCGTCCAGGTCACCGGGCCGGCCACCGGGCCCTCGCCCAGGGCCAGTCCGCGGGCCGCGTCGGCCATATGGGTCAGGGGGTTGAGGCGGGTGAGGCTTTCGAGCCAGTGCGGCATCGTCGTCGGCGACACGAAGATCGAGGAACCGAACTGAAGCGGCGTCAGGACCACCACCGACAGCCCCTGCACGGCCTGGGCGCTGCGCAGGGTCAGCCCCAGGAGCATGAAGGTCCACACGAGGGACGTGCCGAACAGGGCGGTCAGCCCGGTCGCGGCCAGCAGGCCGGGCCAGCGCCCTGTGACGTCGAAGCCGAGCAGCGCGGCGACGGCCAGCAGGACCGCGATGGCGACCAGCATCCGGCCGGTCTCCACCACGACCTTGGCGATCAGCACCGAGGAGCGGGCGATGGGCAGGGTGCGGAAACGGTCCATCAGGCCCGTGCGGAAGTCGTCGTTGACGCCCGTGCCGACCGCCATCGCGATGGTCATCCCGAGGATCACCATCAGGCCCGGCACCAGGAACCCCAGGTACCGGGTGCGGTCGCCGCCGGCGCCGAGCACACCGCCGAAGACGAAGACGAAGAGCAGCGTCAGCACGACCGGCATCAACAGCGCGTCGGTCATCGACTCCGGGTTCTGCCGGATCTGCAGGAGGTTGCGGCGGACCAGCGCGCCGGTGTGCCGCAGATGGGACCGCACCGTGATCCGCCCCTCGTCGCGCCGGGGCGGGGCGGGCGCGGGGTGCGGCGGGGCCTCGTACGACGTCATCGCTGCTCCTCCCTCGGATCCGGCGGCCGGTGGCTCAGGCCCCGCGCCGGCGCTCGTCGAGCCACTTCTGCCAGTACGTGCGCCGGTCGCTGCTGGGGTGGGCGACGACGATGTCGCCGAAGACCGCGGAGCCGGTGATGCGCACCAGCGGGGTGACGGACTCCGGGCCGGAGTGCGCCCGGGTCAGATCGCGCAGATCGCCGAAGAGCTTGCTGCAGTTCAGCTCGACCCGGACGCCCTCGGGGAGGAGCAGGTGCACATCGCCGAGCACCGCGCGGGCCGAGATGGTCAGTTCACCGGTCGACGGGGCCGGGGAGGAGCACAGGTCGAGGGTCAGATCGCCGAAGACCGCGGTGGCCTCGATGCCGTTCTCCAGGGCGGGGCTGCTCAGCGTCAGATCGCCGAACACCGCCTTGAACACCCGCTGTCCGGCGGCAGCCGGCGAGGGCGGCGGTGCGGCGGCGGGCAGATCCTCGCCGACCGACGCCAACTCCTCGCGCGTACGGGCCAGATAGGCCGCCTCGTAGCGCTCGGCCAGTTCCTCCAGCGTCAGCCGGCCGTCCACGGTGGCTTCCCGCAGCCGCTCGATCATGTCCTCGCGCTCGGCGTCCGAGGCGAGCACCGAGGGCTGCCGGGGCGCGGTCGGCGACGGCGCCGATTCCTTGTGCAGATCGGGGCGTTGGGGCTGCGTCATGGGAGGGGCCTCCGCTGGTCGGGCGGTAGTGATGCGGGCGCCGCGATGCCCCCGCGCGGTCTCATCCGACCACGTCACAGGGGGTGCGGACATCGGCGTGCGGTACTACATCGAAAGGTGCAGGCGGCGGTTGCGGCCACCCGGTTCGGCCTACCCGCCCGTCCGGTTCCGGCGGACGGGCGGGCGCCGCGCCCGGTCCGCCCGCCGCTCCCCGTGGATCGCCGTATTGGTGTGTGCACCATTGATCCGGGGCCGGCGAAATGATCTCGTCATGGCTTGGTGAAGTCCTGTGTGAAGTCGGGTGAAGAAAGTAAAAATGATGTCGACTTCGTCTTGACTGCTTGGTAAAGTAGCCCGCGCTCATTGTGACTCGGGATTTGTCTAGCCGACCACAGTCATCGAACCGTTCGAATCCGGAGGATTTGTCGAATGCCTGAGCTGGCGGACACCGGGAGGCGAATCAAAGAGCTCCGGGTCGGCGCGGGAATGACCCAGCACGATCTCGCCGGATCCGACATGTCCTCCAGCTACATCTCCCTCGTCGAACGCGGGAAGCGTATTCCCAGCGGCCGGGCCCTCAAGATCCTGGCCGAGCGCCTCGGGGTCGGCGTGACGGAAATATCCGGCGGCGCCGAGTCGGCCGAATCCACCGGCCGGGTCCGCCGGCTGGATCTGGTCGGCCGATTGGTCGCGGCTCGCCGCCAATGGGAGGGCGGCGATGCCGAGGGTGCGCTCCGGGAATTCCGCGCGCTGGCCGAGACCGAATCGGCCGGCCGGCAGGACGACGTATATACCGAGGCACAGCTCGCCATTGCCGAAATACTGGGGTCACTGGGCCGCGCCGACGAAGGCGCGGCCGTCCTGCTGCGGATGCTGGACGCGCTCGCGGCCGCGCCGTACGCCGAGGCCCGGCTGCGCGCGCTGATCGCGCTCGCCGACCTGCTGGAGTCGGCCGGCCGGGTCCAGGACGGGCTGCGCTACGCGCTGACCGGCTCGCTGGAGTCCGACCTGGCCCCCGGCACCGGCTTCCACTCGCTGCTGGTCCTCGACGTGCTGACCCGCTGCGCCTACTGGAGCGGCTGCGCCCACTGGGCGCCGGCCACCGACCGCGGCCGGCCGGCCGCGCACGGGGTGCTGCCCGGGCCGCGCGCCAGTATCGACCTGCACCGGGCGCTGGACCTGTGGGACCGCGGCGCGGCGGACCGGGCGGCGGAGCTGCTGGCCGACACCGCGCGCCGGGTCACCCCGGCCGCCGGGTTCCGGCTCTGGGAGAAGGTCAACGGTCATTACGCGCTGCTGCTGCTCGGCCGCGGCGAGCGGAGCGCCGCGCGCAGCATTGTGGAGCGCGGGCTGGTGGTCGCCTCCGTGGCGCAGGAACCGGACTTCCCGCTCTGGCTGACGACCGCCGAGGCGGTCTGCGCGGAGGCCGCCGGCGATCCGGCGCGGGTCCGGGCGCTGGGCGCCGAGCTGGCCGCGCTGCCCGACACCGGCCGCCGTCACGAGAAAGCCGCCGCGCTCCTGGAGATCGCGGCGGCACACGAGCGGATCGGGGACCGGGAAAAGGCGGCCGGTTACTTCCGGTATTCCGCCGAGCTGTTCCGGCGCGCTCAGGCGTACCGGCACGCCGACCGGGCCAGGGAACGGCTCACCGAACTCCTCGAAAAGCGGAACTGACGCCCGCCGGGGAGACCTGCGGTCCACCCGGGCGGGCGTCAGAGCGGAAACTGCCAAAAGCGCCGGCCGTGCCACAAATGCCGTAATTGCGACGCTATTTATTCGACTTCTTCCCCAGCCCCAGGAGCGCGAAGAGCGCCTCCGCGCCGCCGACGATGGCCAGGACGAGTCCCGCCTTGTGAAGTGAGATGACCGGCGTCTCGACTTCCTTTGTGGTGAGCCACAGGATGACGCCGACGATCGCCAGAAAAATGCCTACGGCAATACCCTTCATGAGTTCCCTCGTCCCTCGTTGGTGGTGCCGGAGCTGGTTGACCGCTCCAGCGTCCCGCCCGGCCCGCCGGTCCGGATCATCCGCAGGTAGGCACTTTCCCCGGCGCCTCCTGTCACTTTCTATGTACGCCGGGCCCCTACCCGCGGCCCGGCGCACGGGAGCGGACACGGGGACCGACGCTGGCGGCGGCCGGTGCACCGTGCTCGCCTGGCGCCTCGTCAGTCAAATTTAATGACTCTGCCAGTCATGTGGAGGGCGGCGTTTCCGCTGGTGAGCTGCGTTCTTGCCCTGATTGACCTGCTCAGTCGGCTGACTCCGTTGGGCGCGAAGCGTTGACAAGACTCTGACTCGCCTGTCATCTTTCTGTTCATGAGGGCGCCCCGATCGTGACAAGGGGTAGAAAAGTAGGAGGCGGGTTTCATGGAGTTACGGGCAGCGGATCGGCGGCGGGTCGTCGTCACCGGCTGCGGCGTGGTGTCCCCCGTGGGCAACACCACCGCGGACTTCTGGGCCGCCCTCCTGGCCGGCCGCAGCGGTGTCGGCGCCGTCACCCGCTTCGACGCCTCCGGCCTGCCGGTGCGCATCGCGGGTGACGTCAAGGACTTCGACCCGGCCGCCGACGGTTCCCTCACGCCCCAAGAGGCCCGCCGCAGCGACCGCTTCACCCAGTACGCGGTGGCCGCCGCCGCCCAGGCGCTGCGCGCCGCCGGCCTCACGCCCCCGGACGGCATCGACCCGTACCGCTTCGCCGCGGTGATCGGCTCCGGCTACGGTGCCGCCCCCGCGATCCAGCAGCAGTACGACATCCTCAAGGAGCAGGGCCCGCGCCGGGTCTCCCCGTACCACTCGGTGCTCACCGCGATCGACCACCCGGCGAGCCTGCTGTCCATCAAGTACGGCATCGCCGGCCCCAGCAACGCGGTCTCCGCGGCCTGCGCCACCGGCGCGGTGGCCATCGGGGAGGCGGCCGAGCTGATCCGGCACGGCCGCGCCGACATCGCGCTGGCCGGCGGCACGGACGACTCGCTCACCGCCGTCGACCTGGCCGGCACCGCCAACGCCAGGGCGCTCTCCCGCCGCAACGACGACCCCGAAGGCGCCAGCCGGCCCTTCGACCGGGACCGGGACGGCTTCGTGATGGCGGTCGGCGCCACCGTACTGACGCTGGAGGAGGCCGGGCACGCCGAACGGCGCGGCGCCCCGATCCTCGCCGAGGTGGCCGGCTACGCCGCGACCACCGACGCCCACCACGCCACCGCCCCCGACCCCACCGGCGCCGGAGCCGTCCGCGCGATGCGGGCCGCGCTCGCCGACGCCGGCAGGGATCCCGAGGACGTCGGGCAGATCAGCGCCCACGGCACCGGCACCGTCCTCAACGACCGCATCGAGGCCGCCGCGCTGCGCGAGGTGCTGGGCCCCGACACCCTGCGGCGCACCCCGGTCACCGCCGTCAAGAGCATGACCGGGCACATGCTCGGCGCCTCCGGGGCGGCCGAGGCCGCCGCCGCGGTGCTCTCGCTGCGGGACCGGGCGATCCCCCCGATCCGCAACTGCGACCACCCCGGGGAACCGGATCTCGACCTGGTAACCAAGGGCGCCCGCGACTGGGACGGAGACGTGGTGCTCAGCAATTCGTTCGGCTTCGGCGGACACAACGCCGTACTCGTACTGGCCCGCTACACCGGCTGAGGAGGAAACGCACCGTGCAGGGACGACTGGTGACCTTGGAATGGCCCGGCGACGACGACTGGGCGGCGATCGCCTCCTGGCTGCGGCCCGGCTCGCCGGCGGCCGTGATGAGCGGCGACTGGGAACTGCTGGGCGCCGCCGACGTCGAGCAGGCCAACCGCTCCGGGCGGGTCAGCCACATGGTGATCCGCACCCACGACGGCGAACGCATCGGCACCGTCAGCTACCAGCGCACCGGCCGGATCGGCGGCTACTCCGTCGGCGGCGCCATCGGCACCCCGGAACTCTGGCGCCGGGGCTACGGTGCGGAGGCCGTGGTCCTCCTCGTCGACTACCTCTTCCACCAGCTCGACGCGCACCGCGTCCAGGTCACCACCGCCGCCTACAACAAGAGCATCATCCGGCTGATGACCAAGACCCAGTTCGTGGTCGAGGGCATCCTGCGGGACCACTGCTACCTCGACGGCGCCTACCACGACGCGATCGTGTGGGGGATCCTCCGCGACGAGCACTACGCCTCGCTCAAGCCCAGCGCCACCAACCGCGTTCTGGCCGTCGGGCTGGAGGACTTCGTGACCGAGGACGACAAGGTCCAGGCCCGCGAGATCCTCGCCGAGCACCTGGCGGCGACCGGCCGCAGCGCGGTCGCGGCCTTCCTCGACACGGCCGCGCCCGCCGGGAACGAGCGGGGTGCCGCATGAGGGACGGTGCCGAGAGCTTCGCCCTGGCCGACCGCATCTTCTTCGACTGGCCCGGCAACTGGGACCTGGAGGCCACCCGCTTCCCGGCCCCGCCGCTCCCCGAAGGCTGGACGTACGACGAGAACGAAGCCTGGTCCTTCTGCCGCCCGCCCGTGGACGAGGAGCGCCAACTCCCCGACCAGGGCTGGAAGATCCACGTCAGCGCGGCCCCCGAGGACGCCGAGCGCACCCTCGCCGACGTCGCCGCCTACTGCGTCCGGCACGGTCTGCTCTTCAAGTACCTCAAGAGCGCCAACGTCCTGCGCGCGCTGAGCCGCAAGTACGCCCAGCGCTCCTCCGCCGGCAAGCTGCTGACCGTCTACCCCGTGGACGAGGCGGACCTGGCCCGCACCCTCGAAGGGCTGGACGCCGTCGTCGGCGGCCGTCCCGGACCGTACGTCCTGACCGACCTGCGCTTTCGCGAGGGCCCGCTGTACGTCCGCTACGGCGGCTTCCGCACCCGCTACATGGAAGACGTCGAGGGTGGCGGCGATCTCGTCACGGCCGTGCGGCGCCCCGACGGCACCCTGGAGCCGGACCGCCGCACCCCCGTCTTCCACACCCCCGACTGGGTCCCGCTCCCGGACGTCCTCAAGGACTCGCTGGCCGCCCGCCAGGCCGTGGACGACTTCCCCTACCGGATCACCGGAGCGCTGCACTTCTCGCACGGCGGCGGCGTCTACCGCGCCGAGCCGGCCGGGGAGCACGCCCTCGGCGCGGGAGCGCGCAGCGTCGTCCTCAAGGAGGGCCGGCCGTACTCTGGTACGGACGGCGTCGGCCGGGACGCGGTCGCCCGGCTCGCCCACGAGCACCGGATCCTGACCACGCTCGCCGGGCTGCCCGGCATCCCCCGCACCTTCGGCACCTTCGAGGTCCGCGACCACCTGTTCCTCGTCCTGGAGGACGTTGAGGGGAAGGACTTCCAGTCCTGGCTGGCCGGCGTCTACCCGCTGACCGTGCCCGAGCCCGACGAGGCGGCCGTGGCCGCCCACCGGGACCGCGCGCTGGCCCTGTTCGCCCGGATCGAGGCGCTGGTCGCCTCGGTCCACGGACGCGGCATCCGCATCGGCGACCTGCACCCGGGCAACTTCATCATCCAGCCCGGCGACATCCCGGTCCTCCTGGACTTCGAGGTGGCCGACGCGATCGACCGGGCCACCCCCAGCAGCCTCGGCGCGCCGGGCTTCCACCGGGCCGACGCCACCGGTGCGGACGGCGACCGCCACGCACTCGCCGCCATCGCCCTGTGGCTGTTCCTGCCGCTCGCCGCGCTCGGCGGCCTGTCCCCCGACAAGGCGCCCGCGCTGCTCGACACCGCGGCCCGCCGGTTCGGCCTCCCGGAGGACCTGGTGGCCCGGCTGGCCGGGCAACTCGCCCCGGCAGCTCCGGCCGGTCAGCCGGCCCCGGCAGCCCAGGCAGGGCGGTCAGTTCAGACAGGACCGTCTGCGGGCGCCCCGCCGTGCGCCCTGGTCAGCGCCCCCGGCCCGTTCCCGGCCCCGGACCTGATCGCTTCCATCGGGCGCGGGCTGCGCGACAGCGCCACCCCGCACCGCACGGACCGGCTGCACCCCGGGGACTTCGCCCAATTCGCCGAGGGCGGCGCGGGGTTCGCGCACGGCGCCGCCGGCGTCCTGTGGGCCCGGCACACCGTGCTCGGGGAACGCGACGCGCACCACGTCGCCTGGCTGCGGGCCGCCGCCGACCGGGTACCGGCCGAGCGGATCGGCTTCTACGACGGGCTGCACGGCATCGCGTACGTCCTCGCGGAGCTGGGCGACGAGGAAGGGGCGCGCCGCGCCCTGGACCGGGCCGGCGGGCAGCTCGACGTACGGCACTGCCCCAGCCTCTACCGCGGACTGTCCGGCGCCGGCCTCAACCTCCTGCACTTCGCGGACCGTTGGGCGGACGACACGGCCCGCGCTTCGGCCCTGCGACTGGCCGACCGCGTCACCGACCGGCTGGCCGCCGCCCTCCGGGAGCCGGTCGCGTACCAGCGGCGGACCGGTTCCCGGCACGCCGGCGGGCTGATGTACGGCTGGTCCGGACCGGCGCTGTTCCTGCTCCGCGCCCACCAGGCCACCGGCGACACCGGCCTGCTGGACCAGGCGGTCCGGGCCGTCCACCGCGACCTCGACCGCTGTGCGTCGGGACCGCAGGACACGCTCCAGGTCGACGAGGGGTTCCGGCTCCTGCCCTACCTGGACAACGGCAGTGCGGGCATCGCCCTGGTGGCGGCCGAACTCCTGGGCCACCGCGACGACGCCCGGATCCGTGCGGCCCTGCCCGGCCTGTTGCGGGCCTGCTCCGCCGACTTCGTCATCGAATCGGGGCTGTGGGGCGGACGCGCCGGACTGATCGGCACCCTCGCCGCCCTGCGCGAGTGGGTCCCGCTGCCCGCGGCGGACGCCGAGCGGCAGCTCCACCGCCATCTGGCCAATCTCCAGCAGCACGCCATGAGGCTGAACGGCGCGACGGTCTTCCCCTGCGACGGCCGGGCCCGGATCTCCATGGACGTGGCCACCGGCGGGGCCGGCGTACTGCTGGCCCTCGCCGCCGCCGAACGGGGCACCCGGCTGCTCCCGTTCCTCACCGACTCGCGGTCCGCCGCGGCCGTTCACCCGGCCGTCCCGGAGCGCGCCCGCGGCGCCCACGGCGCCGCGACCCCCGCCGTCCCGTCCGGGCCGGAGGGCACTGCGGACAACGGAAGGGAGGTGTCGTAAATGACCATCATGGACCTTCAGGGCATCGAGGTGCCGGCCGAGCGTGAGGCTCAGGCGCTGGGCTCGACCGTCAGCACCGGCTGCTGACGCGCCGTCAGGTGCCCCGCATCGGCACCTGATACGGCACGTCACCACCGTGGTCAACCACCACTGCGACACATCGAAGGGAGGTTTCCGATATGTCGATCATGGACCTGCAGGGCATCGAGGTGCCCGCCGAGCGTGAGGCCCAGGCGCTGGGCTCCACCGTCAGCACTGGCTGCTGACGCCGTCCGGTGCCTGCACAGCACCGGACCTCTCACCGTACACATCACCACCGAATCGCGGAAGGGAGGTGTCGTCAATGACCATCATGGACCTTCAGGGCATCGAGGTGCCGGCCGAGCGTGAGGCTCAGGCCCTCGGCTCCACCGTCAGCACGGGCTGCTGACACGGCGCCCGGTGGTCCCGCGCTGCGGTGCGGGCCACCGGGCTCCTGCGGTTTCCGGGCGGTTTCGGGGCGCGCTCCGGGTCGGGTTCCGGAGGCGCGTTCACGAGAGGCCGGGCAGGACGGTCAGGACGGGGGGACGGTGATGGGGAAGGACCCGCACCACGGCGGGAACACCGGCGCACCGCTCGCCCTCTGCGTCATCGGCTGCGGCCCGCGCGGCGCCTCCATCGTGGAGCGCATCCTCGCCAACGTGCCCGCCCTGTACGGCGATCGCCCGCTGGACCTGCACGTCGTCGATCCGTACCCGCCGGGCGCCGGCCGCACCTGGCGCACCGACCAGCCCGGCCTGCTGTGGATGAACTCCGCCGCCGACCAGGTCACCATGTACCCCGACGAGAGCGTCGCCTGCGCCGGACCGCCGCGCCCCGGCCCCACCACTGCCGGGTGGCTCGACGCCCCGCTGCACGACGGCGCCTATGCCGCCCGCCGCGACCAGGGCCGCTATCTGCGCCGCTTCTTCTCCGAGGTGACCGGCGCGCGGCCGGCGTCGGTACGGCTGCACGTCCACCGGGCCCGCGCCGTCGACCTGTTGCGCACCGCCCCGTACGGCCGCCTGGGGCGCCAGCGGGTGGTTCTCGACTCCGGCCGGACCGTCCTCGCCGACCGGGTGGTCCTCGCCCAGGGCCATGTGGACACCCTCGCCGCCCCCGCCCCGCCCGGACTGACCCGGATCGGCCCCGGCCCCGCCGACCCGGACGCGCTGGACCGCATACCGGCCGGTGCGCCCGTCGTCGTCCGCGGCCTCGGCCTGGTCTTCGTCGACTGCCTGGCCCTGCTGACGGAAGGCCGCGGCGGCCGGTTCTCCGGGGTGCCCGGCGGCCCGCTGCGCTATCTGCCGTCCGGCCGCGAACCCCGCCTGTACGCGGGCTCCCGCCGCGGCGTACCGCTGCCCCCGAAGCCGTCGGCCACCGCGCCCGCGGCGCCGGACGGCGGCCTCCGCTTCGCCACCCCCGGCGCCTGCCGCGCCGCGCTGGCCCGCCCCGGCGCGTCCTTCGGCCGCGACGTCTGGCCGCTGGTGCTGGCCGAACTGGCCTGGCACCACTACCGCGCCCTGTTCGCCGCCGCACCCGACCGCACCCGCATGACCTGGCAGGACTTCGACGCCCAGTACGCCCTGCTGTTCACCGACGCCGGCCGGCTGGCCAAACTGGCCCGCGCGGCGGTCCCCGACCCGGCCGACCGCCTCGACCTCGACCGGCTGGCCGACCCGCTGGCCGGCCGCCGCTTCACCGGCGGCGACGACCTCCAGCGGCAGCTGCGCGCCCACCTGGCCGCGACCCTGCGACGCCGTACGGGACCGGCGGCCGGCCCTGAACTCGCCCTGGTGGACGGCCTCCGCCGGACCGGCGAGGTCGTCGAGGAGCTGTGGCGCTCCGGTGACCTCGACGACGCCTCGGTCGCCGACGCGCTGCGCCGTTTCGCCCTCGGTACGTACCTCAGCTCGGGCCCGCCGCCGCTGCGCGCCCGGCAGCTGCTGGCTCTGGCGGAGGCGGGCGTGGTGACGTTCGTGGGCCCCGGCATGCGCGTGGAGACCGGGCCGGCCGGCTTCCGGGCGCTGAGCCCCGCCGTCCCCGGCGCCGTCCACGAGGCGGCCGTCCTCCTGGACGCCCGGCTGGCGCCCGCCGCTCCGGACCGGGTCGCCGACCCGCTGCTGCGCGCCCTGGCGGCCCGCGGTGAGCTGGCGCCGGACCCCGCCGGGGAGGACGACGGGCCGCCGCGGCTGTCCGGCGCGGAGCTGCACCCGGTCGCCGCGGACGGCACCGTGCACCGCGACCGGATCGTGGCCGGCCCGGCCCAGTTCCCGCGCCCGCGGGCCAACGCCGTGGCCTTCCGCCAGAACGACGCCATCGCCCGGCGGTTGCTGGCCCGCTGAGTCCGGCCGCCGGCCCCGGCCCTCACCCCCGCAGGGTGACCCCGTGCTGCTGCGCCAGGATCGCCGCCTGCACCCGGCTGCGCAGGTTCAGCTTCGACAGGATCCGGCTGGTGTGCGTCTTGACGGTGCCCTCGGCCAGATTGAGGGTCTGGGCGATGGCGCTGTTGGCCAGCCCGCGCCCGATGCAGGCCAGCACCTCCAACTCCCGCTTGGTGAGGGTGTCCAGGGTCTGCGCGGCGCCGTCCGGCAGCGAGGGCCGCGACGACGGCGCCTGGAGCGCGAACTCGGAGATCAGCCGCCGGGCGATCGCCGGGGTCAGGAAGCCCTCCCCGTGCGCCACCTCCCGTACGGCGCCGACCAGGACGGCCGGTTCCGCGTTCTTGAGGATGAAGCCGCCAGCCCCGGCCCGCAGCGCCCCGAAGATGTACTCGTTGAGGTCGAAGGTGGTCAGCACCAGGACCTCCGCCAGCCCGCGCTCGACGATCCTGCGGGTGGCGGCGACACCGTTGAGCAGCGGCATCTGCACGTCCATCAGCACGACGTCGGGCCGCAGTTGGCCGGCCATCCGCACCGCCGCCTCACCGTCGCCGGCCTCGCCGACGACCGTGATGCCCGGGTCGGTCTGGAGGACGAGGACCAGACCGGAGCGCACCGCCGCCTGGTCGTCGGCGACCAGCACCCGAATGTCCGGCCGGCTCTCCTCAGGGGCCTGGGCACGCTCCGCCACCGGTTTCTCCACCGCATACTCCACTTCTGATCACCCTCCAGGAACTCGGGACTCGGACACTCGGGACTCGGACACTCAGGACGCGGACACCCAGCGCTCGCACACCCAGCGCTCGCACACTCAGGACTGCGGGACGCGCTCCCGCAGGACGCGCCCCCAAGGACGCGGGCCCCGGTCGGCGCGGCCGCGCGGCGGTACCCGCCGGCACCCGCCCGTCGGCCGACACCCGCCCGCCCATCAGGAGTTCTGGCCCAGCGGGAGCACCGCGCGGACCCGCCAGCGGCCGGGGGCCGACCGGTCGGGGCCCGCGTCGAAGACGCCGCCGACCAGCGTGGCCCGCTCGGACATCCCGGCGAGCCCGGCGCCCGCCCCGGCGGTCGCCGGATCCCCGGGGCGCCGCTGCCGGGCGGGCACGTCCGGGCGGGCCAGCGGGCTCTCGACGGAGATGGTCAGCTGCTCGGCACCGGTCTCGCAGCGGATCCGCACCCGCCCGGCAGCGGCGTGCTTGAGGCAGTTGGTCAGCGCCTCCTGCACGATGCGGTACGCGGTCACCTCGATCACCGACGACACCTCGGGGAAGCTCTCGGGGAACTCGGTGTGCAGCGTCAGCTCCGCCGCGGCGGCGGCGGGCCGGGCCTGTTCGACCAGCGCGCCCAGCGCGTTCAGCTGCGGCCGGTCCCAGTCGTCGTCCACCGCCCGGTCGGAGCGCAGCAGCACCACCATGCGCCGCATCTCGGCCAGCCCCTGCACGCTGTTCTCGCGGATCACCGCCAGCGCCCGCAGCACCGGATCCTCCGCGTCCGCCCCGCCGCCCCGGTCCTGCCGGCTGCCGTGGGCCTCCTGGAGGGACAGCACCGCGCTGGAGTGGATGGCGATGGCGCTGAGGTGGTTGGCGACCAGGTCGTGCAACTCCCGTGCCATCCGGGTGCGTTCGGTCTGGAGCACGGTCTTGCGGTCCAGCTCGGCCAGCCGGTTGATCTGCGCCGCCCGCTGCCGCTCGGCGTCCGCCTGCTCCTTGTGGTTCCGTATCAACACCCCGGTCCAGACCGGGGAGATGAGCAGCAGCGCCACGATCAGCCCGGTCGTCACGCCCTCGGACCGGTCGCCGATGAAGAGGAAGACGACGGTGGCGGCCATGGTCGCCGCGACGGTGCCGAACTGGAGCGCGCGGCACAGCCAGGGCGCCCCGTACAGTGCCGCCGCGTACAGCAGATCGGTGTAGATCAGCACCGGCCCCAGCCCGCCGCTGGCCGCCGCTTCGAGGCTGACGGTGACGGTGCCCACGAGCACCGCGGCCAACGGCAGCACACTGCGGAAGGCGGTCGCCGCGCACAGCACCAGCACCGGGAGGACGGCCTGCCATACGGGGATCTCGCCCCCCATCACCCGTGGCCCGCCCAGGACGTACAGAATCAGGCAGCCGGCGAAGAAACCCACCGCCATTCTGAGGTCACGGAGCGGTATGGGCGCGCGGCGCAGTTGCTTACTTGCGAAATGGCGTAACCACACACCAGGACACTACTTCCGCGTACGGCCCGATCCCTTGGCCTGGCCGCCGAATTGGGTCGCTGCTCCGTACATCGAAGTATGTAGCCGGACATCAGCAGGAGGGATGACTCGAAGGCTCCGGAGGGCATGCAAACCTAGGGCTGACTGTACCGATCGATGTAGGCGAAATAGGGGGAGCACGAGTCGCCCGCCGATTGAAGGCTGCCACTCACCGGTGCGGCCGAGCCACCGCTCAACTGTGGAGGACGGAAAGTACGTGGAAACGAACGCCGCTCTTCTCGATCTTGACCAGGAACTCCTCGACCAGGAACTCCCTGGCCAGTTCGGCCCCGATCAAGTCCCCGTCTTCGTGGTCCCCGTGGGGGACGTCCCCGAAGGAACCGACCCGCACCCCGGGTGCGGAAGCGAGTTGACCGCCGACAGCTGTCCGTCCCTCAACGGACACACCAGAGCCACCCTGGACGCCGCGTCCCGCGGCTGGCTGCTCGCCCGGCTCCCCGCCCGGGTCCGCGCCGCGATGACCGCCGCCGGCCACTGGGAGCTGTACGGCACCCGCGGCCTGCTGGTCGTGGCCTGCGGCGACGGCGCCCACCAGATGGGCTTCTCCGTCGAATCCGTGCGCCGCGTACGCCAGGAGACCTCCGCGCTGCACACCCCGTACGAGATCCTCACCGCGCGGGAGTCCCGCGCCGCCGCCGGCCGCCCGGCCGCCGAACGCGAACGCCTCATCACCCGCTTCTGGGTGCGCAAGGACGCCGCCCTCCAGGCCGTCGGCCGCGGCCTCTCCCTCGCCCCCGAGCGCATCGAAGCCGGTTTCCCCGCCGACTCCGGCACGGTCGCCGTCCCCGGCCCCTGCGGCAGCGAAATCCCGGTCCACGTCCGCAACTTCACCTTCTCCCCGGCGTACGAGTTCGCGGTGGCCACTCCGGAACCGCACGGTGCCACCCCCGCGTTCGCCTATTCCGTCAGGTAAATTCCCGCGGACGCCGCCCGTTTCCACCCCGGTGGTCCGGGGAAAGGGAAACGGGCCGATCCGCGGGCGGCTTCCGTCTCCGCAGATGAATTGCCGTATCCCGACCGACAGGAGGCCCACCCGGGTGAAAATGCCTCCGTCCGGCCTACGCGATCCTGCCGAAAAGCATATTGACGGGTTACCTGGTGCCTGCCCCTCAGTCGCGGCGGGCAGGACGCCACGACGCCGCCGGAGCACGCAGGAGGAAGTACCGCCATGCCGTCGCCTCTCGCCGCACGCACCGCCGTCGCACTCCCGTCCGCCCTGCTGGCCCTGCTCGGCCTGCTGACCGCCGCCGGCAGCGCCGCGGCGGACGAACCGCCCCCCTCCGGCACCGACTGGGAGAAGGTCGCCGCCTGCGAGAGCAGCGGCGACTGGCACTCCAACACCGGCAACGGCTACCACGGCGGCCTCCAGATCTCCCCGTCCACCTGGCGCGCCTACGGCGGCGACCGGTTCGCGCGGCGCGCCGACCTGGCCAGCCGCGCCGAGCAGATCGCCGTCGCCGAGCGCATCGTCCAGGACCAGGGCCTGGGCGCCTGGCCCAACTGTGCCCCGCAGGCCCTCGCCCGCGCCCGCTACGTGGCCGACCGCGGCTATCCGGGACGGCGCCTCGGGCTGCGTCTCTGACCGGGCGGAACACGTCCCAGCCCGCCGGCCGGTCCGGCCGGAGGGCCGTCACGGTGAAATCGGTGGTCGGACAGGGTGAACGCGCGAGACCGGCCGCTGTGCAGGCTTGGCCGGCATGAGGTCGCCCGATAGCAAGACTGCGGGGTTTACCAACGGGTTTACCAACCGGGGGTTCACCAACGGGTTTACCAACCGCGAGGGGCAGGACCGCACAGTGAAGAAAACGGCACGCATCAACATTCTGCTCGCAGGGGTTCTCGGCCTCCTGCTGGTCGGCGGCGCGGCGGCTCCCGCCATGGCCTGGGGGGGCGGAGAGGACGAAGCCGAAGGCGACATCTTCACCAGCTTCCGCGCCGGATTCAGCTGCGAGGGCCGCCTCAGCAGGGTCTGCATCAACGGCCCCGTGTACAGCGGAAACGTCAGGAACGCGCAGAACATCAGCATCACCGGCAATCCCGGCAGCACCGCCAGCCCGGTGTCCAACAGCGGTTCCAACAACAGCGGTTCCAGCGTTACAGGCAACTCGGCGGGCAGCAGCAACAAATCGGGCTGACCGGTCAGCCGGGCCCCAGGGCCTGCCCGAACCGGCCCCGGAGCGATCCGGGGCCGGTTTTCCGTTGTCCGCGGGCCGGAGCCCGGTCGGGGAACGGCCTCAGCGAATGACCTTGAGGATCTTGGAGATGTCGTTGTGACTGGCCTTCTCGATGCCGTGGGACTCGTTGAGGCTGTTGGTGGAGCCGGCAGCGATCTTGGGGTTGCCGGCGTCCACCGGGTTCCCGCGGTTGTGGAAGTTGTTGCTGTTCTTGTTGTTGCCGCTGTGCACCGGTCCGTTGACGCACGGATGCGGCGATTTCACCCTGGGGGACTGGTAGTTGAAGTCGACCAGGCGGTTGTCGCACAGCACGCCGGACATCATTCCGGTCACCGAGGCGAGATCGGCGCCCGTCACCGCGGACAGCAGTGATCCGTTCGTACCCGTCAGGGCGGACAGCAGCGATCCGCTCGGAGGGGTCTGCGCATGCGCGACTCCGGTGCCGAACAGCACCAGGCCGCACACCCCGGCGACCGTTCCCGTCTGCACTAGTCTTTTCACGACGCTCCTTGCCTCGTCAGCCTGCAGTCCGCACGTATCGTGCTGCCGTTGTACGCCCCTGTCGTCGATAACCCGCAGGAAGTCAAACCCTCACGGGCCATAATCAGTCGGGTGGCCCAACAGCCCCGTACGGCGCGGCCCGGCCCGGAACACGCGGGGGACAACCCCACCCGAAGTCTGCGACGGACCTCACAGGCAGCGGCGTCGGCGCCAACAACCCCTGATCCATGACGACTTACACGGGGAGCCACACCCGGCGGGCGCCGCTGTCCGGACTCTGCGCGGTCGCGGTCGCGGCGCTGCCGATCGCCGCCGCACCGATCGCCCGCGAGCGGCCCGGCGGACCGGCCGGCCAGGGAGGCGCCCGGACCGGCCGTCCGCTCAGCGGCCCGCCGCCCCGAGCGCGTGCCCGGCGGTCGCGTCCACGTGGTCCGGGATCTCCTCGTGCCGGTCGCCGACCGTCATCGTGCCGGTGGGCTCGAAGACCAGGATCGAGGCGCCGGACGGGGAGTGCGGCTTGTGCTCGATGCCGCGGGGGACGGTGAAGACCGAGCCCTGGGGGAGGCGGACCGTCCGCTCCCCGGCCGCCTCGCGCAGCGAGATGAACAGCTCGCCGTCCACCACCAGGAAGAACTCGTCCGTGTCGGTGTGGGCGTGCCAGAGGTGCTCGCCCCGCACCTTGGCGACCCGTACGTCGTAGTCGTTGACCCGGGTGACGATCCGGGGGCTCCACAGGGCGTCGAAGGAGGCCAGCGCCGCGCTGAGGGCGAGCGGCTCGGTTGCCTGGTCACGCGCTTGATCACTCATGGCCCGATCCTGCCCCGGGCGCGCGGCCGCCGCGAGTGCTAGGAATCGCATATGCCGCAAGGATCCTCGCAACCGGCCGCCGGCCGCCCGCACCGCGTCGTCGTCATCGTCGACGAGAACTCCAACCCCTTCGAACTCGGCTGCGCCATCGAGGTGTTCGGCCTGCCCCGCCCCGAACTCGGCCGGGACCTCTACGACTTCCGGCTCTGCTCACCCGAGCCGAGGACCCTGATGCGCGACGGGTTCTTCACCCTCACCGGCGTCGCCGACCTGGCCGCGGCCGACGAAGCGGACACCCTGATCGTCCCGAACCGGCCGGACGTCGACGTGCCGCGCCGCCCCGCCCTGCTCGCCGCCGTCCGCCGGGCGCGGGACCGCGGCGCGCGCCTGGTCGGCTTCTGCAGCGGCGCCTTCACCCTCGCCGAGGCGGGGGTCCTGGACGGCCGCCGGGCCACCGCCCACTGGCGGTGGGCGGACACCTTCCGGGGCCGCTTCCCCGCCGTCCGGCTGGAGACCGACGTGCTGTTCGTGGACGACGGCGACATCCTCACCGCCGCGGGCAGCGCCGCGGCGCTCGACCTGGGGCTGTACGTGGTCCGCCGCGACCACGGCGCGGAGATCGCCAACGCGGTCAGCCGCCGGCTGGTCTTCGCCGGCCACCGGGACGGCGGCCAGCGCCAGTTCGTGGAGCGCCCCGTTCCGCGCGTTGCCGACGCCTCCCTGGCCCCCCTCCTGGCCTGGGCCCGGGAACACCTGGACGCCCCGCTCACCGTCTCCGGCCTGGCCGCCCGCGCCACCGTCAGCCCGGCCACCCTCCACCGCCGCTTCCGCACCCAGCTGGGCACCACCCCGCTGGCCTGGCTGACCGGCGAACGGCTCGCCCTCGCCTGCCGGTTGATCGAACGCGGCGAGCCCCGCCTCGACGTCGTCGCCCGGAAGTGCGGCCTGGGCACGGCCGCCAATCTGCGCGCCCTGATGCGCCGCGAGACCGGGCTGACACCGTCCGCGTACCGGCGCCGCTTCGGTCCGCCCACGGCGCCCCGGCCCGCCGCATGACAACCCCCGCCACCCGCCTTAACCTGGGAAAATGGCCGGTGATCTGGTCACAGTCAGTCTCTGCGGCGATGTGATGCTCGGCCGCGGTGTCGACCAGATCCTGCCGCATCCCGGCGATCCCGAGCTGCGCGAGCCGTATGTGGCGGACGCCCGTTCCTACATCGGGCTGGCCGAGGCGGCGAACGGCCCGATCCCCCGCCCGGTCGCCTTCCCCTGGCCGTGGGGCGACGCGCTGGCGGTCCTCGACGGGGCCGCGCCCGCCGCCCGCGTGATCAACCTGGAGACCAGCGTCACCCGAAGCGACACCTTCGCCCCCGGCCGGCAGATCCACTACCGCATGAACCCCGCCAACCTCCCGTGCCTGGCCGCCGCCCGCCCGGACGTCTGCGTGCTGGCCAACAACCACGTCCTGGACTTCGGCCGCGCCGGGCTGGCGGAGACCCTGGAGAGCCTGGCGGGCGCGGGCCTGCGCGCCGCGGGCGCGGGGGCGAACGCGGCGGCGGCGCGGCACCCGGCCGCCGTCCCCCTCGACGGCCGCCGCCGGCTGCTGGCCCTCTCCTTCGGGATGCCGTCCAGCGGCATCCCCCGCACCTGGGCCGCGACCGCGCGGCACGGCGGGGTGCACTTCGTCGCCCGCCCGACGCTCGCCGCCGCGACCGAGCTGGTGGCCCGGCTGGGCCCGGAGAAGCGCCCCGGCGACCTGGCGGTGGCCTCGGTCCACTGGGGCTCCAACTGGGGCTACGAGGTCTCCCCCGAGCAGATCGCCTTCGCCCACACGCTCGTCGACGGCGGTGTGGACGTCGTCCACGGCCACTCCGCGCACCACCCCCGCCCCCTGGAGGTCTACCGGGGAAAGCTCGTCCTGCACGGCTGCGGCGACTTCATCGACGACTACGAGGGCATCACCGGCTTCGAGCGCTACCGCGACGACCTGCGCCCGCTCTACCTCGCCTCCCTGGAGCCCGACACCGGCCGCCTCCACGCACTGCGGATCGTCCTCTTCCAGGCGCACCGGATGCGTCTGCGGTACGCCGGGCCGGACGACTGCCGGTGGCTGGCGGCCCTCCTCGACCGGATCGGCAGCGGCTTTCGCCCCTGCGCCGTCTCGGTCGCGGAGGCCACCCTGACCCTCCGCCCGGAACCGGACGCGGTGTGACGGCCCTGGCCACCGGCTCCCGGCAGTACGGCGCTACCGCCCGGCCACCGCCTCGGCCAGCGCCAGCACCCGCCGGGCGTCCTCCACATGCAGGTTCTCGATCATCCGCCCGTCGACGGTGACCACGCCCCGCCCCTCCCGCTCGGCGAGCTCGAACGCCTCGATGATCTTGCGCGCGCGGGCGATGTCCTCCTCGGCCGGTGCGAACACCCGGTTGCACGGTTCGAGTTGGGACGGATGGATCAGCGTCTTCCCGTCGAAGCCGAACTGCCGGCCCTGGACGCACTCCGCCTCGAACCCCACGAGGTCCCGCACGTCGTTGTAGACCCCGTCCAGGATCGCCTTCCCCGACTCGCGGGCCGCCAGCAGCGCCAGCGACAGCCCGGTCAGCAGCGGAGCCCGGCCGGGCACGTGTTCCGCGTGCAGCTCCTTCGCCAGGTCGTTGGTGCCCATCACCAGCACCGTGAGGCGCTCGCTCGCCCCGGCCACCGCACGGGCGTCCAGCATCGCCCGCGGCGTCTCCACCATCGCCCAGATCGCCGTGCGGTCCGGCGCCCCGGCCGCCTCCAGCGCCCGCTCGACCTCCCGTACGGTCTGCGCGGACTCCACCTTCGGCACCACCACCGCGTCCGGACCGGCCTCGGCCGCCGCCCGCAGGTCGTCGGCGTGCCACGCCGTTCCGGGCCCGTTGACCCGGATCGTCACCTCCCGGTGCCCGTACGCGCCCGAGGCGGCGGCCGCCGCCACCCGCTGCCGGGCCTCGGCCTTGGCGTCCGGGGCGACCGCGTCCTCCAGGTCGAGGATCAGCGCGTCGGCCGGCAGCGACCTGGCCTTCTCCAGCGCCCGTTCGTTGGCCCCCGGCATGTACAGCACCGACCGCCGGGCCCGCACGGCACCGTGCGCCTCCGTGCTCCGCACCACGTCCGTCACTGCTCCTCCCCTGCTGCGGCATACGCCGCCCGCAGCTCCGGGTCCCGCGCCGCGAGCGTCTGCGCCAGCTCCGCCACCACCTGGCACTGCTTGAACGTGGCGTCGTCCTGCATCTTGCCGTCGATCATCACCGCGCCGGTGCCGTCGCCCATGGCCGCGATGACCCGGCGCGCCCAGGCGACGTCGTCCGGGGCCGGCGAGAACACCTTCTTCGCGATCCCGATCTGCACCGGATGCAGGCTCCACGCCCCGACGCACCCGAGCAGGAACGCGTTGCGGAACTGGTCCTCGCAGCCGACGGTGTCCTTGATGTCGCCGAACGGCCCGTAATACGGCAGGATCCCGTGCGCCGCGCAGGCATCCACCATCCGCGCGATCGTGTAGTGCCAGAGGTCCTGCTGGAACGCGGCGCGCGGGGCGTCCGGGCGCTCCCGGTCCGGGTCCTGGCGCACCAGATATCCCGGATGCCCGCCGCCGACCCGGGTGGTCTTCATCCGCCGGCTGGCCGCGAGATCGGCCGGCCCCAGCGACATCCCCTGCATCCGGGGGCTGGCCCCGGCGATCTCCTCGACGTTGGCGACACCGGCGGGCGTCTCCAAAATGGCGTGCACCAGGATCGGCCGCCGGATCCCGGCCCGCGCCTCCAGCTGGGCGACCAGCCGGTCCACGTAGTGGATGTCCGCGGCGCTCTCCACCTTCGGCACCATGATCACGTCGAGCCGGTCGCCGATCTCGGTGACCAGCGTCAGCAGATCGTCCAACGCCCACGGCGAGTCAAGGCTGTTGATCCGCGTCCACAGCTGCGTCTCGCCGAAGTCGACGCTCCGGGCGACCTCCACCAGCCCCGCCCGCGCCGCCTCCTTGCGGTCCGCGGCGACCGCGTCCTCCAGATTGCCGAGCAGCACATCGACCGTCGGCGCGATGGCCGGCACCTTGGCCGCCATCTTCGGGTTCCCCGGATCAAAGAAATGGATCATCCGCGACGGACGGAACGGTACCTCCCGCACCGGCTCCGGTGCCCCGACCGCCAACGGGCGAAAGAAGTCCTTCGGAGAGCGCATCCACATCTCCCAACTCGGATCGGCATCCCGGCCGCCCCCACCCGCCATCCGACGGCGACCGCCGGGCTCACTCTAGGTCCGCGACCGCCCGACATTACCGGGCAGTACGTGTGCCCTTGATCACGCAGCGCGAGAGCCCCGCGGGCGCCGCGGTGCCCGGACCCGGTCACACCGCCCGCTGGAACAGCGCACCCGACCGCCGGTGCGGCAGGTCCACGACGCGCACCGGTACGAAGCCCACCGAGCGGTAGTAGCGGTGCAGCCCGGGGTTGTCCTTCCAGGCGTCCAGCCGCAGATACGCCTTCCCGGCCGCCGCCGCCCGGCCGGCGGCCCAGTCCAGCAGCACGGCCCCGATCCCCTCCCCCGCGGCCTGCCGGCCGACCGCCATCCGGTGCACGTACAGCGCCGAGTCCGGTCGGTCGGCGGCACCCCAGAACTCGGGGTCGGCGAAGCCGTCGAGCTGGAACATCCCGACGGGGCGCTGGTGCCGCAGCGCGAGGAACAGCTCGCCGCGCCGCAGCGCCGCGGTGATCAGGTCGCGGCGCGGTGGGTACTGCCACTGGTCGATTCCCCGTGCGGCAAGCCAGGTTGAGGCTTCGGTGAACAGGGTCTCCACCGTCGCGCGCTCGTCGGGCCGTGCGGCCCTGATCTCCGGATCGCTCATCTCTCCCCGTTCCGGCCCCGATTGCGGGTGCCCTCCATCCATCGGCCCACCGGCCCGTTTCCTTCCCCGGACTCGGCCGTTGGCCCCAGTGGTAAATGTTCGCTCTCCTCACGAAGGGACCATGATGCGTCTGTTCCGCCCGATCACCCTCGGTATCACCGGTTTCGCACTGGCTGTGACCCTCCCCGCAAGCGCGGCGCTCGCCGACAGCGGAACGTTCGGCTGGGTGGGGCCCGGCGGCAAGCAGTACTTCGTCCGGAACCTGCCGGGCAAGCGGTGTCTCGACATGCGCCAGGAGGCCCGCGGCGCCCGCAACGGGATGAAGCAGCCCCTCCGCATCTACGCCCGCAAGGGCTGCAAGGGACCGGCGACCCGTCTCGCCCCGGGCGCCTCGGCCCCCTCCGGCACACGCTTCGCCAGCGTCGTCTTCAACCCCAGCTAGGGCCCGACCCGTTGGACAGGCCCTAGGGGCGCTCCCGCGGGTCCGGGTCGTCCGGGTGGGCCAGCCCGGTCCGGTAGGCGAGGACCACGAGTTGTGCCCGGTCGCGGGCGCCGAGCTTGGCCATCGCGCGGTTGACATGCGTCTTGGCGGTGAGCGGCGTGACGAAGAGCAGCTCGGCGATCTCGTCGTTGGACAGGCCCGCGGCGACCAGGGTGACGACCTCTTCCTCCCGCGGCGTGAGCGTGGCGAGCCCCGGCGGCGCGGTACGGCTGCGCGGGGCCGGTTGGGCCAGGAAGCGGGCGATCAGGGCCTTGGTGGCGTGCGGTGACAGCAGGGCGTCGCCGGCCGCGACGAGCCGGATGGCGTCCAGGAGTTCACCGGGGTTGATGCCCTTGCCGAGGAAGCCGCTGGCACCGGCGCGGAGCGCCTCGGCGACGTACTCCTCGTTCTCGAAGGTGGTCAGGACCAGGACCTTCACGCCCGCGAGGTCCTCGTCGGCGGTGATCAGCCCGGTCGCGGTGATCCCGTCGACGTCGGGCATCCGGATGTCCATCAGCACGAGGTCGGCGCGCCGGCTGCGGGCGAGCGCGACGGCCTCGCGCCCGGTGGCCGCCTCGGCGACGACCTCCATGCCGGGGGTGGAGTCGATGAGCATCCGGAAGGTGCCGCGCAGCAGCGCCTGGTCGTCGGCGAGCAGGACGCGGATGGTCATGGTCAGCCCTTTCGGCCGGTGTGCAGCGGCAGTTCGGCGTGGAGACGGAAGCCCCCATCGGGGCGCGGCCCCGCGGTGAGGGTGCCGCCGGCGGCCTTGGCGCGCTCGTACATGCCGATCATCCCGTGCCCGGTCCCGGCGCCGGGACCGGGCCGCGTACCGGTCCCGGCCCGGCCGTCGTCCTCGACGGTGAGGCGCAGGACGTCGGTGCGGAAGTCCAGGCGGACCCGCGCCGCCACGGGGCCGGCGTGCTTGCGGGTGTTGGTGAGTGCTTCCTGGATGATCCGGTAGGCCGCCAGGCCGGTGATCGACGCCGGCTCGGCGGGGTGGCCGGTGCGCTCCAGGGTGACGTCGAGCCCGCTGTGCCGGAACGAGGCCAGCAGCGCGTCGAGGCCGGCGAGGCCGGGTGCGGGCTCACGGGGCGCGTCCGGGGACTCGCCGTGCCGCAGCAGCCCCACGGTGGTGCGCAGTTCGTCCAGCGCCGTCCGGCTGGTGTCCCGGATGCGTTCCAGCGCCTGGTAGGCGTGGTCGGGGTCGGACCGCATCAGGTGGTGGGCCACGCCCGCCTGGGCGTTGACCAGGGTGATGTGGTGGGCGACGACGTCGTGCAGCTCCCGGGCGATGCGCAGCCGCTCCTCGGTGACCCGGCGGCGCGCCTCCGCCTCCCGCGTGTGCTCGGCGCGCTCGGCGCGTTCCACGGCGGCGGCGAGCAGCCGGCGGCTGCTGCGCACGGCGTCGCCGCTGGCCGCCGCCAGGCCCATGGTGGCGAGCACCGCCAGGTGCGGCCAGAGGTTGTCCAGGCTCGGCTGCCGGATCACCGATACGGCGAGCAGGACCGCGGTGGCGCCCCCGCCGACGCGCCACGCCGTCCGCCGCTCGGTGCGCACCGCCACCGTGTAGAGCGCGACCGCGGCGGCGGCGGGCGACGGCCCGGGGAAGGAGACCAGGGCGAGCTGGGCGATGTTGGCGGCCAGGGTCGCCGCGACCACCTGCAACGGCCACCGGCTGCGGGCCAGCAGCGGCAGGCAGGCCAGCGCCAGGCCGCCGAGGTACCAGGCGGCCGGCGTCCGGTGGTAGTACGCGGTGATCACCGCCACCGGACTCGACAGCACGAAGCAGAGCCCCGCGACCACCGGATCCGTCGTCCAGGGACGGGCCCCCGGCCGCCCGGTCCGGTCGCTCAACTGCACTCCCTCACCGTACGCATCCCGTTCCGGACCTGCGGCGAAGCCGTTGCGGCCGGCTACCTCTCCACCGTGATGGCGAGCGCCGGGCAGCTGGCGGCGGCCTCCTCGACCTCGACCAGCCGCGCGTCGGACGGGGCGGGGTCGAGCAGGACGACGATGCCGTCCTCGTCGCGCTGGTCGAAGACGTCCTCGGCCGCCAGCACGCACTGCCCGGCGCCGACGCACCTGTCCTCGTCGATCGTGACCTTCACAGGGATCCTCCGTACGGGATGGTGGGGTGCTGCGGAGTCGTGGCGCGCCGCCGCGCCGCGCTTGCGCTCACCAGGTCACCGGCAGCTCGTGGACGCCGTAGACGAGCATGTCGTCGCGCATCGGCACCTCCTCCACCGGCACCGCCAGCCGCAGGTCCGGGAACCGTGCGAACAGCGCGGACAGCGCGGCCTTCATCTCGACCCGCGCCAGCTGCTGTCCCAGGCACTGGTGGATGCCGTAGCCGAAGGCGAGATGTGAGCGGCCTGTCCGGCTGACGTCCAACTGGTCGGGATCGTCCGGGAACTGGTCCGTGTCGCGGTTGCCGGACGACAGCACGGCGACCACCATGCTGCCCGCCGCGATCCGGTGGCCGTCCAGCTCCACGTCCTCCCGGGCGGTGCGGCGCACCCCGTACTGGACGACGCTGAGGTAGCGCAGCAGCTCCTCGACGGCGCCGTCCATCAGCGACGGGTCGGCGCGCAGGGCGGCCAGCTGCCCGGGGTTGCGCAGCAGGCACATGGTGCCCAGCGCGATCATGTTGGCGGTCGTCTCGTGTCCGGCGAGCAGCAACAGCCCGCCGACGCCGGCCAGTTCCTCGTCCGTCAGCTCGCCCGACTGCACCAGCTCGCTGAGGATGTCGTCACAGGGCTCGGCCCGCTTGTCGGCCGCCAGCCGGTGGAAGTACGCGTTCATCGCCGCGTGGGCCTGCTGTACCTCCTCGGGGGTCGCGTCGAGCCGGATCAGCGTGGCCGAGTTCCGCTGGAACTCCTCCCGGTCGGCGTACGGCACCCCGAGCAGCTCGCAGATCACCAGGGAGGGGATCGGCAGCGCGAAGTCCTGGACCAGGTCGACCGGGCCCCCGGCGGCGGCCATCGCGTCCAGGTGCTCGGTCACGATCCGCTCCACGGCGGGGGCCAGCTGCCGCATCCGGCGCACCGTGAACTGCCCGGTGAGCAGCCGGCGGAACCGGGTGTGCTCCGGCGCGTCCATCAGGATGAACATCCCGGGCGGGGGCGGCGGCGCCGGCGTGCCCGCCGCGGGGTCGCCGGTCCGCAGCTGCCGCCGGCGGGAGCTGAACCGCGGGTCGGACAGCACCGCCCGTACGTCCGCGTACCGGCTGACCAGCCAGCCGGTCGCGCCATCGGGCAGGGTCACCTCGGCGACCGGGGCCTCGTCCCGCAGCGTGCGGTACTCCGCGGGCGGGTCGAACGGGCAGGTCCGTGCCACCGGTTGCCTCCCGGTGACGTGTGACGTCTGGCTCACGCAGCGGTCCTTTCGCGACGAACGACGGAAGTCACCGAAGTTCTCGGTGCCCGGGGCCTTTCGGCGGACGCCGTCCGCTCCGGCTCCCGGCCCTGTCCACCGTGCCGCCCGCCCCCGCCGCTGTCGTCGCCCACCCGCAGACACCTCGCCTGCCGCGGGTGCGGTACACGGCCGACGCCCGTACCGCACCCGCAGCACCCGCCGCAGGCCGCCGGGCCCCGGGTGCGCCCCCTCGGATCCAGGCGCACCTCGATGCCGACAGGCGTACCTCAATGCCGAGCCGACAGGCGTACCTCGATGCCGAGAAGAACAACGGTCTCCTGGGGGCCGACAACCCGCCCGGCCCGCAAGGGTGTTCACCTGCAGGCGACCCATCGGGCCGGACCGGCAGGTGAGTTGCCGTCCACCACGGCCCTGGCCAACCCGTGCGGGGGTGTCACGGCGCGAAGCGACGCGCGCCCGTGATCGACCACACCTCGGCGATCCGGCCGCCGTCGATCGCGAACATGTCGATCCCGCTCTTGGTGACCACGGCCCCCTCGGCGTCCGGCACATCGACGGTCCACCGGGCGACGGCGCATCCGGTCCCGGTGTCCACGACGGGAGCGCCGTCGACGGCGTAGCGCAGGCCGGGAGCGGGGAAGCGGTCACGGAACGCGCCGATGTAGGCGGCGATGTCGTCCGGGCCGCGGAAGGCATCGGCGTCGGCGGTGGCGGCGCCTCCGAAGCGGATGCGGAATGCGGGGGCGAGAATCCGCGAGGCGAGCGCGAGTTCGCCGTTCCAGATGGCCGTCCACTGGTCGAACAGGGTGACGGCGTGGTCGCGGGTCAGGTCGGTGGCCGGGGTGTGCGTGGTCATTCGGATGCCTCTCCACTGGGGCCGGTCGGCCCTCCGCTTGGTGTGGGCACCACTCTCCGGCGCTCCGGCGACACCGTCCTGTCGGTGATTAACCGGACTTCACGACCTCGCTCAGCCCGGTCTTCTCGTGGCCGAAGGTGTCCAGTTCCGCGAGGTCGACCAGCCGCGGCGGCGCGGTTTCGTCGAGCCGGTTCGCCTCCTGGATCCGGTCGAGCCGGAAACCGCGGACGGCGTCCCGCAGCCTGCACCAGGCGATCAGGTACCACCGCTCACCACCGAGGAACCCCAACGGCTCGACCAGCCGGTCGGTCGTCGCGCCCCGCGCGTCCGCGTAGACCAGCCGCAGCACGCGACGGTCGGACACGGCGTCCCGCAGTACGCGCGACACCTCGGGCGGCGGCGCCGGCGACACCAGGAGCTGCACCCGCGCGGCGAACTCGTCGGCCGCCGCCCGCTCCCGTTCCGGCATCACGGCCCGCACCTTGCGCAGGGCGTCGCGGGCGTCCGTGGCGAAGGGGGTTTTGCCGAGGGCGTGCAGTCCGACGGCCAGTGCGGTGGCCTGTGCCGGGGTGATGTTCAGCGGCGGCAGGGTGCGTTCCTTGTCCAGGACGTAGCCCCCGGTGCGTCCCTGCTCCGCGTAGACCGGCACACCGGACTGCTGGAGCGCCTGGAGGTCACGCTCGATGGTGCGCACGCTGACCTCGAAGCGCCCGGCGAGCCACCGGGCACTGCGCGGCCGGGGCGAGGCGGCCCGCAACTCCTCGACCAGCGCGTACAACCTGTCCGTACGGTTCACGCGGACGACCTTAGCCGCGGCCGTGCCGGGCACGGCGAGCGGATCCGTCGACGGACGACCCGCGCGGGCACGGGGCCGTCCGCCAACTCCTCGTCGTCGACCCGGACTTCGGGCGCCGCCCGACCGCACCCCGGCTGCTCGCCGGCTCCCCGGAAACCGGCCAGGCCGAGCCGGCCCCGCTCGCCGGCCCCGCCGTACTCGCCACCGCCGTGGCACCGGACGACCTCCACCTGCGCCGCCTCCTCGACACGGCATACGCCGCCGTGCGCGGCTCCACGGCGCGGCCGTGCCCCGCCGGCCGGCGGGGCACGGCCGCGCCGTGGAGCCGCGCACGGCGGCGTATGCCGTGTCGAGGAGGCGGCGCAGGTGGAGGTCGTCCGGTGCCACGGCG
>NZ_JBNHIN010000002.1:357508-373973 GCF_050054615.1 Streptomyces sp. YGL11-2
CGCCGGCCGGCGGGGCACGGCTCCGCGACCACTTTCGTGGACCGGTCACGCGACCTTCGTCGGTCGCCGCCCGGCGGCGCCGCTGCCTATGGTGCGAGCGTGAAGAGCGTGGAGCGGGTGGATGCCAGGGCGTGGGCCGGTGCCCTGTGGCGGCGCCTGGCCGAGCCGGGCCAGTGGTCCCGGCGGCGGGTGGCCGGGGAATGCGTGTTGGCTGTCGTACTGGCCCTGCTCGCGGCGGGTATGGAGGCGCTGGGCGGGCACGGCGGGCTGCGGATGGCGCTCGTCGCGGCGGCCGTCGCGACGGCGTCCCTGCTCCGGCGTGCCCTGCCGGAGGCCATGCTGATCGTCGCGGGTGCCCTGGGCGGCGGGACCGACGGCGGCGACCTGCTGCTGACCGTGGTGGCCTGGTCCGCGGGGCGCAGGATCGACGGGGTGCTGCGGGCGACGGTGTCCCTCTGCGCGTCCTTCGCCGTCTACGAGGCGCTCGATCTGTGGCCGTGGTCCGAGGCGGCTCCGGGTGGGGCGGTGTTCACGGCCGTGGTGTTCCTGGTGCTCGCGGTGGTTCCGGGGCTGGCCAGCCGCTACTGGGCTCAGCGGCGCACCCTGCTGCGGACGCTTCAGGAGCGCAACCTCCAGTTGCTCCGCGAGCGGCAGATGATCGCCGGTCAGGCGCGGATGCGGGAGCGGCAGCGCATCGCGCAGGACATGCACGACAGCCTCGGGCACCAACTGGCCCTCATCACCGTGCACACCGGCGCGCTTGAGGTGGACCAGGAGCTGACCGGGCGGCAGCGGGAGGCGGTCGGAGTGCTGCGCGAGGCGTCGGTGGCGGCCATGCACGAACTGAGGGCGGTCGTGGGCATCCTCAGCGACGGCACCCCGGAAGACGCGAAACCCGCGGCCAAGGGGGTGGCCGGCATCCGGAGCCTCGTCGAGTCGGCGGCAGCCGCCGGTACGCCGGTGGTGCTGGAGGAATCCGGGGAGCCCCGTCCGCTCGCGCCGACGGCCGACCACGCCGGGTATCGCGTCGCCCAGGAGGGGCTGACCAACGCCTACAAGCACGCACCGGGTGCGCCGATCACCGTCAGCCTGCGCTATGAGCCGGACTCCCTGGTGGTGGAGGTGGGCAACGGGCCGGTACCGCAGGCCGGCGCCGGGCACCGGGCCGCGGTCAGCGGCGGGCAGGGGCTGACCGGCCTGGGGGAGCGGGCCCGGTTGGTCGGCGGAATGCTGTACGCCGGCAAGACGGCGGACGGCGGCTTCCGGCTCGCGGGCGTCTTCCCGTACGGAGCGGGGAACGGCCACGGTCCGGGCGACGCGCACGGTTCGGGGAACGCACGGACGACTTCCGACGGCGCGGTGGACGACTTTTGGCGGCAGAACGGGGAGGGGCCGCTCGGCGAGGGTGAACCGGTCATCGACCAACTCGACCCACGCGAGGAGCTCAAGAGCATCATGAGTGCGAAGAAGCGGAGCAACGGCTGCCTGATCATCGGCGGGACCGCCCTGCTCATGCTGGTGGGGCTCGTGGCCGCCGGCCTCTTCGGGGTCGGCACGGTGGTCCGCGAGGCCGAGAAGGGGGCGATCGACCCGCAGGTCTACGCCGGTGTGAAGGTGGGCGAGCCCGAGGCGCAGGTACGGCACACACTGCCCTCCGGCAGTTCCTTCCTCATGTCCGGCACCAGGAGCAAGCTGCCGGCCGAACCGGCCGGTTCGACATGCCAGCTGTTCCTGTCCACCGCAGACGAGGACGACCCTGCCGCCGACACGGTTTACCGTTTCTGCTTCAAGGACGGCAAACTGGCCGACAAGCGGGAGTTCCACGTCAAGAGCTGACCGCCGGGAGACAGGAGACCAGGTGATCCGCGTCCTCGTCGCCGACGACGAGCCGCTCATCCGGGCGGGCATCAGGATGATCCTCACCTCCGCCGACGACATCGAGGTGGTGGCGGAGGCGGCCAACGGACGCGACGCGGTCGAGCTGGCGCGCCGCCACACGGTGGACGTCGCCCTGCTCGACATCCAGATGCCCCTCCTGGACGGGCTCTCGGCCCTGGCCGAACTCGGCCGGGCCGCCCCCCGTATACGCGTGCTGATCCTGACGACCTTCGGGGAACGCGACAACGTCCTGCGGGCACTGCGCCAGGGCGGGGCGGGCTTCCTGCTCAAGGACACCGCCCCCGGCGAACTGATCGCGGCGGTACGGGCGGCGGCCGCCGGTAAGGCGTACCTGTCCCCCACGGCCACCCGGCACGTGGCCGACTCGCTCGCGGCCGAACCCGCCGTGAGCCGTGGCGAGGAGGCGCGCCGGCGCATCTCGGCACTGACCGGGCGTGAGCGCGACGTACTGGCACTGCTCGGCGAAGGGCTCTCGAACGCCGATGCCGGGCGGCGCATCCACATGAGCGAGGCCACGGTGAAGACCTACGTCAGCCGCATCCTCGCCAAGCTGGACTGCGAAAACCGGGTCCAGGCCGCGCTGTTGGCCCGGGACGCCGGCCTTTCGGCCTGACGCACCGGCGGCCCGCAGCCCGGCATTCCCGCGCGGCCCGTCACCCCTCAAGGCCGCAAGAGGCCGGACAACAAACAGGGCCCAGATCGTTGACCTGGGCCCTCGCTGGGGAGCGGGTGACGGGAATCGAACCCGCGTCACGGGCTCCGCTGCCGCCGGAACGCGGATCGCTTGGGCGAAGGGGGACATCCGGCGGTGTGCCGGTGGGCCGGGCGGATCGTCGAACTCCGCCGGATCGTCGAGCGGGCGGACTCGCCCGGCTGCGGTTCTTCGTCACCGGCGAGCTCCACGAGGACGACGTCCGACGGGCCGTGGCGATCCTGGCCGAGGAGGTGGCGGCCGCGGGCGGATGAGTACCCCACGTCAGATCAGGGTGCGTTCGATCCGGCTGAGCATGGCGGTCTTCCCGGCGTCCGCGGCGTCCCGGGGCCGTCCGGCGTCCCCGGCCACGGGTGCGCCGTGCCGTTCCGCGGTGCTTCCCACCCGTTGGGAGAGCAGATAGGCGATGATCTCCGCCTCCTGCTCCTGGACGTCGTCGTAGGTCGCGCGCAGGAGCATGTCCCGCACGAGGTCGGGGTCGAGGTTGGGGAAGAGGAGGCGGGCACTCGCCTCGTCCAGCCAACCCGCCCCGCGATGGCAGCAGATGATGTGACCCAGCTCGTGCAAGATGATGTGCTCCTGATGCGCGCTGGTCGTGTTGGCGTCGTAGAAGATCAGGTCCTCGTCGCGTGCGGCGACCCACATACCGCACGGGTGCGACGCGGGCATCTGCATCGGGACCAGCGTGATCGGACGGTCCCGGATCTCGCTGAGGTGGCGGCAGAGCTCGGCGACGTCGGAGACCTCCGGCAGATCGAGTTCGGCGATCCGCTGGGCGCCGGCCTTCCGGAGCCGCTTGAGCCGACTGCGGCGCTCCTGGTCGACCGCGCGGTCCTTCCTGGTGCTCCTCACGCCCCCGTGCTCCTCACGCCCCCGTGCTCCTCACTCGCCCTCCGAGGGGTCGGTGACGGGCGGCAGGCCCTGCATCTGCCGGTACTGATCCATGATGGCCGTGATGGCCTGGAGGTTCTCCTTCTTCATCCCGGCCGCCCGCATCGCCACCGAGCGGACGCCCGCCTGCCGCAGCGCCTCGATGGCGGCGACCTGGCTGAGCACCGACTCGGCGACCTCGTCGTCGAAGAAGTAGGCGACCGACACTCCGAAGAAGCGCGCCAGCGCGTCCAGGAGGTCCGGGGAGGGATTGGACCGCTTGCCCGTCCGCAACTGCGACAAGTACACGCCCCCGACACGGAGTTCGGGGTTGGCCCGCTTCAGCTCCTCCGCCACCTCGGCGTTGGTCCAGTGCTTGCCCTTGGGGCGGACCGTCTTGAAGAGGTTGTCCAGGCGCACCGCCAACTTGGGTCGGTCGTCAGTCTCGGACATGGTGAGTCTCCCTCCCTTCACCTCCCAGGTGTTAGCCCTCGGCTAATCCCAAGTTTCGCAGATTAGCCACCAGTTGACAATCGGCCGGGACTCCGTCAACGTGGATCCCGCCGATAGCTGCCAGCTAACTTCGCTTACGGGGGTAGCCGAGTTGGTTGCCGGCCGTGTCGGCCTGGAGCGGCCCTCGGGGGAAGGGCCGGTCCAGCACCGGACGGGGACATCCCGCCCGGCCCGACAGGTGAACACGGGGGAACAACGGGGGGCCTGCGGGGGACAACGGGAGAACAGCGCAAGTAACGGGGGCAACGGGGGCAACGGGGGACAACGGGGGAGTACCGAGAAAAAACCCGCCCCGGTCTGACGGGGGACAGACCGGGGCGGAGCTCTCAACGCGGGTGATCTCAGCCCGCGTTGTCGAGCTTACGGTAGGCGCACGCGACTTTGGTGAGCCAGTCGACTTCCGCCGTGAAGTTGTTCGTGTCGCGGTCCTCGAAGTCGCCGGCGTCCTTGTTGTCGTCGGGGATGGTGCCGACGCGCTTGGCGTGCAGGGCCTGCCGGATCTGAGCTGCCTCGGCCAGCGCCTGCCGGGACTCTTCGCTCGCCCCGCGGTCCGCGCCGGGCGCCCCGTTGGCCGTGCGCTCGATGTAGGGGCGCAGATCCCGCCATCCGTCGCGGATCTCGATGACCCGGCGGTGGAGCCGGTAGTCGAGGTCATTGAGGTCGGAGACCGAGGCCCCCGGCGGCTCCAGCACGATGTCCGGGGAGGACTCGTACAGATCCCGCCAGAGCGGGTACAGCGCCCGGTACGAGCGGTAACTGCGTGCCCACTCCAGCAGCTTGCCGGCCGACGGTCCCCAGGAGGAGATCGTCAGGGCGAGCGAGAGGGTGGCGATGCCCACCGCGCTGAAGACGTTCGCGGCGAGCTGCCAGCCGCCGATGTCGATCCCGCACGCCGAGGTGAGGATGTTGACGGTCCTGGACAGGCAGTAGAGGAAGAGGACCACCGCGGCGACGGAGAGCAGGCGCAGGGCCTGCCGCAGCTCGGCCTTGTCGGTCATCCGGGCGTAGGGGCCGCACTGGCGGAAGATGGTGACGCACGGAACCGCCTGGGAGACGATGAAGACCAGGAGGTAGGTGAGGACCAGCGGTTGACCGCTGCCGCTGTTGAAGTCCGAGGCCGGCCGCCCCGGGCCGTCGGCGATCAGGAAGAGCACGATCAGCAGCGCGTTGAGGGCGATACCGGTGATCAGCCAGTAGCGGGTCTTGCGCACCGCGTCCTCCGTGGCGGTCGCCCAGCGCAGCAGGATGATCTGCGAGCTGACGCAGAAGGCGACCGCCGAGACGTGCATTACGAGGATGGCGAGGTTGCCGACGCCCAGGAAACGCTCGCTCCCCATCGCGACGGCGCCCATCGTGAAGGTGAGGCACTGGAACAGCAGCGTGATCACCAGGGTGCGGTAGGCGTTGTCCCGCCAGCTGCGCCGCACCTGGGTGAGCCGGTAGACGAGCGCGGCATACGACGAGAGCGCCGCTATGACGAAGCAGAGGGTTCTGGTGGAGTTCACGGCCTGATTCCCCGCCGGCGCCGCGCACGCGGCGAACGGAACCAGTCGGTGTGCTCGCCCAAGAAAACCACGAGCCCGATTCCCTCGGCCGCCACGGCGATGGCGCGGTCGAAGAAGGCCGACTGGTCCTGGATGCTCACGGCAAGATCACTGACGCGGCAACGGCATCCAGGGACAGCCCTCCGGCGCCCAGATCCACCAGCAGGCGGCGCGCGGCGGCCTTGACGGCCTTTGGCGGCCTGGTGTTCACGTCGTCCGCGCTCGTTCCGGAAGCATCCATGGCCAAACCGTACCTGTCGGCTACTACGGCCGACGGCCCGATCACCTGGCCCGTCCGGCGACGCACGAGATCCGGCCATCCCCCTGCCGCGGGCCGAGGCCGGCGGCTCCTCAGTGCATCCCACCCCGTGCGACAGAACCCTCAACTGGCCGCGAAGAAAGTGATGTTGACCGCCGAAGCTCGCCGATACCGGAAGGCCCACCGGCGTCTCCAGTGCCTGTTCCCAACGCATCACCGGCAGTCCCAACGCGGCGAACAGTTCACCGACCCCCTGGAACGCGGACGACTCCGTGGACATGACCCGCAGTTGCACCCGGAGATCGTCATGGAACAGCGGCACCACGTCCAACAACCGTCCGGCGGAGTTGACGTTGTGCACCACGAGCAATACCCGACGACACGTCGACACGTCGTCCGACTGACCCAGCGATCGGAGTCCTCCCCGACCGGCACGCGTATCACCGGCGAACCGCTCGGCCCCACTGCTCACCTCCTGCCGACCGCACGGCGGCCCTCGCCGTTCCCGGATCACCCTGACCAGGCGTCCCGGCGCGCGTGCGGTGACCTTGAGAGGCGGCGGGAGGTGGCCGCCGGGCTGGATCAGATGGTGCGGGCCGCACCGAGAAAGACCGTTGAGCGCCCGAACGAGGGAGAGGGCGGTGCCGCGACGTCCGCTCACGCACGACAGGCGCATGACTCGCCGTTTGTTGGCGCACGGAGGGGTATCGCAGTCCGGCAGGGAGGAGCGGACACCGCAATTCCACGCCGCCCCGTTCAACCCGCAGCCCTACACCCAGGGTTGTTCATCGGCGCGGTCAGGACGCGAGGACGCTGATGCCGTCGCCGAGCAGTTTGAGGCCGAGGACGAAGAAGAGGACAGCCATCACGGCGGCGTTGTGCTGTGCTGCCCAGTTTCGCCAGCTGCCGAGCACGCGCTGGGCCCGTTGCCCCATGAACAGGTAGACGGCCAGCGGCGCGAGGACGCCAACCGAGGCGACGAGCACGAAGACCGCGAGTGTCCCGGCCTGCTGCGGCACGGGGATTCCGGCCGCGCTGATCGACGCACCGGCGGCGAGGGTGAGCGGGGCGTTCTTGGCGTTGGCCGCCGACAGCGCCACGCCGAGTCCGAGGATTTTGGGCGGGGTGAAGCGGTCGATCGCGGCCATCCACTTCGGGAGCTGCGCCTGGGAGGGGTCGGTGGGGCGGTGGCGCCATTGCCGGGCGCCGAAGAGGGCCAGCAGCAGGCCGAGGGCGAGTTTGAGTGCTCCCACCCAGGTGGCGGGCTGCTTGTGGCTGGAGGCGCCTCCGGAGCCGCCCACGGCCAGCATGATCGCTCCCAGTGCCGCCAGCCCCAGGATCCAGCCGAGGGCGAAGAGGACGCCGTTGAGACGTCCACGTGGGGTGGCGAGGATGAGGATGATCGCCACGATGGCGCGGCGCGCTGCTGCTGTCGAATGAGTGAGGAGTCGCTGTCCGGAAAACCGCCGTGGGCGGTTCGGCGCGCGGGCGGAATGAGGGTGCGCCTATGGTGGAGGTGAGGGTGAGGCGGTCCTGTGCGGCAGTTTCCGGGACTGACCAGTTGGCGCCCAACAGCCGGGACGCCCGCCTTTCCCACGAGCTTCTGAGTCCCGTTGCCCGCACGCTGTGAGGCGTTTTGAGGCGCCCTATGCCACTGGTGGCCGGCACGGAAGAAGATGGTCGAAGATGTCGCCGCGGTTCATCCCTTACACGCCGGACGTAGAGGTCGAAGAGCCGGGATACGACGAGAACCTGCAGAAGATCATCGCGCGGATGGAGCGCTACATCACCGGCTCGGTGGCCGCCGAGGGCACCGGCCAGGCGGTGCGCGACGCGCACGCGAAGGGGTACGGGCTGGTCCGGGGAGAAGTGGAGATCCTGGACGGGCTGTCCGAGGAGTACGCCCAGGGCATCTACGCCGTCCCCGGCCGGCACGACGCGCTCCTGCGGTTCTCCAACGGCTCTCCCCATGCCGGGGCGGATGCGCGCCTGGGGCGGGCGACGGGGCTGGCGTTGAAGATGTTCGACGTCGAGGGGCCGACGCTGCTGGACGACGAGCCCGACAGCCGGACGTTCGACTACAACACGATCAATGCGCCGGTCTTCTTCTGTAACTCCGTGCAGCACTACCTGTTCATCCAGGAGCTGTTCCTCGAAGCCAGTGCTTACATGGCCGAGGGCGCGCGTGGCCGGCACCGCTTCTACCGCGACTACGTGACGGGGAAGGGCACGCTGAGCGAGGACGACTGGGCCTGGGAGGAGTTCTTGACCTTCCTCACCGTCTCGCAGCGCCCCTTGGTGAACCTGCTGCTGTCGACGTACACCACGATGGGCGCGGTGAGGCACGGCGACTACATCGCCAAGGTGCGCATCGCCCCGGACCCGGCGTGCGCGGCCATGGTGGCCGAGCGCCGCATGGACGTCACTTCCGCAGCGGAGGTCTTCCGCCCGGCCCTGGCAGCCGAACTGAGCAGACGGCCGTACACCTTTGATCTCCAGGTCCAGCTCTGCGCCGATCTGGAGCGGATGCCGGTGGAGGACCTGACTGTCGAATGGCCCGAAGAGCTGTCGCCGTACGCCACTGTGGCCAAGCTCCGTCTGCCTCAGCAGGACATCTCCGGGGACGAGAACCTCCGGCGGATGGACGCCCTGTCCTTCACGCCGTGGCGGGTGACGGCCGCGCACCGGCCACTGGGACGCATGATGCGGGCCCGCAAGGAGGTCTACCGCCGTTCCTCCGTCCTGCGTCACCGCCTCAACCGCCAGGAGCGGCGTGAGCCGCGCACCGCGGACGAGGTGCTGCCGCTGAAGACCCCCGTCACCCACCACTGAATCCGCACAGCCGCAGCCGGGGCCCGTTCCCCCGAGATCACGGAGGTCGCACGCGATGGCAGACACGACGCGCCAGGCACAGGAGCTGGAGCTGGACGACATCCAGGGAACCTTGCTCCGGCAACGCCCCTCCCCGTATGTGGGTGCCTACTTCCTGCTGCGCATCGACGATCCGGCGGACGGCCGCCGGATGCTGGCGCGTCTGGCGCCGCACGTCGCCTCGGCCGAACGCTGGTGGCGTCCGCCGAGCCGCGCGTGGCTGAGCGTGGCGCTCAGCCACTCAGGGCTACGGGCCCTGGGTGTGCCGCAGGCGTCGCTCGACAGCTTCCCCGAAGCCTTCCGCGAGGGCATGGCCGCGCGCGCCGACCGGCTCGGGGACGTCGGCGAGAGCAGCCCCGAGAACTGGGACGCGCCACTGGGCAGGTCCGACGTCCACCTCGCCCTGTCCGCCTTCGCCCCGGACGAGTCGGCGCTGGAGTTGCTGCTGGACGCCGGCCGAGAAGCCCTGCACGGCCTGCCCGGCGTGCGGGTGATCTACCGGCTCGACGCCTCCCAGCTACCGACCAAACGCACCCACCTGGGGTTCGTCGACGGCATCGGCGAACCGGACGTGGAAGGCGCGGGCGTGGCCAGCATCCTGCAGGCCGGCCGGGACCACCACGGGGGCCACTACGGCTACCTGCCCGGCTTCGGCCCCACCATCAGGGCCGGCGAGTTCGTCCTGGGCTACGAGAACCAGCTCGGCCGGCTCACCCCCATGCCCCGGCCCGACGAGCTGGCCCGCAACGGCACCTACGTGGCCTTCCGCAAGCTCCACCTCAAGGTCGCCGACTTCCGCCGCTACCTCCACGACAACTCCTCCTCACCCGAGGAGGAGGAGTTGCTGGCCGCCAAGATGGTCGGGCGGTGGCGCAGCGGAGCGCCCCTGGTCCTCGCCCCGGACCACGACGCCCCCGATCTGGCCGCCGACCCTACCCGCGCCAACGACTTCACCTATGCCCAGGACGACCGCGCCGGTCTGCGCTGCCCCATGGGCGCCCACATCCGGCGCATGAACCCCCGCGACGCCCTCACCGACACCGCGGTGGACGTCCGTATCCACCGCGCTCTCCGCCGCGGGACCACCTACGGACCGATGCTTCCCGAAGGACAACTGGAGGACGACGGCGCCGAACGCGGCATCGTGTTCATCTTCATGGGCGCCGATCTTGTCCGGCAGTTCGAGTTCCTCAAGACCCAGTGGGCAAACGACGGCGACTTCGTCGGCCTGGGCACCGAGAAGGACCCTCTCGTCGGCGACAACGACGGCACCGGCACCTTCACCATCCCCCGGCGCCCCGTCCGCCGGCGCCTCCAACAACTACCCCGCTTCGCCGTCACCAAGGGAGGCGAATACCTCTTCATGCCCGGCATCCGCGCCCTGAACTGGCTCGCCGAACTCGACACTTGAGCAGCGGGCCGGGCAGCGGGCCGCGGTACCACCCGAAAACCGGCGCACCCGCACCACCCGACAGAAGGATCGCCCGCCATGACTACCACCACACAGCAACGGAAACGCCCCGGCCTCCGGTCCGGCCGGACCAACGAGTTCACCCTCTTCTTCAACGTCAAGCCCGGCCACGCGCAACAGATCCGTGAAATCTTCCAGCAGCCGGCATTCGAGGAACACCGCAAGGAGATCAGCGCCCGCATCGGCACGCTCCACGACTCCCGCTGGGTCCTCTTCGACGACGACACTCGGCTGATGTTCGCCACGAACTTCGACGGTGACTGGGACGCCTACATCGACGACTTCGCCAAATACATCCCGGACGTCTTCGACGCCATCCTGCAGCACACCGAGAACTACCCCGGCATTTCGGACCCCAAGATCAAAGACCACATCGTGGCCCACCAGGCCACTGCTTGCTCGTACCAACGCGCAATTCCCGATGCCACCGTCAAGGACATCAGAAAGGCACTGGCCGTCAACGAGGCATTCCAGAAACTACTCGACGCGGCGAGTTGATCCGTCGGGCAAGCTCAGCCTTGAGGCGTCTTCCCCGCGAGCACTCTCTGTAGGCGCTGAACACCGCTTTGGACGGCCTGCTGGGTATCGGCGCTGCCGGCCCCACCAGTGCCGCCGTTGGTCACGGAGATGACGTTGGGCCCGATCCGTGCGGCGGCTGCGTCGAGCGTCAGGGTGGTTCTGAGGCCCTGCACGGTGCTGGCCATGGTCATCCGCACGCCGAACCGGTCATCACCAGCGTTCGGCAGCGACGTCTGGACGACCTGTCCGATCGCCTTGTTCCCGGAGGGGTCCACGGCGGTGAACCCGTCGCAGACGTTCGGCAGAGTCTTCAGCCAGGCCATGCCCTTGTCGGCATCGGCCTCGGAATACGACGCCACCTGGTACGTCATCTTGGCGTTTCTGGACGGTTCGTTGAAAGCCTCGGCGGCTTTGGCCGTCGGGGTGGCTCCCATGAGGTTGCCCGACTCCAGCCGCCCGAGGAGTGTCTGACAGTTGGCCTTGTTGACCTTGCTCTGCAGGAGCGCGTCCTGCCTTGTGGCGCCGCCGGTGGCCGGGTTCCACTGGGCACCCAGAGCGGACGGACTGATCAAGGCCGCGTTGGCCTGCCCCCCCGGTGAGCTGCGCGGGCGGCGACGCCGACTTCGTCGCCGAACCCGAAGGGCCACCACCCGAGCATGCTGCTAGTGCCATCAGGGCGGCTGCGGCCAGCGTTGCGGCCACGCAACGGGGCAGAATGGATGGTTGGTCCATCGCGGTCCTCCTTAGTGCGCGGCACTGCTCCGAGATCACCACCCGTCACCTGCACACGCAATCGCACCGTGGCGTATGGGTGAGGCAAGGACAGCGCGGGGACGTCGGCAAGACTTGTCGCGAGGGAACTCTCGCAGCGTCCGAGGCCGCCACCCAATGACGCCCAGTGCGGCCACATCGCGGCTGACGGGAATCGAAACCGCGTCATGAGCTGGGGAATCAGGGGGCTTTCAGGAGCCTGGTGCCTTCCTGACCTGCGAAGGCGCTGCTGCGGGGAAGGTGCGCTCGGTCGAATCTCCGGCCCCTCCTGCGGGCGTCGTCACGCCGTCCACAGTGCGCCGAAAACGTCTGCTCACGTGCCCCTCACGGGTGGGACGGCGGCCGGTTCCGGCGATTCCGTCCTCGTCACGCCGTGCTCAGAGGCTGGGGTGGGTTGCAGGGGCAGAGATGGCCACCAGGTCGTCTCGGGGCCGTCGGATGGTGCCATCGGCCATGACACGTGTGGATCGGCTGGGTTGGGCGGGCCGGACGGAGTGGCAGGGGTACGCGCTCGGGTGTGGGGGAGGGCGTGGTTGTGGACGCCGGAGCGGGTTTCGTGCGGGCCCAGGCCCTGAGGGTGGCGGCGGAGGGATTTCACGTGTGCGGCGATCAGGGTCAGGCAGGCGGCTGCGGGCAGCAGCAGGACGAACGCTGACGCCGGGTCTGCCGAGAGGATGCGATGGACGACCTCGATCCGGCAGGGCTGAGTCGGGCCCGGTGCGGCCCTGCGGACCGGATGGTCCGCAGGGCCTTGGCGCGAAGCCGATCAGTCCTCGTCCTCGTGGCCATACCGTCCATGTCGGCCGTGCTCGCGCTCTTACCGGTCGGTGAACCTGCCGTTTCGGCCGTGCTCGTCCTCGTCCCGGTCGGTGAACCTGCCGTGTCGGCCGTGCTCGTCCTCGTGACCCGTGCTGTTGATGCAGGTGTTCCCGAAGGCGGGGTTGAGGATGCCGACCCACGGGTTGACCGTGTTGCCGCAGATGTTGATCGGCATGTTGAGCGGCATCTGGATCAGGTTGCCCGAGGCGAAGCCCGGTGACCCGACGGCGGCGCCCTTCGCACCGCTGTTCGCCAAAGCCGCGCCTGTCGACACTCCCGTCGCGATGCCGGCCGCCATAAGGACCATGGCAGCCTTCTTGGCAGTGTTCACGGATAGTCCTCCTACGGTTGTCCGTTAACCCAGTCGCTGGATTACACGCTGCCAACGCCTGGCCGCCTCCTACGGCACGACAACCGGTGGTGAAACCTCCCTGCGGCCCAACCGGCTTATGAGCATCGGTTGAGCAGCCCAGATGAAATTTCACCGCGGCCGGAACGTGTTCGGAAACCTTGGCAACCGTGATCGGGATTCCGCATCCACTGATCGGATGAACCGCGCCTTTCAGCCGCATTGCCCCTTCGCCTGCGTCGTTTAGGAAAAGAGAAGGACGCTCTTCACTGGGCTGAGGTAAGACAGCGACCGGTCCTTCCTCACGGGACGGACCGGTCGTTCCCTTTGGGCGTAGGGCGGTACTCAGGCCCGCGTCCTTACCGCGAGTGGGGTCTCTGCCGAGGGCGACTGACCGCAGCCCAGCACGCCGACGGCCCGGAGCCTCGTCCTGAGGTGAGGTCGACGACTTGCGTCAACCACTGGCGCCCTTCGAGCAGAAGCAATGCGACCGTCGGTTCGACCTGTGCACGACGTGCTCTGGCAGTACTGGGAGGGCCAGGGGTGGACCGGCCGGCTGCCGGCGGCGCCTGGGGGGGGCTCCTCGTCAGTGGAGGTGGCGGGATGTGAACCCATGAACCCACGACCTCTTCGTCCCGAATGAAGTACGGGCAAGATCCTCACCTGCGTGTTCTGGTATCTGCCCAGGTCAGAGGGTTGGCGTGGGTTGGTCTGGCGTGGTGTCGCAGGGGTTTCTGGAGAACGTCTTCTCCCAGATTTCTCCTAGGGAGCCGAGGCCGGCTGGAGTCGGCTGCGCAGTGTGTGCTCGGTTGACGAGCAACGCGTGTCGTCCCGGCGCCAGTCGGGTGAGCGGCTGGCGAGTGCTGCGTCTGCGCCTAGCCGGAGGGGGCGACCATACCGACGAGGGGTTCACCCGCGGGAAAGGATTCGCCGTGCGCCGTGCATTGATCATCGTTGATGTGCAGAAGGACTTCTGCGAGGGCGGCAGTGTTCCGGTGAAGGGCGGCGCGGACCGGGCCGTCGCCATCGCCGATCTGGTTCGGCGCGCTGACGGGAGTTACGCGTGCATCGTCGCCACCCGCGACCACCACATCGACCCGGGGGCCCACTTCTCCAAGCAACCTGACTTCGAGAACTCCTTCCCCGTGCACTGCGTCGTCGGCAGCGAGGGAAGCGAGTTCCATCCGAACTTCGAGCCCGCCGTCGCCTCCGGGTCCGTCGACGAGGTTTTCTACAAGGGGGCGCACTCCGCCTCGAAGAGCGGTTTCGAGGGTTCGACCCAGGACGGCACGTCACTGGCCGACTGGCTGCGCGCCCGCGACGTCAGCGATCTCGACGTCGTGGGTATCGCCACCGACCACTGTGTGAAGGCCACCGCGCTGGACGGCGTACGGGCGGGCTTCGCGGTACGGGTCCTGCTCGACTACACCGCCGGCGTTGCCGCCGACACCACCAGCACGGCGATCAGCGAGCTGCGCCGGGCGGGTGTGACGTTGAGCGGCGAGCCGGTTGTCCTGGCCTGAGCAGTTGCCCTCTCCGCCGTGGGGCTGGCAGGTCCCTCGCGGCCGCGTGAGCTGTTGCCGAAGGCGGCTGTCAGCCGCCTTCGGCTCGTTGCCGGCACCACCGGCTACCGCCTGAACATGACGGGACTCCGGCCCCACGTCTTCGCTCGAAACCCTGATCTGCAGGTCGGCACCAGGTCGGGTCTTCTGATGCCTCCTGAGAAACGTTGGCCAGGTTGGCTTTCGTGTTGCTCTGCCTGCGGCATCTGAATGTAGCTGTGACGGAGTGTCAGGCAAATGCTGCGGCGAAGCGGGCGAGGGAGATCCTTCCGGCTTTCTGCGCTGCGGCGGCGCCCATCTCGGCCCAGTCGCCGACGTTGTCGGCCATGCCCTGGGTGAAGTCGACAGCGGTGGCGAGGTCTTCCGCGGTGTCGATGTCGTCTGCGCCGGCCAGGGAGAGGGCGGTGGGGATCTGGGTGGCCAGATCGACGGTTCCCTGGATCACCTTGCTGGCGACCTTGCCCTGGCTGGCGCTCGCGCGGATGAACGTGGCGCTCTTGGTGCCAAGGTAGTTGGCGATGGTTCCCGCCTCGGCCGCGGCGGCGCCGCTGGTCGCGGCGAGGAAGGCACGCCCGCCGCTGCGGACGGCCACGCTGGCCTTGCCGACCGAGCGCATGGCGAGGTTGCCGGCCCGTGCGGCCTTGCCGAGCGCGCCGACGACGGGCAGGGCGCCGAGTACGTCGGCGCCCAGGCCGACGATCGTGCCGGCGTCCCAGTCGCCCTGGATGACGGCGTCCGCGGTGTGCGCGGCCAGGGAGCCGGCCGCCGCCGCGAGGGCGATGGGCCCGGCCAGCGGGGTCAGTACCGGGACCATCGCCAGGACCCCGGCGACGGCGGAGACGACCCCAAGGACGTCCCCGAGGATGCCCCAGAAGCTGCTTCCCCCAGCTTCCGCAGCTGCCTTGGCAGCGGCGGCAGCCCTCAGGTATTCGACCTCTTGGCCGCGGGTCTCGACGATCCGCTCGAACTCGCGGTTCAGCAGCAGGCTTTGCAGCTGGTACTCCGCCTGTACGGCGAGGACGAGGTCGATCAGGTCGCGCAGGGCCGGGTCCGGGATGCGGTCCGCTCCGTAGCCCTTGTCCTTCAGCCGCCCGACGGGGACGGAGAAGGCCCATCCATCCCCGTTCAGCAAGGGGACGTGCGCGATTTCGGGATCGGTGAAGTCGATGACCGACCTGTCTGGACGCTGCGGGGTGTTCCGGACCATGGGGTTCTCGCGCCTGCGCTTCTCTTCGGCCTGCCGGAGGGAGTCGAGGAAGTCATCGATCTGCTTGCTGGCTTCCTCGGAGGACCACTGCATGTCACCGAATTCATGGTCCAGGCGCTCCAGGGCGGCGATGATCCTGTCTTCCTGGTAGAGGTAGGCGCGGATCAATTGCTCGATGCGGTAGCGGTCCTCAGCCCGTAGGACCTCGTCGGACCAGCGCCACGGGACGCGCACGTTCGCCTTGCTGGTGTACATGTTGAGCTTGGTGTGCACGGGCGCCACGATGGGGTCGCCACGGCCCGCCTCGTAGCCGAGGTTGTGCATGGGGAAACGACCGTCGCCTTCGGCGATGGTGTAGAGCGTCTTCATGGCCTTGAGCCCTTCCTTCCGTGTGGCGGGTCAATCGGTGAATTCGATGGTCCTGCAGACCTCGCCGAGGAGGTCGACGTAGTCGTCCCACTCGGCGAGGTTCTCCGTCGCGATGGAGAAGTCCGCCATCGCCAGGCGCCCGGGAACGGGTACGAACACGTGCAGTTGGCGCACGACGGTGGGGCCACCTCCGTCGCCCAGGAGGTTCACCGACTTCTCGACCTTGCTGTCCTCGGTGAGCAGCACTGCGGGGCCGGTGAGCAGGTGGACCACGCCCACTTCCGCTTCGGGGTAGATGGCGCCCATGGTGCGGGCCAGCCGGTGCACGGTCTGGTCGTTGGACAGCTCGCTGGGCCGGGCCGTGACCGTCAGCATGAGCGAGGTGAGCCGGCCGTCGGGTTCGTCCTCGGACGGCCCGGCCAGCAGGATCCCGGCGTAGACCGCGCCGGCGGCGGACAGCATCTCGTACATCGACTGCTGCACCAGGACGGCGTGGGCGATCTCCTCGTCACGGGGGCGCTGTGCCAGACCGGTGAGCTCTCCGATCAGCTTGTTGGTGTTCTCCTCCGCTGAGACGGTCAGGTCGATGTCCCGGAAGTCCTCGGGGACCGAGAAGCTCAGCGGCAGATCGATCGTGGCAGCAGGCATGGCGGTACTCCTCTCAGCTCAAGAAACGGATACGACCAGCTCTGTCCCAGGCCCGGCCGCCCCGGCGCACCGGGGCGGCCGG
>NZ_JBNHIN010000002.1:374134-382894 GCF_050054615.1 Streptomyces sp. YGL11-2
CCCCGGCGGCAGCGTCGAGCGGTAGGCGGCAGGTGGGAAGGCCACAGGGGTGCGCCGCATCACCCCTGCACAGCCGACGGCAGGACCGCCTTCCGGGAGGAGGCGGCGGTCGGCCCGGCTGCCTTCCCACTTCGAGCGGGAGCGCTGTGCGGGTGAGGCTCTACGGCCGGGTCACCTCGGTGGAACGGAGGTTGCGCAGTGTGCCGTCACCGGCGTCGTGCTGGGATGGGTAGAGCAGCTGGACGGCCACGGTGAGAGGCGCGCCGGGCTCGATGGTGTGGGAGTCGTCCGGCGTGGCGATGACGACGGACCCGTCGGTGCCGTCCTTGACCACCGCGAACCAATGAGGCTCGTGCGGGTTGATGCGGGTACCCTCCGGTACGTCGAAGGAGATCTCCCACCACACCACGCGATGTTCATTGGCGGCCAGTGTGAGTTCGTAGCTGATGATCCATCCGTTGCCGGGCCATTGCTCCGCCCATCCGGGGAGGTTGACCTTGGGGGTGACGGTGACCGGGGGTAGCTCGACGTCCGTGGTGACCGAGTCGGAGTACTGGCCGGCCGTGTTGGCGCGCGTCGGCGACGCGACCAGGCTGGTGCAGGTGAACCGGCCCTCGAACCGCGGATCGATGGTGCCGGACAGATTGATCAATGCCTTGCTGCCCCTGGGCAGGTCGATCGGCAGGTGCAGCCCGTCCCGAACCGAACCGGCGCCGCAGACCGCTCCGTTCTCTGCCTGGCAGGTCAGCCCCAGGTCGGTCAGCTCCGCCGGGACGGTGCCCTCCACCACGGCGTCGGGGGCGTCGTTGGGGCCGAGGTTCTGCACACCGATGGTGTAGGAGACCCGGTCTCCTGCCTTCGCCGTCTGGGGGCCGCTCATCTCCAGCGGCATGTTCGCTGGCAGGGCGACGGTGAGGTTCCTGATCCGGTGGGAGGCGGTGGCGGCGCCCGTTCCCGCCGCGAAGCCCAGTTTGAACGTTTCGGGCATACGCGTCTGCCCGTCGGCACCGGCGAGGTCGAAGCTGTCGATCAGCAGGGTGCCGTTCGGGTTGGCCCTGTCGGCGTGCCGTACGGTCAGCCGACCGTCGATGATGGAGATCTGGATGTGGGAGCCGTTGTCCCACGACCCGCGGAATCCGCCGTCCACCTCGACGCCGGTCAGCCAGCGAAACCCCTCCCGCAGACTGCCGGAGCCGCGTACCCCGACCGTGTTGGGGCGACGTGCGGAGCCTCCCCCCGTACCGGAGTACTTCGTGGCGAAGTTCCCGAAGTTGTCGAAGCCGACACCCACGTACCCGGCCGTGACCCCCGGTGCGACGATCTCGCCCGCCCCGTCCCTCGTGAAGGAATAGCCGAGCGCTCCGCCGATGCCACCGGGGTCCGTCGACTGCTCGCCGTCGATCACGTAGACGCTGAACCCGTCGCCGAGCTGGTCGCCGCCCTCACAGGAGTAGTCGAAGTCGATGGTGACGCCGAGCGTTGAGGAGAACGGCTCGTCGAGGAAGGCCGTCCCGGCCTGGGAGCCCTCGTTGGGGGTGAGCTCCAGGCTGCCGCCGTTCAACCGCGCACTGCCGAGCAGCTTCCAGGGCGGATTGGGCACGGTGCCCTGGGTGAACGATTCGATGATCGGGAACTGCACTTGCTGGGAGGCGGCGGGCACGCGTTGCGTCATGGGTGATTCCTCCTTGGCTGGTCGTGCCATGGGGTGGGGTGGTTGCGCCATGCCAATTCGTGCTCTTCGCGAGCTCGATGAGACCCGTGGAATCCAAAGGGCCGCCGTTTCACGCACCGGCGGGCCGTCCCATGCCATTGCCAACAGACACCGGCTGAGGACACGGTCATAGTGGCGCGGGCCAACCCACCGGGGCAGGGCGCGGACCGGGTGCTACCGGAGCACCTCAACCACCTTGCGCGCCCCTGCGCACGCCATCACTTCGCACCGGCGTCCGAGCCTGACAGCGCTTTCGGTCGATTCCGCGTGGCCTGGAACTCCCCGAATGTCGGGCCTTCGGGGAGGGGCCGGTCATGGGCATGGGCAATTCAGCCAGATTCGCGCATCCGTGCAGAGCATCACCCTTGTCCGGTTGGGCAGTGGATCCCAGAATTTTGGGCCCGCCGGGGATCGCCCGGTAAGGGCCGTCATCCACCTGGGCGGAGGGGTTTCTCATGGGCGTCCTGTACGGGTACAACGAGGGCGAAGGCAGCATCAGGATGTGGCACCTCGGGTACGGCATCAGCAAAGACGATCGGATCGTCAGCGCCCTCATCTCCGAGCTCAATCGGTACTCCCGCACTCCAACGACCCGCACGCCGCAGGGATGATCTGGGGCTGGAAAGGCGAGCCGGGAACCCCGGAGGCGAAGTACCGGGTCGACCTGATCATCAACTCCTGCTGGCCATCGAGCGGCGGATCATCAGCGCGATGGGTCGGCTCAACGGAGACGTACGGGCCGTGATCGAGAAGGACGCGGCGGAGCGGGCCGAGTCCGAGGAAGCGGGTGACGCGTTCTACGAGCGGTTGAAGACCCTGGAGCAGGAGGGGGACCAGGAGGGACAGCTGCGTCTTCGGGCGGAGCAGGCGCGGCCCGCGGGACGGGTGGGCGAATTCGTCCACTCCCTCAACGTCAATGCCGCCCGCCGGATCATCGACTGGTCCTTCGACGACCTCGCCGACATGGAAAAGGGCCTCGCCAACTCGTCACCGGAAGCGATCAGGACGGCGCCAAGGGGGCCGCGACCGGCGCCGCGCTCATCGCCAACTACGGGCAGCGCGTTGGAAGCTGGGGCGCGGTCGGCTCCGCCGCGCAGAAGGGCGGCACAGTCACCCTCTCCCTTCTCGGCCGCAGCTTGGTGACAAATGGTAAGGAAGGCAACGGAGATGGCCCGCGCTGACCGAAAGGCCGCACGCCAGGCACTGCTGAAAGCCGCTTTCGCCGGCCTCGGCTTGGTGGCCTCATTCTCGCGGTCAGCTGGTCCAAGATCTGGCTCTACGGGGTCGGGGCGGGACTCCTCGCCACCTCCGTGGCCACCGGCTTCCATCGGCGGCCACGGAGCACCACCCACTCGGCCCCCAACGACACCCACCGCCCAGAAGGGCCACCCGATAACCGGCGAACCCCGTAGCCGGCGAGGCACCCCGCCACCCGGCGCCGGACAGGGCGTCCCGCGCTGGCCTGCGCCTGCGGACTGGTTTCAGCTCAACCGCCGCTTTGTGGATGCGAATTCATCAGCTATGGCTGATGGGTGACGCGCGTCAGGGAAAATGCGTCTCGCCATTCGAGACGCTTCTATGGTCGGGTGCCTCGCGCGGCGCGCCAATACCCCTCCGGCCGGGCCATTCCCGCGAGTTGGGGCACGCGGAGGGCGCGCCGGCCTCCGAGAGGTCTAGGCAACAACTAAGCCCCAGATCACTGACCTGGGGCTTCTGAGTGGAGCGGGTGACGGGAATCGAACCCGCGCTCTGAGCTTGGGAAGCTCATGTTCTACCATTAAACTACACCCGCGTAACCCTGCCTCGGATCTGGAGGCGGAGCGTCGTCGCACACTCTACCCCATCGCCGCCCCGCGGTGCTTTTGGCATGTTCGGAGTGTGGTGCGGCGGGCGGGCCGGGTGGTGCCCGCGGGGAGGGACGCGGGTGCGGGGGGCGGGAGTTGGGGCGTACGGTGGGGCATCGGAGTGCCGCCTGCGGCTGCGCCCAGTTCATCCCCTAATGTGGCTTTTGTTGTCCACGCAGTTGGGAGAGGGACTTGATGGAGCGCACCGTCGTACGTTGTGCCGAGGGGCATGTCTTCAGCACCGCTTCGTTCCCGATGCAGACCACCGACCGGCTCGGTCCGGGACGGCTGCTGCGCTGCCCGCGCTGTGCTCGGCTGCGGCACTCGGTGCCCGTGGAGCATGCCAAGCGGTAAGGCGGCGCGCGGCTCCGGCCGACCGTTCGTGATGTTCGCTGAGGATGTCGAGGTGAGGTAGTCGTGGCCCGGTCCCCTGGTGGGGCCGGGCCCTCGTCGTGCGGTGGGGGGTGTGCGGGCGCGTATCCTCGTCTGCGTGCTTCTCTCAGACAAGGACATCCGGGCCGAGATCGACGCGGGTCGGGTGCGCATCGACCCCTACGACGAGTCGATGGTGCAGCCGTCCAGCATCGACGTGCGGCTCGATCGTTATTTCCGGGTGTTCGAGAATCACCGCTACCCGCACATCGACCCGGCCGTCGAGCAGCCCGATCTGACCCGCGAGGTCATTCCGGAGGGGGACGAGGCGTTCATCCTGCACCCCGGCGAATTCGTGCTGGCCTCGACGTACGAGGTCATCTCGCTGCCCGACGATCTCGCGTCGCGGCTGGAGGGGAAGTCCAGCCTGGGGCGCCTGGGGCTGCTGACGCATTCCACCGCCGGGTTCATCGACCCGGGGTTCAGCGGGCACGTGACGCTGGAGCTGAGCAATGTCGCGACGCTGCCGATCAAGCTGTGGCCGGGAATGAAGATCGGGCAGCTGTGCATGTTCCGGCTGACGTCGCCGGCGGAGCACGCCTACGGCAGCGAGCGCTACGGCTCGCGGTATCAGGGGCAGCGCGGTCCGACGCCGTCCCGGTCGTTCAAGAATTTCCACCGTACGCAGGTGTGAGGCGGGGCGCCGCGCCGGCGTGCGCTTCGGAGACGAGCTTCGGGGACGAAGAGAAGGTCTGAGAGATTTCGTGGGTGACGTGCGGGAGAACCTGACGTACGAGCGGTTCGGCGGGGCGATCCGTGAGCTGGCGCAGACGATCGCGGATGACGGGTACGAGCCCGACATCGTGCTGTCGATCGCCCGCGGCGGGGTGTTCGTGGCCGGCGGGCTGGCGTACGCGCTGGACTGCAAGAACATCCACCTGGTGAACGTGGAGTTCTACACCGGCGTCGGGACCACCCTGGAGATGCCGGTCATGCTGGCGCCGGTGCCCAACGCGATCGACTTCTCGGAGAAGAAGGTGCTGATCGCGGATGACGTCGCCGACACCGGCAAGACGCTGAAGCTGGTGCACGACTTCTGCCAGGGGACAGTGGCGGAGGTGCGCAGCGCGGTGATCTACGAGAAGTCGCAGTCGCTGGTGAAGTGCGAGTACGTGTGGAAGCGCACGGATGACTGGATCAATTTCCCGTGGAGTGTCGAAGCGCCCGTGGTCCGGCGGGACGGGCAGATCCTCGACGCGTGACGGGGTCGGTCACCCCGTAGTGCTCTCGTGCCCGTAGGGCTCCCGTACCCGTGGTGTTCCCGTGGTGCGTGGGGTGGAGCGCGTTTCGGCCAGTTCTGTTCCGGGTGTTCCAACGGTTGCCGCCGCCGCGTAGAAACCGGCGGTAACAGCAGACCGGAGGGGAGGCCCGATGGCGCACGGCGGACGCGGACACAGGTGGTGGAGCGGGCGGCGATTACGTGCCGGCGTGGCGGCCTCGGCGGTGGCGCTGACCGCCGCGTTCACGGTGACGGCGGGCGGTGCGAGCGCCGCGCAGGTGCCGTCCGCCGGGTCGCGCTCCGCGCGGCCGTTGTCCGTGCGGCCGCTCTCGCCGGAACTGGAGAGGATCCGGGCGCGGCAGGCGGCGGAACTGTACGGCGACTCCGCCGTGCGGCCGGTCGCGGAGCGGAAGACCTCGCTGATCTCGCTGGGGGACAGCGAGATTTCCGGGGAGGGCGTCGGGACGTACGAACCGGGCACCGACGGGCCCACCAACTGGTGCCACCGGTCGCCGGATTCGGCGATCCACCGGACCGGGATCGCGGCCGACGTGACCTACAACGTCGCCTGCTCCGGCGCGTACAGCGGCAATATCCGGATCGGCGGCGGCAAGCAGTATCCGGATGAGCTGGTGCAGAGCGACAGCCTGGCGATCGCGGCCCGCAACACGCGGCTGAAGATGGTGCTGCTGGTGGCCGGGGCCAATGACGATCTCCAGTTCGGGCCGGTGATGACGGACTGCGTCAAGCACTGGTTCCTGCTCCAGGGCACCTGTGAGCCGAAGTACCAGCCGGGCTGGCAGGTGCGGGTCGACGGGCTGGTGCCCAAAATCGAGGCGACGGTGCGGGACCTGCGGACCGTGATGCGGGGCGCGGGGTACGCCGACGGTGACTACCGGCTCGTGGTGATGTCGTATCCGAGCCCGATCGGGCCGGATGTGGAGGACAACCCGAATTACCCGGGCAAACTGCCGGGCGGGTGCACCGGATACACGTCGGACGCGGCGTGGGGGCGGAACGCCGCGGTGCCGGCGTTCGAGCGCGGGATGCGGAAGATCGCGCAGGACACGGGGGCCAGTTATCTCGACGCCTCGCGGCTGTTCCACGGCCATGAGGTGTGCATGGCCGATACGTGGGCCCGCGGGCTGTACGTGAACATCACCAACCCCTTCCCGCCGGACGCGAATTCGGTCCGCCAGTCGTTCCACCCGAACGTGCGCGGGCACGGCGCCTTCGCGTCCTGCCTGACGCAGCTGTACGCGGCGCCGCAGCTGCGCGAGGCGGCCTGCGCGGACCCGGCGAACACCGGGCAGCCGAAGCTCTACCCGGGCGCCTGGGACGACGCCTTCCGGCCGCTGAAGAACGCCGGGACCGGCAGCTGCCTGGACGCCGACGGCGGCGCCAGCCGCAACGGGACCGCGGTCGGTGGCTGGGACTGCAACGGGCAGCGCAACCAGGGCTGGTGGTACGACCCGGAGCAGAAGTCGGTCCATGTGGAGCTGACCCACGCCCGGTGCCTGGACGTGCCGGGCGGGCGCTACGAGCCGGGCGCCGCGCTGGTGCTGTGGAACTGCTCGGGCGCGGGGAACCAGCAGTTCGTCCGGGACGGCGGCACCCTCCGGCCGGCCGCCGCGCCGTCGCTGTGCCTGACGTTGGGCGCGGCGAAGGACCCGCTCCGGTTGCAGCGGTGCGACGGGACGGCGGGGCAGCGGTTCGCGTGACGTCGGCGGGGCAGCGGTTCGCGTGACCGTGAGGTGGCGGCGGCGCGTCCCGCACAGCGGAAGGGGCCCGCCCCGGGAGACGATCTCCCGGGGCGGGCCCCTTCCTGTCGGCCGGAGCGGGGCGACGGCCGGCTACAGCGTGCCGAGCTTCACCAGGGCCAGCAGGGCGACCAGCTGGATCGCGGACGCGCCCAGGGCCTTGGGCCACGGCAGGTCGTGCGACTTGCTGACCATGGAGGCCAGCAGATAGCCGGTGGCGAGCCAGGTGGCCCAGCCCAGGACCTGCACCAGCGGGCTGTCGCCGCCCAGGAACATCGCGAACAACAGCCGGGGCGCGTCCGGGATCGTCATGACCAGCATGGACAGGCCGACGGTGGGCTGCCAGGCGCCGTCGCCGCCCAGCTGGCGGGCCATGGTGTGGGTGACCGCGCCCAGGATCAGACTGCCGATGACGAACATCACGGCGGTGATCAGCACCCAGGGGATGCTGTTGCCGAGCGTGGCGTTCAGCACGTCCGCGCGCGCCTTCTCGAAGCCGAAGACCGCCAGCAGGCCGTAGACGAAGGTGACGATCAGCGCCGGGCCCCAGAGCGTGTGGTCCCGCATCTGCCAGAACGTCGGGGTGGGGCGCAGCACCACACCGGACAGCAGCTGCTTCCAGTGCAGCCGGGGGCCGGCCGGCGGCGCCGTCGTCTGGCCGGCGCGGTAGGTGCCGCCGGCCGCGTACTCGCCGTCGGCGGGACCGTACCCGTCCCCGTAGGCGTCGGGGGCTTCGCCCACTCTGAACTCCCGGGTACGGCCCGGGGAGTTGTCGTCGGAGTACGGCGCGTAGGACGGGCCCGCGTCCTGATAGCCGCCGTCGTCGAGGTACTCGGGCTGCCCCTGCGGGCGCGGGCCGCCCGGGGGAGCGCCGTACGGCCGCGGCGGCGCCTGCGGGGGCACCCACTGGCCGTGCGGAGGCGGGGGCTGCTGCCCGTACGGCCCTTGCTGCCCGTACGGTGCGTGCGGCCCCTGGTGCCCCTGCTGCTGTCCGTTCTGCGCGGGGCGGGCATCCCGTCCGCGACCCATCCTGAATCCAGCCACGCTTTCGAAAGTACCTGGTCCGCGCGGGCTCGGAGGCCGGACCGGGAGACCCGCCCGGGGTTTGCTGCTGACCTGTGACATCCCCTAGGGGACGTCCCGGGGGGATCCCTGGGGCCTGTCCGCCGGGTCGGGGGCGGAGGATGCCGGGGTCCAGCGCAGGGTCAGCTCCGGGAGGTTCTCCATGTTGCCGCTGCCGTCGCCGGTGGCCACGACGGTGAAGCCGTGGTGGGCGTAGAACGCCAGGGCGCCGGTGTTCTGTTGGAAGACGTGCAGCGACAGGCCGCCGGGGCTGTGCCGCCGCGCCTCGGCGAGCAGCCGGCTGCCGATGCCGGCGCGGCGGACGTCCGGGCGGAGGTAGAGCTGGTCGAGGAGGTCGCCGTCGACGGCGGCGTAGCCGAGGATCTCCGGGCCCCGGGCCGCGACCACGGTGTGGCAGCGGGGCAGCACGCTCTCCCGCATCCAGTGGGTGACCTCGCTGTGACCGCGCCGCTGGGGCGGCAGGTACGGCATGGTGATGCGCCGCGATTCCCGGTGGACGGCGGCGATGCCGGCGGCGTCGGCGGGCTCGGCGGGGCGGATCTCGACGGGTAACGGGGCGGGCGCGGTGCCGCGGGTCTCCTGTGCCATGCGGCCATCGTCGGCGGCGGCGGGGGAGCGGGCAACCGATTACCGGACACCGGAGACGGGACACCGGACACCGGACACCGGCCGGGCGCACCGGGCCCCGAACGCCGGTGGGGGGGGAAAGGG